>NZ_CALWJM010000016.1 GCF_944381005.1 uncultured Butyricicoccus sp. | reverse complement strand
TAAGCTCGTTAACGGTGACAATACTTGGCTGGCGACGGCCCGGAAAGATAACAAGGCGCGCACACAAAAGCAGAACCATTTTGGTTCTGCTTTTTTATTTTGCTTGTGGCTGTGATGAGTGCTTGTTTTTAGATGTAAAATATGGACAAATTTGACTGTCTGGACGACGAATTTTAACGCGCGGAACGGTGCAATGCCCGTATACGCGAGTGCGTTTGGCTGTTTTGGCAGAATGTGTGATAAAATATCGACAATCTTTGCAGGTAAACATACAGGTGTTCCTCGTCAAAAAAAAGTAGGCGATTTTATGATAAATGCCCCATATACATTTATTCGACAGACTGTTACAATAAAATAAAAGTAAGAGTGTACGAAAAAGAAGTGGGGTGCGGAAATGTCTATTTTGAAAGCGCATCAAGCGCACGTTGCACAGGCATTGTTGATGGTGATACTGCTGGCGATGCCAATGTTTTATTTTGCGCAAAAATATGAGTATATTCATAGTGACCTGTATACAGCGCATATGGAAACCATTTCCGACCAAATTGGCGGCGATTTGGAACGGCAAGTGATTTGGCAGGAAAGCAAGGATGAAAGTCAATCCAGTATGATGTACACGGCTTATTACTATCCGCAGGCATTGTCAGTGGTCTGCCGCACTACACCGGTGACGTATGTGCGCGACCAGAATACACCGCCCGGTGCTGCCTATCTGGTATCGGACAGCGGCACGCTGTATCCAGCTACGGTCGTTGAGGATACCGAATACAATGCGACTTTATTGATTTTTGAAAATGTGCCCTCGGAGTTTGTGCAGCATTTGGCGTACCTTGATATCGTGCCGTCACAGTTGGTGGCTAAAAATGGAAAATATGACCCGGGCGCGGTTATAGAATCGCGCATTCGGTATGCGCTGCAAGGAGACAAGAATTAGACCAATTGCACAATGAAACAGTAAGAGTGAAAACGGCCGTTCACGGCGAATTGCATAGGTCGAGGCGTGCGAATCACACATAAATTTTGACAAAACACGGGTTTACTTTGTCTGTCCAAAACGGTATAATGATACATAACGTAAAATCAGTATTAAGCGGTAAAGGAGAAGTCATTATGGCGTATTATTTTTCGGAACCCTCGCGCACATTCAGTGAATACCTGCTGGTACCCGGTTATTCTTCGTCAGAGTGCGTGCCGACAAACGTAAGTCTGCGCACCCCGATTGTCAAGTATAAAAAGGGCGAAGAGTCTGCGTTGTATGCAAACATTCCGCTGGTTTCTGCAATCATGCAGGCGGTTTCGGATGATAAGATGGCGATTGCGCTGGCAAGAGAAGGCGGTATTTCGTTTATCTATGGCTCGCAGACCGTTGAGAGTGAGGCGGCAATGGTTGCCCGTGTCAAGGCTTATAAAGCTGGCTTTATCGTATCCGATTCCAACATTAAGCCCGACCAGACATTGGCAGATATTTTGGCACTCAAGGAAAAGACTGGACACTCGACCGTTGCCGTAACCGATGACGGCACAGCAACCGGTAAGCTGTTGGGCATCGTAACCAGCCGTGATTACCGCATTTCGCGCATGGATACTGCGGAAAAGGTTTCGTCGTTTATGACACCGTTTGACAAGCTCATCACAGCACCGGCAGACACCACGCTGAAAGAAGCAAACAATATTATTTGGGACCATAAGCTGAATTCTTTGCCGCTGGTCGATGAGAACGGCCATCTGGTTTATATGGTATTCCGCAAGGACTACGACTCGCACAAGGAAAACACGCTTGAACTGCTCGACAAGGACAAGCGTTATATTGTCGGCGCAGGTATCAATACCCGTGACTATGAACAGCGCGTTCCGGCATTGGTCAATGCGGGCGCTGATGTATTGTGTATCGACTCTTCTGAAGGCTTCTCTGAATGGCAGTCGCGTACGATTTCATGGATTCGCGAACACTACGGCGACACCGTAAAGGTAGGCGCAGGCAATGTCGTTGACCGTGAAGGGTTCCGCTTCCTCGCCGAAGCAGGTGCAGACTTTATCAAAATCGGTATCGGCGGCGGCTCTATTTGTATCACCCGTGAGCAAAAGGGCATTGGTCGTGGACAGGCTACCGCGGTCATTGAAGTCGCAGCAGCGCGTGATGAATACTTCCAGGAAACCGGCATCTATATCCCGATTTGCTCGGATGGCGGTATTGTACACGACTATCATGTAACGCTGGCGCTGGCAATGGGTGCAGATTTCATTATGCTGGGTCGTTACTTCTCCCGCTTCGACGAATCTCCGACCAACAAGGTTAACATCGGCGGCACCTTTATGAAGGAATACTGGGGCGAAGGCTCGGCGCGTGCGCGCAACTGGCAGCGCTATGACTTGGGCGGTGCACAAAAGCTGTCGTTTGAAGAAGGCGTAGATTCCTATGTGCCCTATGCCGGTTCGCTCAAGGACAATGTAACTTTGACACTGAACAAGGTACGCTCGACTATGTGCAACTGCGGTGCGCTGACCATTCCGGAATTGCAGGAAAAGGCAAAGATTACGCTGGTTTCGGCAACCTCGATTGTTGAGGGCGGTGCGCACGATGTTGTGCTGAAAGATACCGCTGTTTCGGTACACAAGTAAAACTGAAAATTCTTTGTTCGCGTATTTACGGCCATCCCATTTTCGGGATGGCCGTTCTTGCTATCTGACAAAGGATATGATACGATAAGGACAGTTGGGGGATGTTGGAAGGGGGAAAAATGATGGAGGAAAAAGAAAAACAAAACCAAACGGCAAGCCAAAAAATAACACACCATATGATGCAAGGTGCAGGGGTATTTGTGCGCTGGATTTTCTTTTCGGTCATAATTGGCGTGTTGGTCGGCGCGGTTGGTGTGGGATTTCATCACGCCATTGCACAAGTCACCGCATGGCGCAAAACCTATCCGTTTCTGCTGTTCGGACTGCCGCTTGCCGGTCTGTTCATTGTCTGGTTGTATCGGGTGTGCGATATGGCGCGCGATGGCGGTACCAATCTGGTGCTGATTTCGGTGCGCGATAATGCACCGATTCGACTGCGTACCGCACCGCTTATCATTGTGGCAACCGTGCTCACCCATCTGTTCGGCGGTTCTTCCGGACGGGAAGGCGCGGCGCTGCAAATGGGCAGTTCGATTTCTGCTTATGTCGGCCGGTTTATGCGTCTGGATGACAAGGATGAACGTGTAATTAAGATGTGCGGCATGGCGGCAGGATTTTCGGCGCTGTTCGGCACGCCGCTGGCCGCGGCTGTGTTTGCAATGGAAGTGGTCAGCGTAGGCGTGATGTATTATGCGGCCATGTTCCCTTGTTTATTGGCCTCGCTGGTGGCGCTGATGACCGCGCGGGCGTTGGGCGGTGTACCCGAAGCGTTTCTGGTGTTTGGTATCCCACAATTAACCCCGCTGGCGCTGGTACAGGTGGTTGCGCTGGGGGTGCTGTGTGCACTGGTTGCCGTGCTTTTTTGCAAGGTGTTTGGTATTTTACACCGGTTTTATGCGCGTTATTTGCCCAATCCCTATGTGCGTGTGCTGGTGGGTGGCTGTCTGGTGGTGGTGTTTACGCTTCTGCTGGGCAATCGGGATTATAACGGCGCGGGGATGGAACAAATATGGCGCGCGTTTACCGGTTACGCCCATCCGGCGGCCTTCCTGATAAAAATGGTGCTGACCGCGTTGACGTTGGGGGCAGGGTTCAAAGGCGGCGAGATTGTACCAGCTTTTTTTGTCGGTGCAACATTTGGCTGCTATTATGGCAGATTTTTGGGGTTGTCGGGTTCGTTTGGCGCCGGTGTGGGCATGGTTGCGGTATTTTGCGGCGTGACCAACTGCCCGTTGACCTCGATTTTACTGGCTTATGAATTATTTGGCGGCGATGGGCTGTTGTTGTTTGCATTGGGCTGCGCGGTGTCCTATATGCTGTCCGGATATTCCGGATTATACAGCGCTCAAAAAATCATGTACTCCAAATTGCGGCCGGAATTTATCGCGCGACAGTCGGGCGAATGAAGTTGCAAACCATACCAAAAAAGTTTCAAATTTTTGTCAAGATTTCGCGCAATCAGTGCTTGCAAAGGGCGCTTTCTTCGGGTAGAATAGCATAGTGCCTCAAAATAGGTTGAGGGGAATCAAAAAAATAGATAGAAAAGAGGGATTGATTTGCAGTCACAACAAAAAATGGGCACCATGCGCATGGGCCCGCTCATTTTCAGTATGGCGCTGCCCGCGATGATTTCCATGCTCATCAACGCGCTTTACAACATCGTGGACAGTATCTTTGTGGCGCGGTATTCGGCCAGTGCGCTGACCGCTGTTTCACTGGTGTTTCCGCTTCAGCAGCTGGTCATCGCGATTGCAGTCGGTACCGGCGTGGGTGTTAACTCGCTCATTGCGCGCTGTTTGGGGGCAAAAGATAACGAAAAGGCCACCCATGCGGCCGAACACGGCATTGCACTTTCGGTGCTGGGTGGCATTGTGTTTGTGCTGATTGGCTTTTTCGCCAGCCGTCCATTTTTGACTGGATTTACAGAAAATGCAAGCGTACTCGAACAGGCGGTACAATATTCCTACATTGCGGTTGGGCTGAGTATTTTTGTCATGGTTTCGATTATGTGCGAAAAAATTCAGCAATCGACCGGTAATATGATGATACCGATGTATCAGGGACTGTGCGGCGCCATTATCAACATTATACTTGACCCGCTTTTGATTTTTGGTATTGGACCGTTCCCGGAACTGGGCATTCGCGGTGCCGCGATTGCAACCGTTATCGGACAGGTTATCGGCATGTTCATCGGTCTGTGGGGCGTATTTATTCACCAAAAAGTGCTGCATTTGCGTATGCGCGGATGGCGTCCCCGCCTGCGCATGCTAGGGGCAATTTATCAGGTCGGCCTGCCGGGCATCATTATGCAGAGTTTGTCCTCGGTCATGACCGCGGGCATGAATGGTATTCTGATTCACTTTTCTGAAACGGCTGTCACCGTGCTCGGCGTGTATTTCAAGCTCCAAACCTTTATTTTTATGCCGGTTTTTGGACTCAATCAGGGCGCACTGCCCGTTATGGGCTACAACTACGGCGCGCGTGACCGTGGTCGATTGATGGGCGCTTACCGCATTACACTTGGTTCGGCGCTGGTCATTCTGGCCATTGGTGTGGTCATTTTCCAGGTGTTCCCGGCGCAGATGATAGGCATGTTTACGCCAGCCGATGACCCGGCCGCAACAGCCGATATGCTCAAAATCGGTATTCCGGCGCTGCGCATTATCAGCTTGTCCTTTATCGGTGCGGGCTTCGGTATCATCAATTCTACGGTCTTTCAGGCAGTCGGACACGGCTTAGCATCGCTCGTGGTGTCGTTCTGCCGTCAGTTGTGCATCATTCTGCCCGCAGCGGCTGTGCTCGGGCACTTCTTCGGCTTGCAGGCAACTTGGTATTCCATTCCCATTGCCGAATATATCTCACTTGTGGTTTCCTATGTTGTATTGGTGCGCATTTACCAAAGGGAAATCAAGCATTTGGAGCCACGCGCATAGGAGGAACGGCACATGCGGACAATCATTTGGTTTGTGTATTTCTGGCTGTATCTGCTGGCGGCAATTCCGGTCAGTGGTTACATTTGGATATTGGAAAAACGCGGGCAGGATGTGCGAGCCGACGTGCTGGTACAGCGCATGGTCAACCGCTGGGCGCATCGACTGATGCGGCTGGCGGGCGCAAAGGTGGAAGTCACCGGGCGCGAGCACTTGCCCGACGGCCCAGCCGTATATATTGCCAACCATCAGGGCAATTTTGACATTCCGATTATGTTGACCGTCCTGCGCGAACCGCATGGACTGGTTGCAAAAAAGGAGTTGGCGCGGCTGCCGTTTGTACACACTTGGATGCGTCATCTGCATTGTCTGTTTGTAGACCGCGCTTCCCCGCGCGCCGGGGCACAGGTCATTCTGGACGGGGAAAAGCTGCTCAAGAGTGGCCGCAGCATTACCATTTTTCCCGAAGGGACGCGCTCGCGCGGCGGCGCGATGCACCGGTTTCAGTCGGGCGCATTCCGCATTGCGGCACGCGCAGGCGTGCCGCTGGTGCCGGTCACGATTGACGGTTCTTACCGGCTGATGGAGGCGCAGGGCGTTTGGATTCATCCGGGCACCGTGCGCGTGACCATTCATCAGCCGGTTGCAACAGAGAATTTGACGCGCGAAGCGGCAAAAACCTTGCCCGAACAGGTGCGTGATATCATTGTGTCGGTATTGCCGCCACAAAAGACCGGTTAAGGCAAAAGGGATTGCACTTTGACGTGCAGGGTTTTATAATGACAGACAGAACAGACAAAAAAGGAGAATGTTGTGATGAAACGAATTGCAAGTTTTGAAGTCAACCACGACCTGCTCACACCCGGTATGTATACCTCGCGCATTGATGGAGATATTACAACGTATGATGTACGCATGGTAACGCCCAATGGCGGCGTTTATCTGGAACCGGCTGCCTCGCACACGTTTGAACACTTATTTGCAACCTATGTACGCAATTCTGAATTTGCTTCGCAAATCATTTATGCCGGCCCGATGGGCTGCCAGACCGGATTTTATTTTCTGGTGCGCGACATGAAGCCAGCAGATGCCATTCGGCTGGTACAGCAGACGATGGACTTTGTGGCCGACTTCACCGGCGACGTGCCCGGCGTTAGCCGCATTGAGTGCGGTAACTACCTGCTGCACGACCTGGAGGGCGCAAAGAAAATCGCGCGTTCCATGCAGCCCGTGCTCAAGGACTGGACGGAAGCCGACCTCGTCTACAAAAAATAAAGTTTTTTGTGGAAAATTCGAAATAATACTTGCAATCTGTTCGGGCGTATGGTATTATATTTTTACGACTGTAAGGCATAACCGGAAAGAGGTGAAACAACATGAAGCAGGGCATCCATCCCGATTATAAGCAGACGACCATTCGTTGCGCTTGTGGCAACGTCATTGAGACTGGCTCTACCAAGGAGAACATCGTCGTTGACGTTTGCTCGAAGTGTCACCCGTTCTTCACCGGTAAGCAGAAGCTGGTAGATACCGGCGGACGTGTTGATCGCTTCAAGAAGCGTTTCAATCTGGACAAGTAAGATGAAACCATCGAAGGTCACTTCGATGGTTTTTCTTTTCTTCCAGCCGGGTTGACGGCAAGCGCCACACAAAACCATTGTTTTCAGGAGGCGAATGCACACCATGAATGAACTGGAATTGCAGGAAAAGCGCGTGGAACGGGCGGTACTCATCGGACTGAGCTGCCATAGTTTCCGCGCAGAGGAAAATGCCGACGAACAGACCCTCGCAGAATTGGCGGCACTGGTCGAGACTGCGGGCGCACAGCCGGTTGCTCGGATGCTGCAAACCCGTCCCGCACCCGATGCCAAAACCTTTATCGGTGAAGGCAAAGTGGAGGAAGTGCGGCAGATGGCCGAGGCCAATGACGCAGAGCTGATTATTTTTGACAATGAGCTGTCGCCCTCTCAAATGCGCGTGCTCGAAGAACAGACAGGCCGCACGATTTTAGACCGCTCGGCGCTGATTTTGGATATTTTCGCCCAGCGCGCGCGCACAGGCGAGGGCAAATTGCAGGTTGAACTGGCACAGTATCAGTATATTTTGCCGCGTTTGGCTGGTTTGGGTCATGCTATGAGCCGCTTGGGCGGCGGCATTGGCACACGCGGGCCAGGCGAAAGTAAGCTGGAATCCGACCGGCGGCACATTCGCCGCCGCATTGATAAATTGCGCGCCGACTTGGAACAGGTGCGGCAGGTGCGCGCCGTCCAGCGCCGTCAGCGCAAAAAGACCGAATTGCCCTTGGTCGCCATCGTGGGTTACACCAATGCGGGCAAATCTACTCTTTTGAATCAACTGACCGACGCGGGAATCGAGGCCAACGACCGCCTGTTTGACACGCTCGACCCCACCACGCGCAAAAAGCGCATTTCGGACACACAGGAGATTTTACTGTCCGATACGGTTGGGTTTATCCGCAAATTGCCACACCATCTGGTGTCCGCTTTTAAAGCAACGCTGGAAGAACTGGCATATGCCGATTTGCTGCTGCATGTGGTCGATGTGTCCGACCCCGATTGGCAGATACAGGTAGATACGGTTGAACAGGTCATTGTACAACTGGGCGCACAGGAGATTCCGCGCGTGATGGTCTATAATAAGGCGGATAAGTGTGAGGAATTGCCCGCCGTGCGCGATGGTGTTCTGTTTTCAGCCAAGACCGGCGAGGGCACCCAGGCATTGCTGGAAGCCATTGAACGTGCGCTCGGACGTGGCAAACATAAAATGCGGTTGTGCATCCCGTACAGCGACGGCGCGGCGCTCGACCTGCTGCACCGCGAAGCACAGGTATCCGAGGTCGATTACAATGAAACCGGAACATTGCTGACCGTTGTGGTCGATGATAAATTATGTGGACAGATGCGCAAGTATCAGGTGGACGAGCCATGACACCCGAAGAAAAGGATTATTTGATTCCGTTTGCGGAATATGCCGAAGATAGCTTTGTAGAAAAGCGTTCCAAGTTTATTGGCCGGTTGTGGCGGGTGGAAACGGCAGAGCAGGCCACGGCAAAAATCAAAGAAATGCGGGAAACCTATTGGGACGCGACGCACAACTGTTACGCCTATATTTTGCGCGAGGGCAATCTGATGCGCTATTCCGACGACGGAGAGCCGCAGGGAACGGCCGGTATGCCCATGCTCGATGTCTTGCGGCATGAAGGGCTGGTCAATGTGTGCTGCGTGGTCACGCGCTATTTTGGCGGTATTTTGTTGGGTACGGGCGGTTTGGTACGCGCCTACACCAAGGGCGTGCAGCTTGCGGTCGCCGCCGCAGGCGTGCAGCAGATGAGCCGGTTTGCAACGCTGCTCATTGCCTGCCCATATAATCTGCTCGGTGTGGTACAGCAGATTTTGCCCGAACAGGATTGCACGACCGAGGACATTGACTACGGCGCAGATGTGACACTGACCGTGGTGCAGCCGGTTGGCGGGCTGGATGCCCTCAACCAAGCACTTGCCGACGCGACAGCCGGCACGGTTTATGCGGAACCGATGGAAGTTTCGTTCCGTGGACGGCGCGTGAAGTGATTGCCGTTTGCAACAAGGCGTGCAGATGATGTGCGCAAAAATGTATTATTTTGTGCATCTTTTACAAAGATGAAAAAATCTCAAAAAAATTTGCCGCAAAAAAAGTTTTTTGCGGGCAGTTTGCGTATATATAAATAGAGGGATTTTTTTCGGAGGTGCTGCCGCATGACCATTCGAGAACAGACCGAACAATTGGAGCACCAAATTTTATGCGACTGGGCGACCTTTTCCGACCGGTCTGCCGGACGGCAAACGCCCATGGAACCTTGTCCCATTCGCACTTGTTTTGCCCGCGACCGTGACCGTATCATTCATTCCAAAGCGTTCCGGCGGTTGTCCAATAAGACACAGGTGTTTATCTCGCCCGAAGGCGACCACTACCGTACCCGCCTGACCCATACGCTGGAAGTCGCGCAGATTGCGCGCACCATTGCCCGCGCATTGCGGCTCAATGAAGACTTGGTGGAAGCCATTGCACTGGGGCATGATTTGGGGCATACGCCGCTCGGACACGCCGGAGAACGCGCTTTGCAGGCCGTTTGCCCCGAAGGGTTTCATCATAATCTGCAAAGTGTGCGCATGGTCAGCCGTATCGCGCCGCTCAATCTGTCGCAGGAGGTGCTAAACGGCATTGCCTGTCATACCGGCAGCCAAAAAGCCAGCACGCCCGAAGGCCGCCTGATTCACTATGCCGACCGCATTGCTTACGTCAATCACGACATAGATGATGCCATTCGCGCCGGGATTCTGTCCGAAAGCGATTTGCCGCAGGCGGTAAAAAGCCAGTTGGGCACGACCCACGGACGGCGCATTAACACGTTGGTACATGCGGTCATCGACTATGGACAGAAAAATCATGCGATTGGCATGGACGAGCCGACCGAACAAGCAATGCTTGATTTACGGCACTTTTTGTTCGAGCGGGTGTATGATGGGCAATCTGCTGTGCAGGATAGCCGGGCAGAATGGATGCTGCGCACGCTTTACGAATATTACATCGGACATTTTGAGCAATTACCAGCCGCATACCGGCGACTGGTAGACGACGGCGACAGTCGGGAACGGGTGGTTTGTGACTATCTGGCTTCTATGACCGACCGTTATGCGATTGCATGTTGCAAAGATTTGTTTTTACCGCGCTCTTGGAATCGAACTTGAGCACAACCCCCAAGGAGGTGAGACCGAATGGCGATTGACCATGCGTTTTTAGATGAACTCAATGCGCGCAGTGATATTGTGGACATTGTCTCCCGATATGTCGTGCTCAAACGGCAAGGGGCAAACTATTTCGGGCTGTGCCCGTTCCACAACGAAAAATCAGCCTCGTTTTCGGTTTCACCTGACAAGCAGATTTACCACTGTTTTGGCTGCGGTGCGGGCGGCGGTGTCATCAATTTTATTATGCGCGCTGAGGGCTTGGAATTTCGGGACGCGGTTCGGTTTTTGGCCGACCGCTGTGGACTGAAAATGCCGCAGGAGAACGCCGACCCACAGGCGGCACACCGTCGGGAACGGCTGCTTGCCCTGATGAAAGACACCGCACGGTTTTATTACGACACCCTTTGGCTGCCCGAATATACGCCCATGCAGCAGTATTTCGCGCGGCGTGGACTGACCCGCAAGACCATGAACCGGTTTGGGCTTGGCTATGCGCCCGATTCCTTTCACGCAACGATGGATGCGATGATGAAAAAGGGCTACACCAAGGAAGAACTGCTGGATGCAGGTCTTGCGGTCAAGAATGAAAAAGGCGCGATTTATGACAAGTTCCGTGGGCGCGTGATGTTTCCCATCATTGACGTGCGCGGGCAGGTCATCGCGTTCGGCGGGCGCGTAATGGATGATTCCAAACCCAAGTATCTCAACTCGCCCGACACCCGCATTTTTCACAAGGGACGCAACCTGTTTGCGCTCAACTTGGCGAAAAAGACCCAGAGTGATTATTTTATTTTGGCTGAGGGCTATATGGATGTCATTGCCCTGCATCAAGCCGGATTTGACAGCGCAGTTGCCAGCTTGGGCACGGCATTGACCGAAGAACAGGCGCGCATGATTGCGCGGCACACCAAAAAAATCATTATTTCCTACGATGCGGACGGAGCCGGACAAGCTGCCGCCCAGCGCGCGATTGACATTCTAAAACGCGCCGATTTACAGGTCAATGTGCTGCGCATTCCGGGCGCGAAAGACCCGGATGAATTTATCAAGGACAAAGGCGCGGACGCCTTTCGGCGGCTTATCGAGCGCAGTGAAGGGCATAACGCCTATCGGCTGGAACAGATTGCGGCTAAGTTTGATTTGACCGAAGATGACCAGCGGGTGGCCTTTGTGCAGGAAGCGGCGCAAATGCTGGCAGCGATTGCCAATTCGGTCGAGCGGGAAATTTACACCGGACGTGCGGCAAAGCTGGCAGATGTGACGCAGGATGCAATGACGGTTGAAGTGCGGCGGGCAATGGGGCTGCGCCGCAAGCGCGAACGCACAGCCGAACACCGCGCCATTCGCGCCGCCGTGCAAAATGCACAACCCAAAGACCGGGCGCTGCACTACGACGATGTCAAAGCCGCGCGTGCGGAGGAAGGCGTTTTGGCGCTGTTGTTCACCGACGCGGCCTTGCTTGAACCGCTGGCAAAGCGGCTCAAACCGGAGGATTTCACCGCGCCGGTTTTGGGCAAGATTTATGCCCATGCGCTCGAACTCGACCGACAGGGCGCACCAGTTTCCATCAGTGGATATGAAGGTTACCTAGATGACGGCGAACTGGCTTTGCTGTCCGGGATTTTATCCCGCACGCCGGTTTCAGAACGGCGGCAGCAGGCACTCGACGATTACATAAAAATCATGGACGAACGGCGGACGCAGCGCAAACTGGAACAACCGCCCGAGGCCGGCGGGGAAGACCCGATGATTACCTTTTCCAAAATGAAAGCAGATAAAATGGGAGGCAAATAAGATATGGCAAGTGCAGAACAGCTCGCGCAGCAAGTGCAGGTCGTCAAGGATTTGATGGCAAGAGGCAAGAAAAACGGAAAACTGACCCTGAAGGAGATTGCGGACACGCTGTCGCCGTTGGAGCTGGAAACCGACCAGATTGACAAGGTTTATGAGATGCTCGAAAATGAGGGAATCGAAATCGAGGGTGCAGGCGTGTTAGATGTGCCGCTGGGCGAGGAGGACGAGGAGTTTGAAGCGTCCGCGGTCGAGGAAGTACCAGAAGAAGAACTGGTTGATACCTCCGCACTGGCAGAAGGCTTTGCCATTGACGACCCGGTACGCATGTACCTAAAGGAAATCGGTAAGGTTGATTTGCTCTCGCCAGAGGAAGAAGTGGATTTGGCGCAGAAGATGCTGGAGGGCAATCAGGCGGCAGAAAAGCTGGATGCCATGACCCAGCCCGGTGCAACCGCAGTCAGCGCCGATGAGATTGCCGCACTCAACAAGGCGGTCAAGGCCGGTGAGCGCGCCAAGAAGCGCTTGGCAGAAGCCAATCTGCGTCTGGTCGTGTCCATCGCAAAGCGCTATGTGGGCCGCGGCATGTTGTTCTTGGATTTGATTCAGGAGGGCAATCTGGGTCTGATTAAGGCGGTTGAGAAATTCGACTGCACTAAGGGCTTTAAGTTCTCGACCTATGCAACGTGGTGGATTCGTCAGGCCATTACCCGCGCGATTGCCGACCAGGCGCGTACCATCCGTATTCCGGTACACATGGTAGAAACCATCAATAAGGTCATTCGCGTATCCCGTCAGTTGCTTCAGGAACTGGGGCACGACCCGTCCCCCGAAGAAATTGCAGCCGAAATGAATATGCCGGTTGACCGTGTGCGCGATATCCTCAAGATTGCACAGGAACCAGTTTCGCTCGAAACGCCCATCGGTGAGGAGGAGGACTCCCACTTGGGCGACTTTATTCCGGACGACGATGCGCCCGAACCGGCTGAGGCGGCTTCGTTTATGCTGCTCAAAGAGCAGCTTGTAGAGGTGCTCAAGACGCTGACCCCGCGCGAAGAAAAGGTACTGCGTCTGCGCTTCGGCATTGAGGACGGACACACCCGCACGCTGGAAGAAGTGGGCAAGGAGTTCAACGTAACCCGCGAACGTATCCGCCAAATCGAGGCAAAGGCGCTGCGCAAGCTGCGTCATCCCAGCCGCTCCAAAAAACTCAAAGATTTCCTAAACTAATCGTTGCAGGATAAGACAAAGGCAGCCATCTTTTTTAGATGGCTGCCTTTTTGTCGTTCAGTGCACAGAAAGCAGTACAAAGGTTACGCCGTTGTTGTGCCGCTCCAAATCGGGGTCGCGGCGCAGTTCGGCGCACGTTTGTAGGGCGCGTTGGGTGTCGGTGTCAAAAATGGAAAAGCGTTCACCGGGCACATAGCATACAATTTGCCCAGCGGCACAGACGCGGTCGAGCACTTGACGCACAGCGGGGCGCAGTTTGCCGCCCCGACCGGTTGAGCCATAACCGTGGATGAATTTGAGCACGCGAATTTGATGCCCGCGCGCCTGCCGCAATTCTTTTTCGATGCGTGCGGGCATGTCGCGCACGGAGGGGTGATTCAGTTCCAAATTCACGATGCGATAATCTTTCATGTTTTTGTGTTCCTTTGGATAAAATAAGTAAACAGTGCACTGTGGTCGGCAGGTGTGTCGGCACACAAGCCCGGAATCATGCGTTCGGGGTGCCACTGTACGCCCAGAACGGGCAAGGACTGGTGCTCCAGCGCTTCGATTGTGCCGTCGCCCGCAAATGCGCTGGCGCGTAAATCGTGGCCAAGCTGTGCAACGGCCTGATGGTGGTAACTGTTGGCTTTGAAAAATCCACCGGTCAGGCACGCGGTCTGCGTACCGGCTACACTGGTCACCGAATGGGGAATCCCATCGTGTCCGGTGATATCCTGTTGCAGCGTGCCGCCGAGAAACACGTTGATGACTTGAAGCCCGCGGCAGATGCCCAAGACCGGCTTGCCCGCGGCGCAGAACGCGCGTAATAGGGCAAATTCTTCGGCATCGCGTACAGGGTGAATGGATAGGTGATGGGAGAGATGGGGCTGACCGTAGAGCGCCGGTTCGATGTCCCCGCCACCAGCCAGCACAAGCCCGTCACAGTGCTGCACAAGCGCTTGCGGGTCACCCCCTGCATAGAGCATCGGCAGCAGTCCAACGCGCTGCAAGGCTGCCCCATAGAGGTCGGAAATCGAGCGTTTTTCCGAGCGTTCACCCGGCTCGACAGCGGTTGTGACCAGTATAACAGAATCTTGCATAAATTGCACCTCTCTGCATAAAAGAAAGTTTTCCGTTTCAAGAAGCGACAAAGTTCGGTAAAACGGTTGACAGCATGAATGTTCAAAAGATATAATGAAAACAGTGGTTTTTTGGAGAATAATCCAAAAAAAATTGGAAACAAATCAAGAACCAGATGAGAGAAGGAGAGTGAATCATGGGGTTTGATTTGATGAACCTAGTGCAGATGGCCGGCGGTCTTGCACTGTTCATTTATGGCATGACCACGATGGGGAACGGATTGGAGCAGGCGGCTGGCGCAAAGCTGGAAAAGACGCTGGAAAAGATGACCGGCAATATTTTTTCGGCATTGCTCATGGGTATGGTCGTCACAGCGGTCATTCAGTCATCCTCTGCGACCACCGTTATGGTCGTCGGCTTTGTAAACGCCGGTATTATGACCCTCAAGCAATCGGTCGGCGTGATTTTGGGCGCGAACATCGGCACAACGATTACCGCACAGATTTTGCGGTTGGATTCGTCGGGCGCGATGGGGGAGAGCTTTTTGATGCAGATGCTCAAGCCCAAGAACTTCGCATATGTCATGGTGCTTATCGGCATTATCTTGATGCTGACCAGCAAGAGCAAGCGCCGTCGCAACATCGCAGACATCTTGATTGGCTTTGGTGTGCTGTTCATCGGTATGGCAACCATGGAAGGGGCGGTTGCACCGCTGGCAGATATCCCGCAGTTCTCTACGCTGTTCGCCACCATATCCAATCCGATTTTGGGTGTTCTGGTGGGCGCTGGCGTTACCGCCATCATTCAATCGTCATCGGCTTCGGTAGGTATCTTGCAGGCGTTGTCTACAACCGGCGCGATTACCTATTCGGCGGCCATCCCGATTATTCTGGGACAAAATATCGGTACCTGTATCACGGCATTCCTGTCGTCTATCGGCGGCACAAAAAATGCACGCCGTACTGCAATGGTGCATTTTTACTTTAATCTCATCGGTTCGATTGTCTTTTTGGTTGGTGTCTATACTTTCCAGTATACGGTGGGATTTGGTTTTTGGGAAGCGGCGATTGATAAAGCAGGCATCGCAAATTTCCACACCTTGTTTAATGTGATTGTGACCATTCTGTTTTTGCCGTTTACCCGTGTTTTGGTCTATCTGGCCGAACACACCATTCCAGCCGACGAGGAAAAACCCGATTCGCTGGCCAAGTTGGAGCCGCGCTTGTTGGCAACCCCGACCATTGCGCTTGACCAAGCACAGCGGTGTATTGCAGATATGGGCACAGCAGCGCTTGAGAACTATGCACTGGCAGTTGACCCGCTCTTTGGACGGGGGGCGCAAAATGCACCGCTGTTCTTGGAGCAGGAAAATTTCCTCGACCGCGCGGAAGTGGAGATTGCAAAGTATTTGGTGCAGATTCGTTCGGATTTGCCCGGCGGTCTGCGCCGTCAGCACGCCGAAATGCTGCATTCACTGAGCGACTTTGAAAAAATTGGCGACTATGAGCAAAATATTTTCGACGCGGTCACTTCGCTGCGCGAAACAGGCGGCCAATTCTCCAAGGAAGCACAGTCAGAACTCAAAATTATGGCCGATGCGGTCAGTGAATTGCTTGAAAAGACCGTCAATGGCTATCTGGAACGCTCGGCTTCGATTGCAAGACAGGTAGAACCGATTGAGGAAGTTGTGGACATGCTCAAGGCTATCTTGAAAGACCGGCACATTGAGCGCTTGAATACCGGTTCGTGTACCATTCAAACCGGCCTGCCGTTCTTGGAAATCGTGCACGACTTGGAAAAGATTGGTGACCACTGTTCCAATATCGCCATTTATACCATTCAGTTGGCTGAGGGCAAAAAGGGCTTTGATACCCATGATTTCAGTAAACATGCGTATAAGGCTTCTCCGGAATTCCGGGAAGCAGTTGAATACTTCCAGAAGAAGTACCTGACCGGGTTGGAACTGACCCGTTTGAAATCTGAGTCATAAAATAAAAAAATCGGGTTGAAGCATTTTGCCGCGACCCGATTTTTTGTTAAATCTGCAAAAAAATATCGGAGCAAAGTTCGCTTTGCTCCGATGATGGTCCGAGTGACAGGATTCGAACCTGCGGCATCCTGCTCCCAAAGCAGGCGCGCTACCAGCTGCGCTACACCCGGATAATAGATTATAATTTTTTGCTGCCTATATAGTTTATCATGTATCGGCAAAACCGTCAAGAGTGAAAACAAGTTTTCGCAGGGCAACAGAATTTTGTGCAGTTTTTTGCCGCAGAATTGGGGCAAGGTGCTTGACTTTGCCGCTTAAACTGATAGACTAACGGTATATACCTTTTAATATGCAGTGCGTATACGCCATATACGCCGAAAGGAGAAAATAAAAATGAAGAACAGCGAAAAGACCATGGAAAAAATCGTCGCCCTGTGCAAAGGACGCGGTTTTGTGTACTCCGGCTCTGAAATTTACGGCGGCCTTGCCAATACATGGGACTATGGCCCGTTGGGTGTTGAGTTCAAGAACAATGTCAAGGCTGCATGGCGCAAGAAGTTTGTGCAGGAGTCGCCGTACAACGTTGGTCTGGATTCCGCTATCCTGATGAATCCGACAACCTGGGTGGCATCTGGCCATGTAGGCGGTTTTTCTGACCCGCTGATGGACTGTAAGGACTGCAAGACCCGTCATCGTGCCGACCAATTGATTGAGGACGTAACCGGTGAAAATCCGGCTGGCTGGTCGAATGAGCAGATGATGACCTATATTCAGGAACATCAGATTGCCTGCCCTAACTGCGGCGGTCATAACTTTACCGATATTCGTCAATTTAACCTGATGTTCAAGACTTTCCAGGGCGTCACCGAAAACGCGAAGAATGAAATTTTCCTGCGTCCGGAGACTGCACAGGGTATTTTCGTCAACTTCCAGAACATTCAGCGCACCACCCGTAAAAAGATTCCGTTTGGTGTCGGACAGGTAGGTAAATCGTTCCGCAACGAGATTACACCGGGTAACTTCACTTTCCGTACCCGTGAATTTGAACAGATGGAACTGGAATTTTTCTGCAAGCCGGGCACCGACCTGGAATGGTTCAAATATTGGAAGGATGCTTGTCATAACTGGCTGTTGTCGCTGGGCATGAAGGATGAAAACCTGCGTCTGCGCGACCACGACCCCGAAGAATTGTCGCACTACTCCAATGCAACAACCGACATTGAGTTCTTGTTCCCATTTGGCTGGGGTGAGCTGTGGGGCATTGCCGACCGCACCGACTTCGACCTGACCCAGCATCAGAAAACGTCTGGCGTTTCGATGGAATACTTTGACCAGGAAGCAAACGAAAAGTATATTCCGTATGTCATCGAGCCGTCGTTGGGCGCTGACCGTGTTGCACTGGCATTCCTGTGTGATGCGTATGATGAAGAAGTGGTTGGTCAGGACAAGAACGGTAAGGATGATGTGCGCACCGTTCTGCGCTTGCATCCGGCACTGGCACCGTTTAAGGCCGCAGTTTTGCCGCTGTCCAAGAAGCTGACCGAACAGGCAATGCCGGTTTGGGAAAAGCTGTCTAAAAAGTTTAATGTAGACTTTGACGACGCTGGTTCTATCGGCAAGCGTTACCGTCGTGAAGATGAAATCGGCACCCCGTTCTGCATCACCGTGGACTTTGAAACCGAGCAGGATGGCTGCGTCACCGTTCGTGACCGCGACACGATGGAGCAGGAGCGCATTAAAATCGAAGATTTGGTGCACTACTTGGCAAAGAAGATTGCATTCTAATCGCAGGAATTAGATAAAAGCGGCGCTATCTGCGCCGCTTTTATTTTCCGCCGTAAACCGTTTAGGGAGAATGAGAAATGGTACGAGAAATTTGTAAAGACACAGAATTTTTAGCGCAAAAAGCCCAGCCTGCAACCATAGAGGATATCTCGGTTGCGGCTGACCTGTTGGAAACGCTGCAAGCCCATCGTGAAGGGTGCGTAGGGATGGCGGCCAATATGATAGGTGTAAACAAACGCATCATTGCGTTTGAATGTGACGGAGAATATATGGTCATGTTCAATCCACAAATTATCAAAAAATCCGACCGGTATGAGATAAAAGAAGGTTGCCTGTCGCTGTCTGGTATGCGCACAGCGACGCGGTGGAAGTCCATCAAGGTGCAGTATCAAAACGAACAGTTTCAAACCCGTTTTAAGACGTTCACAGGATGGACGGCACAAATTATTCAGCATGAAATCGACCACTGCGAAGGAGTCTTGATTTAATATGATGATAAAAAGACCTCCATTCCATGACCAATTTGGACATGAATGGAGGTCTTTCAGTTGGGGGTATATTTTTTCAGTGATTCAGGCATCTACCTGCACAGCAGGTGGTGCATGTTCGTCCAGTCGCTTATCCCACAAATAATGTTGTGTTTCTTTCACGATAACGCCGGACAATAACAGGATAGAAACCAGATTGGGAAATGCCATCAGACCGTTCATTAGGTCTGAGAATGTCCAGATAATGCCAAGGTCGGCAATCGCACCATAGAAGAGAACGAGCAAGAAAATAATGCGATATACGGTCACACGCTTGGCACCGAACAGATAGGTGACGCAGCGTTCGCCGTAATAAGACCAACCTAAAATTGTGGTGAACGCAAAGATGGAAAGCGCGATTGCCAGTACATAGCTGCCCACATAGGGAAGCTGAGCAAAGGCAATTTGTGTCAGGGCATCGTCTTTCACGCCGACATACAGTTCAGGCAAGCGAAGCTGTGTGGATACAATGACAATACCTGTGACCGCGCATACAATGACCGTGTCCCAAAATGTACCGGTCATGGAAACCAGTGCTTGACGCACCGGGTTTTTTGTCTGCGCCGAAGCAGCGGCAATCGGAGCCGTGCCCAAGCCCGATTCGTTGGAGAACAAGCCGCGTGCAACGCCGTATTTGCAGGCGACCATCATTGCAGAACCGAGGAAACCGCCGGTTACCGATTGCAGGGAAAAGGCGGAAGAAAGAATGGTGGACAGTGCCGGGAGCAGGAACGCGCGGTTTAAGAACAAGATGACCGCACAGCCTACAATATAGAACAGCGCCATAAACGGCACCAGTTTTTCACAGACTTTGGAAATTTGCTTAACACCGCCCAGAATGACGATAGCGGTTAAGACCGTGACCACCGCGCCCGAAATCGCCGGATTGACACCGAACGAAGTGCGGATAACGTCGGTAATTGCATGGGATTGCACGGTGCAGCCCGCGCCGAAAGTTGCCAGTACAGCGAACACGGCGAACAGCACAGCCAACCATTTTTTACCCAAGCCGCGTTCAATGGTATACATGGGGCCACCTGCCATCGAGCCATCTTTCAATTGAACACGGTATTTGACAGACAGCAGCGATTCGGCATACTTGGTCGAGATGCCGAATACACCGGTCATCCAACACCAAAAGACCGCGCCGGGGCCGCCGAGTGCGATAGCAGTCGAGACACCGATGATATTGCCGGTGCCGATGGTTGCGGCCAGTGCCGTAGCCAGTGCGCCGAATTGTGAGATGTCGCCATGTGCACCGGTGTCCGGCTGGGTAGACAGCTTGACCGCGTGAAAGGTATGGCGCTGGATAAATTTGAGTCGGAAAGTCAAGAACAGATGCGTTCCGAACAGCAGCACAATCATGGGTACGCCCCAAATGAAATCGCGCAGCCAGGAAATCGCGTTTTCCAAAAACATCTTTTTCAGAACCCCTTTTTGTAGAGCGAAACATACCGCTCTTTTTTTGGTTGTGCAACAACGCTTTTTATTATAGCACAAACCGCGGTATTTGCGTAGAAAATAAGAAAAAATAAACAAAAATAACGGGATAATCTTTGGTGAGGCAAACAGAGCAATGTGAAAGCAAAAAATATTTTGGAATCTTTGGATAAATACAAAAATATTTTCTGAATTGTGCAAGATATTTTAGGCGCAAACGCAAAAAGACCGGGGCGACCCCCGGTCTTTTTTGATTGTGATAGCAAAGATGGTTATGCCTGCTCACCCATGAGCTTGACCATAACCGCCTTTTGCGCATGGAGACGGTTTTCTGCTTCTTCAAACAGTTCGTCTGCGTGTGCTTCAAAGACTTCCTCGGTGATTTCCTGACCACGGTATGCGGGCAGGCAGTGCTGTACCATTGCGCCTTCGTGTGCGGCTGCCATCAGGGTGTCGTTGACCTGATAGCCCTGGAATGCCTTGGCGCGTGCTTCCTTTTCTTCTTCCTGACCCATAGATGCCCAAGTGTCGGTGTAAACGACATCGGCATTTTCTGCGGCCTTCATCGGGTCGGTGGTCAGCATAAAGTTCGGGTTGCCCTTGGCAAATTCCAAAACAGTGGGGTCGGGCTGGTATCCTTCGGGGCAGGCAACATGTACTTTCATGCCGGTTTTCAGACCGCCCACGATGAGCGAGTTTGCCATGTTGTTGCCGTCACCGATGTAGGTGAGCTGGAGGCCGTCGAGCGAAGCATACTTTTCGCGGATGGTCATGAGGTCAGCCAGTACCTGGCAGGGGTGGCAGAAGTCGGTCAGGCCGTTGATAATCGGGATAGAGCCGTAAGTGGCGAGGTCTTCCACTTCCTTCTGCGCAAACGTACGAATCATAATGCCGTCAAGATAACGCGACAGCACACGCGCCGTATCCTGAACCGGTTCGCCGCGACCGATTTGCAGGTCACGGGAGGACAGGAACAGCGCCTGACCGCCCAACTGGTACATACCGGTTTCAAAGGAAACACGGGTACGGGTGGAGGACTTCTGGAAAATCATGCCCAGCGATTTGCCTTCCAGTACACGGTGAGAGATGTTGTTTTTCTTTTCATACTTGAGCTGGTCAGCCAAGTCCAGAATGGATACAATTTCATCGGTGGACAGGTCGAGCAGTTTGAGTAAATGCTTCATATCAAAATCTTCCTTTCAATCAGTTGCAAAATACAGTTTTCATGATGGCAAGCGCTTCGTCAAGTTCTTCGTAAGTAATCGTGAGCGGCGGCAGCAAGCGGACAGCATTTTTACCAGCGGTGATAACAAGCACGCCTTGGCTGATGAGCTTTTGAGCAAAGACGCTGTGCTGTCCTTCGTCCACGATGATGCCCAGCATCAAGCCCTTACCGCGTACCCCGTGAATGGCGGGAGAACCGAGTGCAAGGATTTTATTTTTGAGGTATTCGCCCTTTTCACACACTTGGGCGAGAAAATCGGGGTCATTGACGATGGAAAGAACGGCGTTTGCGGCAGCGCATACGGTCGGGGAGCCGCCGAAGGTGGTAGCGTGGGTGCCCGGCGTGAGCACATCACAGCACGATTTCGCAGCCATTACCGCGCCGATGGGCACACCGCCGCCCAAGCCCTTGGCCATCGTGACGATATCGGGGGTGATGCCGTACTGCTGGAAGCAGAACAGCGAACCGGTGCGGCCGATACCGGTCTGCACTTCGTCGATGATAAGAAGCAGGTCTTTTTGGCGGCACAGTGCGGCAACTGCCTGCACGAAAGCCGGGTCTTGCGGCAGAACACCGCCTTCACCCTGAATCAGCTCCATCATTACGGCGCAAGTGGAGTCGGTAATTTTGGATTTGAGGTCGTCCAAATCGCCAGCCGCCGCATAGTCAAAGCCCTCGGTGAACGGGAAGAAATAGTCGTGGAAACGGGTCTGACCGGTGGCTTTGAGCGTGGTAACTGTGCGGCCGTGGAAGGAGTTCCACAGGGTTACGATGTGGTTGCGCCCTGCGCCGTACTTGTCAAAGCTGTATTTACGCGCCAGCTTGATGGCGCCTTCGTTGGCTTCCGCGCCCGAATTGGCAAAGAACACCTTGCCCATACCGGTAGCCGTGACCAGTGTTTTTGCGGTCTGCACCATCGGCGCGGTCGTGAACAGATTGGAAACGTGCATCAGTTTGTGAATCTGGTTTTCGATTGCGCTGGTCAAAGCCGGATGGTTGTAGCCCAGACAGTTGACCCCGATGCCCGAAGCCAAGTCAATATAGCGTTTGCCCTCGACGTCCCACAACTGCGCACCTTGCCCGTGGTCAAGCGCAATGGGAAAACGTCCATAGGTTTGCATGACGTATTGTTCTTCGTCTGCCTTGAGTTCCTGATAAGTCATAAGTGTATCCCTCGTTTTTTAGATAAACATGGTGCCAACACCGGCATCACTGAGCAATTCAATGAGTATGGAGTGCTTCACACGGCCGTCCTGAATGTTGGCGCGTTCGACACCCTTGCGCACGGCTTCCACACAGCAATCTACCTTTGGAATCATGCCGCCCGAAACAATGCCTTCTTTGATGAGTGCGGGCACTTCGGATACTTTCAGGCGGGTCAACAGTGTGCTTTCGTCCTTGGGGTCGCGCAGCAGGCCGCGCACATCGGTCAACAAAATCAGTTTTTTTGCGCCCAGTGCAATGGCGAGTTTTGCAGCCGCGGTGTCAGCGTTAATATTGTAATTGGTATCGTCGTCAATGCCCTGTGCAACGGTCGAGACAACCGGAATATAGCCGCGGTTGAGTACATCAATGACCGGCTGTGGGTTGACCTCGACGATATCGCCCACATAGCCGTAATCGGTGCCGTCGTCATCGGTCAGGCGCTTGGCGCGGAACATACCGCCATCCATGCCGCCCAGTCCAATGCCCTGACCGCCCGCGTGTTCGAGCAGGGTAACAAGGTCTTTGTTGACCTTGCCGCACAGAATCATCTGCACAATGTCCATGGTCTCGCGGTCGGTGTAGCGCAGACCGTTGACAAAGCGCGATTCTTTGCCGATTTTTTTGAGCATATCCGAAATTTCGGGGCCGCCGCCGTGTACGACTACGACGCGCACACCGACGAGTGAGAGCAGAACAATGTCGTGAATGACGGCATCTTTGAGTTCTTCGTTAATCATAGCATTGCCGCCGTATTTGACAACGACGGTTTGGCCGTAATATTCCTGAATATAGGGCAGCGCTTCGACCAGAACGTTTGCGCTGTCGCTGGGGTCAAGCTTGTTCATGTCATTCTCCTTAGGTGCGGTAATCGCCGTTGATTTTGACGTAATCGTAAGTCAGGTCGCAGCCCCAAGCCGTAACCGAAGCGGTTCCAGCTTGCAGGGTAATGTCGATGGTGATTTCCTTTTCCAGCAAAATCTTTTTGGCAAGTTCTTCATCGAAATCGAGTGCGCGGCCTGCCTTGCAGACGGCAATCGAACCGGCGGGTGAAGTAAAGCACACATCGACGGTTTCCGGGTCGAACGACGCGCCCGAATAGCCCATCGCGCACAAAATACGGCCCCAGTTTGCATCAGCGCCAAACATGGCAGCCTTGACCAGAGAGGACTTGCACACCGCTTTTGCGAGCGATTCAGCGGTGTCCTCGTCGGCTGCACCGTGCACCGTGCAGGTTATCAGGCGGGATGCGCCTTCGCCGTCGGCTGCAATCTGGCGTGCCAGCGAAATGCAGACCGCTTCGAGTGCTTCGTAGAAGGTTTGCGCGTCGGCGCTGTCAGCCGACTCAATGACCGAATTGCCCGCCATGCCGTTTGCTAGAATGGAACAGGTGTCGTTGGTCGAGGTGTCGCCGTCAACCGATACGCGGTTAAAGGATTTTTGCACCGCGCGCAGCAAAAGTGCCTGAAGCAGCTTGCCGTCTATCGCACAGTCTGTGGTCAGGAAGCACAGCATGGTGCCCATGTTGGGGTGAATCATGCCCGAACCTTTACAGATACCGCCCAGATGGCAGGTCTTGCCGTCCACCGAGAAGGAAACCGCGATGGTTTTGGGCACGGTGTCAGTTGTCATAATGGCGTTTGCAGCCGCGTCCGAGCCGTTAGGGGACAGGGTCAGCGTGTGCAGATTTTGTTCGATGCACTCAATATTCAAGCGCTGACCGATAACACCGGTTGAGCACACAATGACATCTTGCTCGGAAATATTCAGCAGCTTGGCACAGGCTGCCGCTTCGCGCTGGGCATTTTCCATGCCGTCGGGTGCGCAGGCGTTGGCATTGCCCGAATTGACAATGACCGCCTGTGCGGTCTGGTTTTCCAGATGGGCGCGGGTCACTTGAATGGGCGCAGCCTGTACGCGGTTTTTGGTGTAGACTGCGGCAGCAGTGCAGGGAACTTCGGAGAAGATAACCGCAGTATCGTCTTTGGGGGAGGAAGCCTTAATGCCACAGCGCGTGGCACCGGCTGAAAATCCCTGAGCGGCGGTCACGCCGCCCGAAATGATTTCATACATGAGAGCAAAGCCTCCTTATCGGGTCAGCCTGGTGGATTCATCCAAGCCGAGCATTAAATTCATATTTTGTACCGCCGCACCCGATGCACCTTTGCCGAGGTTGTCGAACAGTGCGGTTACAATGGTCTGCGAGCGGTGACCGTTGACATATAGCGTCAAGCTGTCACGTCCCGCCATCGTGTTTGCCGAAATCATCGTGCCGGCTTCGCCCAGCGGCGCGACGTTCACCAGTGTTTGACCGGCATAGTGTGCGCTGAGTGCTTGCCAGACGATATGTACATTCAGACCGGGCAACATAACCGTGGTCGCCATGCCTTTGTAATAGTCGTCCACGACCGGACAGAATACTGGCGGCATGGACAGCCCGCACACCTTCTGCATTTCGGGCAAATGTTTGTGCTGGAGGTTCAGACCATACACACGCGGCGCAAAGAGGTCATCGGGTTTTTCGGCCGTTTCGTAGGAAGCAATCATTTTCTTGCCGCCGCCCGAATAGCCAGTCAGAGAAAAGCAGGTCAGCGGCGCACCGGCATCGACCAGCCCGCACGATACGAGCGGGTAAACCGAAGCGATAAAGCCGGTGGCATGGCAGCCCGGATTTGCCACGCGCTTGGCGGTTTGAATGGCCGAGCGGTGCGCGGCAGACAGTTCGGCAAAGCCATATGCCCAGCCCTCTGCTGTGCGGTGGGCGGTGGAAGCGTCAATGGCGCGGGTATTCGGGTTTTCAATCAGCGAAACCGCTTCGCGTGCAGCCGCATCGGGCAGACACAGGAATACAATGTCAGCCGCGTTCAAAAACTTGCGGCGTTCCTCGGTGTCCTTGCGCTTGTCCTCGTCGATGAGCAGCAATTCTAGGTCATCGCGTGCGCCCAGACGCTCATAAATCTGCAAGCCGGTCGTGCCTTCTTTGCCGTCAATATAAATCTTAGGGCGCATCAGTGGTTGCCCTCCTGACTTGCAAGAAAGTCTTTGATGACCTGAATCTGACGGGAGACTTCTTCCGGTGCCGGGCCGCCCAGCGAACGGCGTTCGCGCACACAGGTCACAAGGTCGATGGCGTGATAAATGTCATCTGAGAACAGCGGGGAAATGGCTTGGTATTCGTCCAGTGTCAGGGTATCGAGGGTCTTGCCGTGCTCAATGCAGTAATGTACCAGTGTGCCGGTTGCCTTGTAAGCATCGCGGAACGGCATACCCTTTTTGGTCAGATAGTCAGCGCAGTCGGTGGCGTTGATAAAGCCGCGCTTGGCTGCGTTTTGCATGTTCTCGGTCAATACGGTCATGGTGCGGAACATGGGGGTGATAACACGCAGGCAGTTTTTTACCGTGTCAATCGCGTCAAAGGTGGCTTCCTTGTCCTCCTGCATATCCTTGTTGTAGGCGAGCGGGATGGCTTTCATAAAGGTCAAAAGCGTGGTCAGCGCGCCATAGACACGGCCGGTCTTGCCGCGAATCAGTTCGCAGATGTCCGGATTTTTCTTTTGCGGCATGATGGAAGAACCGGTCGAATAGGCATCATCCAGTTCAATAAACTTAAATTCCCACGAGCACCAAGCAATCACTTCTTCGGACAGGCGGGAAAGGTGCATCATCAGAATGGACAGGTCGGCACACAGTTCAATGCAGTAATCGCGGTCGGAAACACCGTCCAGAGAATTGTCCATGACAGCAGAGAAACCGAGTTCCTCCGCGACAAAAGCGCGGTCGATGGGGTAGGTGGTACCGGCCAGTGCGCCCGAACCCAGCGGCAGCGCATCCATACCGGACAGGCAATCGTCCAAGCGGCGGACATCGCGCTTTAGCATATTGGCATACGCCATTAGATGATGTGCGAAGGTGATGGGCTGTGCGCGTTGGAGGTGGGTGTAGCCGGGCATAACGGTTTCGGTGTGCGCGGCGGCAACGTCGCACAAAGCCTGCATGAAATCGAGCACAAGCGCACGGATTTCTTTGATTTCGCGGCGCACATACAGGCGCATATCCAGTGCAACCTGGTCGTTGCGCGAACGCGCGGTGTGCAGGCGCTTGCCGGCATCACCAATGCGTTCGGTCAAAAGCTGCTCATTTGCCATGTGGATATCTTCGTACAGTTCGGGTGAGAACTGGATGTTGCCTGCTTCGATGTCGGACAGAATATCGCGCAGACCTTCCACGATTTTTACCATATCCTCAGGGGAGATAATGCCCTGTTTGCCAAGCATGGTTGCGTGTGCGATAGAGCCTTGAATATCCTCGGCATACATCCGGCAGTCAAACAGGACAGAAGAATTAAAGTCGTTTACAACGGCGTCGGTTTCTTTCTGAAACCGTCCGGCCCACATTTTAGCCATAGACAGAAAATCCTCATTTCGTGATAGAGTGATAAAGCGAGAGAACAGCCAGAAGGGGCGAGTTTCCTCGCCCCAGTTGCTGCGTTGTTTCGATTATTCCACAGAGGGGAAACCAGCGCCGGTCTTGTCTTTCAGTGCCTGGTCGTTCATGGCGCGTACCTTGAGCGGCAGACCGAACAGGTTGATGAAGCCAGCCGAATCGGCCTGATTGTAGGAGTTGTCCTCGCCGAAGGTTGCGATATCTTCCGAGTACAGCGAGTACGGAGAAGTGACCGAAGCGGGGATGATGTTGCCCTTGTACAGCTTGAGCTTGACATCACCGGTTACCGTCTCCTGCGTTGCGGTGACAAATGCGCTCATCGCCTTGCGCAGAGGGGTGTACCACTGGCCGTTATAAACCAAATCGGCAAACTTGAGTGCAAGCTGCTGCTTGTAGTGCTGGGTTTCCTTGTCGAGGGTGATTTCTTCCAGCTTCTGATGAGCGGCATACAGGACAGCACCGCCCGGAGTTTCATACACGCCTCTGGACTTCATGCCAACCAGACGGTTTTCCACGATATCCAGAATACCGCAGCCGTTTTCGCCGCCCAGCTTGTTCAAAGTCTCAATCAGAGTAACCGAATCCATCTCCTGACCGTTGACCGCGGTGGGCACGCCCTTTTCAAAGTGGATGGTCACATAAGTGGGTACGTCGGGTGCCTGCTCAGGCGATACGCCGAGCTCGAGGAAACCGGGCTTGTTAATCGGAGCTTCGTTAGCCGGGTCTTCAAGGTCAAGACCTTCGTGAGACAGATGCCACAGGTTCTTATCCTTGGAGTAGTTGGTTTCCTTGTTGATTTTCAGCGGGATATTGTGCTTTTCTGCGTATTCGATTTCCTTTTCACGGCTGTTCAGCTCCCAGAAGCGCCACGGTGCAATGACATCCATGTGGGGTGCGAATGCCTTGATAGCCAGTTCAAAGCGCACTTGGTCATTGCCCTTACCGGTGCAGCCGTGGCAGATAGCGTCAGCGCCTTCCTTGAGGGCGATTTCTACGATACGCTTTGCAATGATAGGTCTTGCAAAGGAAGTACCGAGCAGATACTGCTCGTAGGTTGCGCCAGCCTGCATGGTGGGGATGATGTAATCATCGACAAATTCTTTGGTCAGGTCTTCGATGTACAGCTTGGAAGCGCCGGTCTTGATGGCCTTTTCTTCCAGACCGTCCAGCTCGGTGCCCTGACCAACGTTGCCCGAAACCGCGATGACTTCACAGCCATAATGTTCTTTGAGCCACGGGATAAGTACAGAGGTATCCAAGCCGCCCGAATATGCTAAAACAACTTTGTTATATTTCTTTTCCATGTGAATGTTCCTCCCAAGGACTTGTGTTTTTCAAGATGGGCTTATTATACACCCGCTCGATAGGGAATGCAAGCATAATTTTATAAATATTTTTAAAAATGAATAATTATGCAAAACGTGCATGGAAATTGCCACAGGTATCCCCGGTTTTTTCCAGCATCTCTGCAACAAATCTCTTGCTATTTTGACAGCTTGGGGCTAAAATAGCAATATATTCGATTCTATTTGGCGTCCCCCGGCCGGACGCCTCTTTATAAATAAGGGGTAAGAGTATTATGATGTACGATAAAAACCTGACCATGTTGACCGACTTTTATGAATTTACAATGGCCAACGGATATTTTCAGAAAGGCATTGGAAACCGCCGGGCATATTTTGATATGTTTTTCCGCCGGGTTCCCGATGGCGGCGGCTATGCGGTCATGGCCGGGGTAGAACAGTTGGTGGACTATTTCCGCAACCTGCACTTTACCCCCGAAGATATTGCCTATTTACGCGGACGCGGTTGTTTCAATGAAGCGTTTTTGGACTATCTGGCAAACTTCAAATTTGAATGTGATGTGTGGGCGGTGCCCGAAGGTACCCCGATTTTCCCTGGTGAGCCGATTGTGACCGTGGCAGGCCCGATGGTGCAGGCGCAGTTTGTCGAAACTATGATTTTGTTGACGGTCAACCACCAAACGTTGATTGCGACCAAGGCCAGCCGTATCACACGCGCCGCACAAGGGCGAACCGTGCTGGAATTTGGCTCGCGCCGGGCGCAGGGCTACGACGGTGCAATTTATGGTGCCCGTGCCGCCTATATTGGCGGCTGTCAGGGCACGGCCTGCGTGTTAGCTGACCGTGATTACAAGATTCCGGCTGGCGGCACGATGGCACATTCTTGGGTGCAGATGTTTGATTCCGAGTACGAAGCGTTCAAGGCTTACGCTGAGATTTACCCCGACAACTGCGTTTTTCTGGTGGATACCTATAATGTGCTCAAATCGGGTGTGCCCAACGCCATCCGCGTGGCAAATGAAGTGCTTGCGCCCAAGGGCATCCGTCCAAAGGGTATCCGTCTGGATTCGGGTGATATTGCCTATCTGTCCATAAAGGCGCGTGAAATGCTGGATGCAGCGGGCTATTCGGATATGCAGATTATGGCATCCAACTCACTTGACGAATATCTGGTGCGCGACCTCATCAGTCAGGGGGCACAGATTGATTCGTTTGGTATTGGTGAACGCCTGATTACCTCCAAATCCGAACCGGTTTTCGGCGGTGTCTACAAGCTAGTTGCCGTAGAGGACGAACAAGGCGAGATTGTCCCCAAAATCAAGGTGTCGGAGAACGTCGAAAAGATTACCACACCGCATTTTAAAAAGGTCTATCGCTTCTTTGACAAGCTGACCGGAAAGGCGCTGGGCGATGTGCTCACGCTGCACGATGAGGTCATCAACGAAGAACAACCTTATATGCTGTTCCACCCAATCCATACATGGAAAAAGAAGATTGTGACCGATTATGTGGTCAAGCCTTTGCAGGTGCAGTTGTTTGACAAGGGCGAGTGTGTCTATACCTGCCCGCCGATTGATGAAGTGCGCCAATACTGCCATGACCAGATTGAAACGCTGTGGGAGCAGATTCGCCGCTTTGAAAATCCGCAGACCTATTACGTCGATTACTCAACCAAACTTTGGCGCGTCAAGAATGCGCTGCTGGAAGCCGTACAATAAAAAGAAAAAGACGCAGGTTTTAACTGCGTCTTTTTTGTTTTTGTGAATGGTTTGCGTGTTTGTGCATAGCAGCAAGCACCGGATTGTAAATGGCACCAGTTGGACAGCTCTTTTTGCATTTGCCGCACCGCACGCAAAGACGGCTGTGCGGGTCTTTGTGTAAGTCAATATCCATCGGGCACGTGGCTTTGCACTTGCCGCAGTCAATGCACTGTTTGTGGTCTACCTCATACCGTATCAGCGCAATCGGATTCAATAGTCCATAGATGGCACCGAGCGGGCACAGATAGCGGCAGAATGGGCGGTATACCAGCAGACTGAGCAGGACAACTACGGCTAGAATGGTAAATTTCCATGCGAACAGCCAAGCCGCCGCCGCACGAATCCCGCTGTCCAGCAAATAGAGTGGAATACCGCCAAACAACATGCCAGCCGGACAGATATATTTACAGAACCACGGGTCACCGATGCCCACAACATTGACGACGAGCAGCGGGAGTAAAATGACAAAAACAGCTAAAATAATGTATTTGAGTGCGCGTAATGCGCGGTCAAAGGGTAGTTTTTTGATTTTGCGGGGGAATGGGATTTTGTGCAGCAGTTCTTGTACCAGTCCGAACGGGCAAAGCCAGCCGCACACAAACCGACCGCACAACGCACCAACAGCAACCAAAAAGCCGATAACATAGAAAGAAAACTGCCGTCCACGGCTGCCCAGCACAGCTTGTAATGCGCCGATGGGACAAGAACCCACAGCCCCCGGACAGGAATAGCAGTTTAAACCGGGCACGCATAACTGTTTGAGCGGCCCAGTATAGATTTTACCTTCCAGAAAGCCGCGTGCATAACCGTTGGTCAGCGCGGCAAAGCAGGCTTGAACGATAAGACGAAGATGTTTCATGTCAGCCCACCCCGATACATTCCAGACAGATGATGGCCGCCTTTTTGAATACGATGGCGGCTTCGTCGTCCAGATAGCCCCAAAGCATCATACCCAGACCGGCTACCATCAGGACAGGTGCAAACAAAGATTTACGGTTGTTCAGCATCTGTACTTTCCTCCGTGTTGTCGGTTGCGGTGGTGTCATTGGAGGCTGCGTCGTCGGTCTTATCGGCTGCATCGACTTCGGCGAGACGGTCGGCAATCAGGTTTTGCCAAGTTTCTTTATCTCTTGCACCCAAAATCCCTTGTCCTACAACAGCACCCTCACTGTCAAAGAAAAAAGTGACAGGAACCGAGTTGGAGGCGGTCAGCACGGGCAGCAGACTTTCCGAGGGTTGCAGATGGGTGTAGCTTGCGCCGGTTTCCGATACGATATCTTTGGCGAGCTGCAAGGTTTCGTCGGTGCCGTCTAGGTCGGCGCAGATACCAATGATTTGATAGTCGGTGCCGCCGTCCTGTGCCAGTTCGCCGAGGTCGGGCATTTCTTCAATGCAGGGTGAACAGTAGGTTGCCCAGAGATTGACGATGTTCAAACGGGCATTTTCAAAAATGCTTTGGTCTACGGTTTCACCGTCCAGCGTTTGGGCGAAAAAGGCCAGACGGTAGACTTCGTCTTCTTCGGTCGATGACGAAGCGGTATCTTCGGTGTTCTTGTTGGCAGAACTGGTTTGGATGGGCATGTCATCGTTTTGCTGTGGGTTGACTTCATGTTTGCCGCAGCCGCTGAGCACCATCAGCAGGGCAAGGGCAAAAACAAATTTTTTCATTTCAAATCCTCCTTCAATTGAGCCAGTACCACAAATATTATAATATTGCACAAATAAATGGTGGTAACAAAATTGTAAAGAATGGGTGGGCGTGGTATAATCAGAACAAAAAGAAATGGAGCGGATGAAGATTAAAAATTATCGCATTACTGTCGCATACGATGGCAGCCGCTATCAGGGCTGGCAGAGATTGGCCAGCGGGGTGAGCATACAGGGCAAGATAGAAGACGTGCTGTCCCAGATGGTGGGGCATAAAGTAGAGATTCACGGCGCGGGGCGCACCGATGCCGGTGTCCATGCGCGGGCACAAGTGGCACATTTTAAGATACAGACCGACCACACACCGGACGAGATTCGGGCATACCTCAATCGGTACTTGCCAGAGGATATTGCCGTGACCGCTTGCGCCGAGGTGCCCGAACGGTTTCACGCACGTCTCAACGCGACCGGAAAGCGCTATGTGTACCGCATATGGAACAGTGACACGCCCAATGTGTTCGAGCGCAAGTATCTTTGTCGGATGCCCGACAGGCTGGACGTACCAGCCATGCAGCGCGCGGCAGCTTATCTGACCGGTACACACGATTTCAAGGCATTTTGCGGCAATCGCAAGATGAAAAAGTCAACCGTGCGCACGCTGCATACCTTGCAGGTCGAACGGCTTGGCGAGGAAGTGCGACTGACCGTTACCGGCACCGGATTTTTGCAAAATATGGTGCGCATTTTGGCGGGCACATTGGTCGAAGTCGGTCAGGGCAAGCGCCAGCCCGAACAGATGCCTGCACTGTTGGACAGTCTAGACCGTTCACAGGCCGGGATTACCATGCCGCCCCAAGGGCTTATTTTAGACGAAGTTTTTTATCAAACCGCAAAAGAAAGCAGGTAAATAAAGATGAAAATTGGATTTTTTGGATTTGGCAATATGGCACAGGCAATGGCAAAAGGATTGGTCGGTCAGAACGCGGTCAATCCGGCAGATATTTATGCCTGTGCGCGTGACTGGAATAAGCTGCGCAGCAATACCGAGCCGTTTGGCTTTGTGCCGTGCGAGAGCGCAGAACAAATGATTCCCCAAGTGGATTTGGTGGTCATCGCGGTCAAGCCGTATATGATTCCGAACTTAATCCCCAAACTGCATGACTTGTTGGTAGGGAAAATCGTGATTTCTGTCGCGGCGGGCTACACCTATGAGGCGTTCAATGAACTGCTGGGGGATGACATTCATTTGTTATGTACCATTCCCAACACACCGATTGCGGTGGGGGAAGGTATCATCGTGTGCGAACAGACCCACAGTTTGACACCAGACGAGTTTGCCGCGTTTGAGCAGGTCTTTTCCAAGGCAGCTTGTATTGAAACCGTAGAAAGCCATCTGCTTGGCGTAGCGGGCACGGTGGCGGGCTGTTCGCCGGCGTTTATCAGTATGTTTTTGGAAGCGTTGGGAGATGCGGGCGTTAAATATGGCTTGCCGCGCGCGCTGGCGTACCGTCTGGCGGGTCAGGCGCTGTGTGGAACGGGCAAGATGCACATTGTACACAAGACCCATCCGGGCGCGATGAAAGATGCGGTGTGCTCGCCGGGCGGCACGACCATCCGCGGGGTCAGTGCGCTTGAGCGCAACGGGTTCCGCGCGGCGGTTATCGAGGCAATCGACGCGATTGAAGGCAAATGACCCAAGTAAAAAGGGGTATCCAAATTGGATATCCCTTTTGTATGCGGTCATTTTTCAAAATCGCGGTATAGCAGACTGGGCTGAATCCCGGTGTTATTCTGGTATTTGCCGCTGGAATACGGCTCATAATCGCCGTGGATATCGTGATAATAAATCTGGCAGATTTCCACATTGGGATAAATGCGAATGGGCTGGACGCAGAAAATTTCCAGCGTCCAGTATCCGGCAAAGCCGACATCTCCAAAACCGGCAGTCACATGGATGAATAGACCCAACCGTCCGGTCGAGGAGCGACCCTCCAGCATGGGAATAAACCCATCTGTGCGGGTAAATTCGTTGGTACGGCCCAAATACAGCCGGTTGGGCTGCAACAACAGACCTTCCTCCGGTATGGTGATACGGCGGGTGGGGTTGGGGGTTTTCATGTCCAACACGTCGTTCTCGTAAACAAGCAGTTCGTTGGCAAGAGACAGGTTATAGCTGTTCGGATTGAGACGAGCACGGTCAAACGGCTCAATCACGATTTCTTTGCCGATGTGTCGTTCGATTTCCTTACCGGATAAAATCATAATGCAGTTCCTTTCAAAATAGTTTGCGCCCGTCAACAAATTTATGCTGCACGGCGTGGTCGTCGGATAGATAGATGATACGAGTTAAGCGCTGTTCGGGGGTGAGCGCGAAGGGGCAGGGCAGGTCAGCGTCGTCTAAAACCAGTGCGTCAAACGCATAGCCCGGTTCAAATGCACCCACCTTGCCGAAAAAGGCACCGCCGCCGCGCGTGCCGAGGAAGAAGGCTTCGGGCAGGGTGAGCGGGGGCAGGGACTGGTCACACAGCCGCCAGCGCAGTTTGGAGACTTGTACAGCATCCGCCATTGCGCGCAAGATGGACAGATGTACACCGCCCGCGATGTCCGAGCCAAGGCCAACCGAAAGCCCTTCGCGCAGGAACGTGCGCACGGGCGCGATGCCCGATGACAGGTTGGTGTTGGACTGCGGGCAATGGGCGATAAATACGCCGTTGCGCTTCATCAGGGCGCGTTCGTCTGCGTCCGACCACACACAATGCGCCATGATGGTGGGGCAGCCGTCGCCGCCGAACAGACCAAACCGGTCATAAGCATCGCCGTAGCTGGTGGACTGCGGGCACAGTTCGCGCACCCAAGCGATTTCCCCTTGATTTTCGGACAGGTGAGACTGGACGGGCAGACCGGTTTCGCGCTGTAAATCGCCTAAGCCCTGCATGAGTGCATCCGAACAGCTCGGCACAAAACGTGGGGTCAGAATGGGGCGGCAGTGGGTCAGCGACCGGCAACTGTCCAGCCAATCGCGGGTTGCCGCGAGCGAAGTTGCAGCATCAGATTCACACAGGCAGTCTGGACTGTTGCGGTTCATGTTGACCTTGCCCACATAGGTTTCCAGTCCGCTTTGCTCCAAGAGTTCCATGAGCAGTCGGGTCGCGGGCACATGCAGCGTGCCAAAGAGTACGGCGCGCGTGGTGGCGCTGCGGCGCAGGGCATCGGCAAAGATGGTGTAAGCGGTTTGGGCATAACCGAGGTCAGCGTAGCGCGCTTCCTGTGGGAAAGTCTGTGTGTCCAGCCAGTCCAGAAGCTCCAAATCCATGTCCAACGCGCGAAACGCATATTGGGGTGCATGGGCGTGCAGGTCAACCAGACCGGGAATTATCAGTTTTCCGGTATAGTCCAAGACCGGGATAGCCGCAAAGCGTTCGGGCAGTTCGGAGAACACACCCGCGCACACACCGTCGATACAAACGGCATAGTGCCGTTCAAACACGGCGAGTTCTGTCGGGGTACGGCTGAACAGGATGTCGCCTTTGAGTGCAAAATTGTTCATAAAAATATGCCTCCTGATTGAAAAATCGTGCGGAAGGCAGCCAGAAATAAAAAATCCAACTGAGGAACAGGACGTGCCTCCGCCGTTTGGAGGACTTATAGTCAACTGTTTGCGGCAGTTGGTAGACACGCTCAACCGATTATGAGCCTATATAAGTCAAAAGATAAATTTATTATAACGTTCAGACTTTCTCTTGTCAATTACGGAAGTATGGTGACAAGCGGCGAAAAATCGGGTACAATAGAAAAAGACAAGGAGGAATATCCCGATGACAGAGCAATTTGAAATTGTCGCATTGACCGACGTAGATGTAGCATATGTGCAGCCCACGCCCAAGGAAGGCGAAGTGATGGTGCGTAAGAGCATCACGGCTTATAAACGTCTGGACACCGGTGAAGTGCAGGAAGGACTGTTTGAACTGGCGACGCTGGCAGCACCTGCCCGCGGCCAACTGTTCCGCATTTCGCTGCCGTCCGACGCAATGGTACGGGTGCATGTAGCCAAGGGCGAGCAGGGTAAACTTTGGATGACCGAGCTTCCCGCACCGGCGAAGGATGAGGATTTGCTCAAGCTGCTCGAACAGCAGGTAACAGAAAAGACCTTCACCGACGATACCTTTGGCGTGTTCCGTTACGACCGCGAAACCTGCGTTTATCAGTGTGACATCGACTGGCGCGATAAAAAGAAAATCACGCTGGAGATTGAGAACATTGAAGCGGACAAGCCGCGCGCGGTTGCCCGCACCCTTCAGGCGGAGGCCGAGAAGTGGGAATTGGCTGCGCGTGCGCAGATTAAGGCCATTCAGCCTGCGGCTTCGCGTATGTCGCTGCGTTCGCTGTCGGTCGATGAAGATGGCGCGTTTACGTTCTGGTTCGCCGGCAAAGCAGGCATTGCCTGTGCGGCTGGTTCGCTCGACGAGGGCGTGACCGACGCAACGGTAATTTAAATTTGCATCTATCAAACAAAAAGCTCCCCATTCGGGGAGCTTTTTGCATGTGCGCATTATACCGAGATAACGCCCAAGAATTTCAAAATTTCGGTGCCCAGAATCATCAACAGCATGACCGGGGCAATCCAGCGAATCATCACAACAAACAGTTTTTTGCGATGGAATGCGCCCGAAGTTTCCACTTCGTCGATGATAAACTTGGGGCCAACCACATGACCCACCAGGATACAGGTGAGGAATGCGACAATGGGCATGAGGATGGAGTTTGAGATAAAGTCGAAGAAGTCGAGGAAGGCCATACCAAGCGGCTGGATGGCACTGAGCGGGCCGTAGCCAAGGCAGGACAGCAGACCGAGCAGCAAAACGCCCAGCAAAACGCCGACCGTAGCCGGTTTGCGGCCGATGTGCAGCTTGTCTACCAAAATCGAAACAATGGTCTCGGTCAGAGAGATGGACGAGGTCAGGGCGGCGAGCAAAACCAGTAGGAAAAAGATGGTGCCGATAACGCCGCCGAACATCATGGATTCAAATACCTTGGGCAGTACGCCGAACATCAGACCTGCACCAGCGCTTTCGCGCACCAGCGCGGTGTCACCGCCGCTGAATGCGACCATTGCAGGAATAATCATCAGGCCTGCCAGCAGTGCAAAGCCGGTGTCAAATACTTCGATTTGGGTGACCGAGTGTTCCAGAATGTTATCTTTCTGCATATAGGAACCATAGGTAATCATAATACCCATTGCAAGCGACATCGAGTAGAACAACTGACCCATTGCAGCCAGTACGGTGAAAATGGAGAAGTCCTCCATACGCGGCAGCAAATAATATTTCAAACCGTCCATTGCACCGGGGATGGTGAGCGAATAGCCTGCAATCACGATGGACAGGATGACCAGCACGGGCATCATGACGCGGCTGACCTTTTCAATGCCCTTTTCCACGCCGAACAATACGACTACGGCATTGAGCAGAACATAGAGCACAAACCAGATAACCGGAGAGTTGAACACGCCGGGCAGTTGCGCGGCTGTGAACGAAGCGAAATAGGAATCGCCTGCGGCCTGTAAGCCGTTGCCGGTCACGAATTCCACCAGATATTTTACGACCCAACCGCCGATGACACAGTAATAAGGCGTGATGATGACCGGCACGAGAGAGGCCAGCCAGCCCAGAAAGCCAAAACGCTGGTCAAGTTTGCGGTAAGCGCCGATGCACGATAGGCGCGTATTTCGTCCGATGGCAATTTCGGCAATCATGAGCGTAAAGCCGAAGGTGATAGCCAAGATGATATAGACCAGCAGGAAGGTGCCGCCGCCGTATTTGGCTGCGAGGTAGGGAAACCGCCAGAGGTTTCCCAAGCCGACCGCTGAGCCGGCAGCCGCGAGCACGAAGCCCAAACGGCTGGTAAAGCTACTGCGTTCTTTTTTCATATACAAACCCCCAAAAAAATTTTTTGCTGATAATCGCTAATGTAATTTATTATTCCATAAAAAACAAAGAAATTCAATCTGATTTGCGAAAATAATTCAGAATTTCGGATTTTCAGCCAAAAAATTTTGGTTTATTTTATGGATGCCGCAAATAGAACGCCGGTCGAGCGGGATTGACAGACCTGAGCCGGTGCAGTATACTAAAAAAGTTCAAAACAATATCAGACAGTTCGTAACCATCCTGTCTCTAAACAAAACTAGGACATCCATGCGCCGCGCAAGCGGAGGTCATGGCTTTTTTGCTGCGCGTAGGCGGGCGAAAAATGGGGTGGTGCGCTCTCTGAGGAGAACGCACTTTTTATTTTTCAGGAGGAAAGCTGACAAAATGCAAGACATGATTCGGTATTCGGTCATCACCGAAAAGAATCCAAGAGAAATTGTGCTGCTGCGCGGCACGGGATGTGCATGGAAAAGATGCACATTTTGTGATTATCATTTGGACTGTTGCCTGGATGAAGCACAAAACTTTGCGCTCAATCGGGCAGTGCTGGAGCGCGTGACCGGCCAGTATGGACGGTTGGAGGTCATCAATTCCGGTTCTTTTTGTGAACTGGATGCACCGACAATGGACGAGATTGCGCGGGTTTGCCAGCAAAAAGGCATTGCGCATTTACATTTTGAGTGTCATTGGATGCACCGGGGCAAGATTGCCGAACTGCGGGCGCGTTTTGCCGCCATTGGTGTGCAGACCCATTTGAAGATTGGGGTCGAGACATTTGACCGCGCATATCGGGAAGACGTGCTGCACAAGGGCATTGGGGTGAGTGACCCCGCCGAGATTGCCGCGCAGTTTGACGAGTGCTGTCTGCTGTTTGGGCTTTCGGGGCAGACAGCCGATTCGATGCGGCAGGATATCCAAACCGGATTGACCTATTTTGACCGCGTGTGCGTCAATGTCATGGTCAAGAACACCACACCGGTTTTGCCCGACCCCGATGTGATTGCGGTGTTTTGTCAGCAGGTTGCGCCGCACTATGTAAATGACCCGCGGGTCGATATCTTGATGGAAAATACCGATTTTGGGGTAGGAGGTGCGGCACAATGACCAATGAAGTGTTGTTAATTGTTTCGCTTGTGGTACTGTATGGCAGCGTGCTGGTGTTTTACCGCCTGTTTGGAAGAAATGGACTGTATTGCCTGACCGTGCTTGCCACCATCACGGCAAACATTGAGGTGCTGTTGCTGGTGGATGCGTTTGGCATGGAAATGACGCTGGGCAACATCCTGTTTGCTATGACCTTTTTGATTACCGATATTCTATCTGAAAACCACGGCAAACACGCAGCAAACCGGGCGGTTGTCATTGGTGTTGCCACCAGCATTTTATTTTTGTTGATATCACAGTCTTGGCTGCTGTATGTGCCAAGCCCAAACGACTGGGCGCGTCCAGCGTTTGAATCCATCTTTACCAACACACCGCGTATGCTGTTGGCTTCGCTGGTGGTGTATGCGATTGCACAGGTGTTTGATGTATGGCTGTATCATGCGTGGTGGAAGCTCAGCACCAAAAAGAGTGGAGACAGTCATAAATATTTATGGCTGAGAAATAACGGTTCTACATTGGTATCGCAGTTGTTGAACTCTTTCTTGTTTACGGCGTTCGCCTTTTGGGGCACCTATGACCTGAAAACGCTGATTAGCATTGTGTTGTCGAGCTATCTTATTTTTATTGTTACGTCGCTTGCGGATACGCCCATTTTATATTTGGCACGACGAATGCGCGAATGTCAGAAAATAGGAACCGAAGAATAAAATATACGTTTTTCGAGAAAGAGAAGGGAACTCCCTTCTCTTTTTTGATATACCGAGGAAAAAAAGGTGGAAAAAGTGGGGTTTTCTTGTGAATGATGCCCATAAAGTTTGGCGAATAACATTGACAGAGAGGGATGCAAAAGGTTACAATACAATTAGAGAAGGTTTCGGCCTGTATCAAAGCGGAAACAAGAACTTTGAGGGAGGAGCGAAAATATGAAAGATGTGATGGCGGGGCTTGCAAAATGAACCGAATGACCGGTGAATATTGCGCTGAAAAGTACAGGTGAATAGGGGATAGGCGTATCCTCCAAGCGAGCATCTTGCATATGGAAAGAGATGTTTTTGTAACCATACCACATCAGGCAATCGAAATAAAATGGCTGTGTTGCGTCAGAAATGAACCATGTTCAGGATAAAGCGGAAAATAGTCAGGGAAAGGTCTGAAAATCGGTCAAAAAAGGATAAGGAATAGGCAGTCAGTTTGCACCACCCCGCGGCTTGTCATGGCAAAAAGCACGGTAACTTCGTAACCAAGGCAAATAGAGCACAAAAAAGGGGATGAGATAAAAGAGAGATGGCTGCACAAGTATATAGGAATAACTGCAAAATGGTGTATTTTGCAGCAAAGAGAACAAGGGGATTATTATGAAAAACAATGAGAGTTCATACCTGACATCGCGCAGGAATGACGTAAAAATTGGGATAGTAACGAAGCTTTGGTGCGGTATTCTGATTCCTTTGGTGATTGTTTTGACCTTACTTGGCGTTTTGCTCGGAATAGAGGTCACCGGGATGGTGTCCCAACAACTGCGCAGTAATCTAAATGCAAACGCGCAGGCGGCGGCAAACCAAGTGGATGCTTACTTTGAATCGGTTATGGGTGAGACAAAAGGGCTAAGCGCGTCCACAGCAGTTCATAATGTTTTGGCGGATAACACCATAACCGATTTAAAGCAGTCGGCTGATTACAGTCGATTGATAGAAGAAATGACTCGCGTGCAGGCCAGTAATGAGGATATTTTATCGGTATGGATATCGGATTTTCGACTGGGCAACGCCATGTACAGCAATGAAGTAATGGTAGATGCAGCATCTGGATTTGATTATACAACGCGAGAATGGTATAAGTTGCTGGCAGAAAAGCAAGATACCGTGTTAACGTCATCTTATCAGGATGCCCAGACCGGATTGACGGTTGTGACCGTGGCAAGCCCTGTGTATATTGGAAATTCGCTGCAAGGTGCGATTGGGATTGATATTACAACAGATAAACTCAATACAGCGGTAAACAAGATTCAAATTGGTGACAGCGGCTATGTAGTTGTGTTTGACTCACAGCACACGATTTTGACACACCCCACAGCCGAAAACCTGAATCAGAATTTGCAGGATATCGCTTACTCGGATAATCTGAAAGGCACGATTGCCAGCGGACAGCCGGTAGAGGGCATGAAGTTTAGCCGCGATGGAAAAATTTATTACGGCAGTCTGTCTAAACTGGAAAATTTCGACTATATGGTAATCGGTGTTATGACCGAAGATGAATTTGAAAGCGGCATTGCTACGGTTCGTCGGACGTTGATTCTTGGCTTTGTATTCTGTGCAATCTTGCTGACCATTGTGATATGCCTGATTTCGCTGTCCATTACCCGCCCAATCAAGCGGCTCAATCTGGTCGCAGAACAGTTGGCAGATGGCGCGCTGGACGTGGATGTTGTGGTAAAAAGTCACGACGAAGTGGGAGCGCTGGGCAAAAATATCTCACATATTGTTGACCGCCTGAAAGAATATATTTTGTACATTCAGGAAATTGAAAGTGTTTTAAAGCAGATTGCCAACGGTGACCTGAACTTTACGTTGCAGCAGAGCTACACCGGAGATTTTGCACATGTCAAACTGGCATTGCTTCAAATTCAAAGCAGACTGTCTGACGTGCTGGGAAATATTGCGCGTTCGGCTGACCAGGTCGGCGTAGGGGCACAGCAGATTTCCAGCGGTGCCCAGACATTGGCACAGGGCGCAACCGAGCAGGCTTCCTCGGTGCAGGAATTGTCGGCAACGGTGCAGGATTTGGCGGTTCAGGTATCGGAAAAATCAAAGGAGGCTGTCAAGGCGGGAGAAGAACTGCGCAATGTGCAGCACGCTCTGGCGGAAAGTCACAATCAAATGGACAATATGCGCCAAGCAATGGGCAATATCAGCCATCACTCCAATGCCATTAGTACTATCATTAAGACCATCGAGGATATCGCGTTCCAGACCAATATTTTGGCGCTCAATGCGGCTGTCGAAGCCGCACGCGCAGGCGCTGCCGGAAAAGGCTTTGCTGTCGTGGCCGATGAAGTGCGCAATCTGGCCAGCAAGAGTGCAGATGCAGCCAAGGAAACCAATGAATTGATTATCAATTCGGTTGACGCGGTTCAGGAAGGCGAGGAATTTACCAACCGCACGGCTGAGCAAATCAATCATCTGGAAACCAGTTCGCAGGAACTGATAAAGACGATGGAAAGTTTGATTGAGTCGTATCAGGAACAGGCGCAACGTCTCAGTGAAGTCTCAACCGGCGTAGACCAGATTTCGACGGTTGTGCAGACCAATTCGGCTACGGCCGAACAGAGTGCAGCAGCCAGTGAAGAACTATCTGGACAGGTTGAACTCATGCGGCGTTTGCTTTCTCAGGTCAAAGTTGCCAATGTAAAATCATAAATCCTATGAAAACGATGCGGTATGCGCCGTCAGCAATTTTGCTGACGGCGCATGTTTTCTTTGCATTGTAAACCTTTATTTTAATATGGGTTGATAATTGGGCGGGCGCGTGGTATACTCTTGTTCGTATTAAGAGAAGGTGATGAGATGAAAACAAAAGATAGACTGCTTACGCTATTCGAGTTAAACAGAGGGGTTTACCTTTCGGGGGAGGACATCGCTCAAACGTTAGATATCTCACGAACGGCGATTTGGAAAGCGGTAAAAGCCCTGCAACAAGAAGGATATGCCATAAAAGCTGTGACCAATAAAGGATACTGCTTTGGTGAACAGAATGATATCTTATCGGCACAGGGAATGAAAAAATATTTGCATCCCGAACAGAAAGAGATTGAGATTTCGGTATTTCAAACGGTTTCTTCTACCAATACCGTAGTGCAGCAAAAGGTGAGCGGCGGCGCGCGAACGGACTGTTTGATTTTGGCCAATGAGCAGACGCAAGGACGCGGAAGGGCGGGACGCAGTTTCTTTTCGCCTAAAGATACCGGAATCTATATGAGTTTGCTGCTGTGCCCGAAGAATTGTTCGGCCAATCAGGCAAGCCAGATTACCACGATGGCTGCGGTTGCCATGTGTGAGGCAATCGAGACGATATGCGAGGAAAAGGCACAGATTAAATGGGTCAATGATATTTTCCTTCGTGGCAAAAAAGTCTGTGGAATTTTAACCGAGGCTTCGTTCAGTTTGGAGAGTGGCTTGATGGAGTATGCCATTTTAGGCATTGGGGTCAACCTGTATCCACCCAAAGGGCAATTCCCCAAAGAACTGCAAACTGTTGCCGGGTCTATCTTTCAAGAGCAAAAAAATGATGCGAAGAATCAACTGGTTGCACAGTTTTTGAATCATTTTTTCGCATATTATTCCAAACAAAGTCCATGTGATTATGTACAAAAGTATCGTGACCGCAGTTTTGTGATTGGAAAGCAAGTGCAACTTATTGCCGGAAATCAATCGGATTTTGTGACGGTGGTGGGGATTGATGACCAGTGCCGCCTGTTGGTAAGATATGATGACGGAAAAGAGTGCTGCTGTTCTGCGGGAGAAATCAACATCCGTTTGAATGCGTAGGAGGGAACATGGCAAGAGAAAAAACACGAAATCTAATTTTATGTGCACTGTTTGCCGCATTGATTGCGGTCGGCGCTTTTATCCGCATCCCCATTCCAGTGGTTCCGTTCACATTGCAGATTTTATTTACAACGCTGGCTGGATTGCTGCTGGGCAGCAGGCTGGGTGCCACTTCGGTTTGTATCTATATCGCGCTGGGGCTGATGGGACTGCCGATATTTGCCGAAGGCGGTGGGTTTGCCTATGTGCTCAAACCAAGCTTTGGATATATCATCGGCTTTGCGGTTGCCGCCTATGTGACCGGCTGTTTTGCCCGTCAAAAATCAAGTCCAAGTTTTGCGCGGTTGTTGCTCGCTAATTTTGTCGGCTTGGCAATCGTGTATCTGTTTGGAATGGTCTATTATTATCTGATGAGTCGCTTTTATTTGGGTACGCCGATAGGATTGTGGCCGCTTTTTGTGTATTGTTTTCTCTTAGTGGTGCCGGGAGATGTTGTTTTATGTGTTCTGGCGGCGGTATTGGCAAAAAGGCTGATTCCTCTCATAGAAAAGGATAGGATGTGAAAGAAAATGCAGTCAATCAACTGGTTCACCGATAAGGTCTTACAGGGAGAGCAGATTACAAAATCAGAGGCATTGTACTTATATGAGCAGCCGCTGGACGAACTTTGTCAAAGCGCGGACAGGATTCGGCGGCACTTTTGTTCCAATCGGTTTGACATTTGCACGATTATCAACGGAAAAAGTGGGCGCTGTTCGGAAAATTGCAAATTTTGTGCGCAGTCTGCCCATCATCACACCGGTGTGACAGAATATGCTTTGCTTTCAGAACAGGAAATCGTCGCACAGGCTCAGAAAAACCACGAGCAAGGCGTATTGCGGTATTCCATTGTGACATCGGGAAGGCGGCTGTCCGAGCAGGAAGTGGATGAGATGAGCCGCGTGGTTGCATCCATAAAACAAAAGGTCGGTATTTCAGTGTGTGTTTCGTTTGGGTTGCTGGAGGAACAACAGTTTCGCAAGTTAAAAGAAGCAGGTGTGACACGCGTGCATAACAATCTGGAAACGTCCAGACGATATTTTCCACAGATTTGCACGACACATACCTTTGATGATAAAGTGCGCGCGATTCGTGCAGCGCAAGCGGCAGGCCTTTCGGTGTGCAGCGGTGGTATTATGGGTCTGGGTGAAACCGTACAAGACCGGATTGATATGGCGATGAGCCTGCGGGATTTGGGCATCAAAAGCGTCCCCATCAATATGCTAAATCCCATTCCGGGAACGCCATTCGCACATAACCCCAAATTGTCACAGACAGACATGCAGCGGATTGTAGCAGTATATCGCTTTGTGCTTCCGGATGCGTCCATTCGGCTGGCAGGTGGCAGAGGGCTGCTTGCAGACAAAGGAAAAAGCTGTTTCTTGTCTGGCGCGAATGCAGCGATTTCGGGCGATATGCTGACCACTTCCGGCATTACCACCCAAACCGATATCAAACTGTTGAATGAGTTGGGATTCGAGGTCAAACTTTGCAATGAGTAAGAATTTATTTATTACCGGCACGGGCACCAATATCGGAAAGACCTATATTACCGGACTGATTTTGAAAAAGTTTATAGAGAATCAAAAAAGCGCGGCTTATTATAAAGCCGCGATGAGTGGGAACGAGCGCGATGCACAGGGTAATCTCATACCGGGAGACGCCTTGCAAGTAAAAACCATGTCGGGAACGCGGCAGCCGCTGGAGGAAATGTGCCCTTATGTCTATGAGACGGCCGTTTCTCCACATTTGGCGGCACAGATAGAAGGCAATCCGGTAGAGATGCAAGAGGTACTGCATAGATTTGATGCTGTTTGCAGCCGATACGAATATGTCACGGTAGAAGGTTCAGGCGGGATTGTCTGCCCGCTGCGCTTTGATGAACAGAATATTCAATTACAGGACTTTATCAGGGCGCACAATTTGAATTGCCTGCTTGTGGCGGATGCCGGACTGGGCACCATCAATTCGGTCGTGCTGACCGTGGAATATATGAGGGCACATCAGATAAATGTCAAAGGAATTGTCTTGAATCATTATCAAAAGGGCAGCAAATTGTGTGAAGATAATTTGTTTATGTGTGAGTCGATGACCGGTTTGCAGGTGTTGGCCTGTGTCAGCGAGGGAGATTGTGGTTTAGACATTTCATTTGAACGGCTGCAAGCCCTATATGAGTAAAGTAGAGGAAAACAACAATGATTTGGTATCCATATCAGCAGATGAAAACAATGAAAGCGCCCTATCACATCATAAATGCCGAGGGGGTGTATCTTTATACCCAAGAACAAAAGTTAATTGATTCGGTGTCCTCTTGGTGGAGCGTGATTCATGGATATAAGCACCCAGAACTCAATCAAGCGATTCAAACACAGCTTGAAAAGTTTGCACATGTCATGCTGGGTGGGCTGTCGCATGAGACGGCACAAAAACTTTCGGATAAACTGCAAGATTGGCTTCCGGGCGACTTGGATTACTGCTTTTTTTCCGATTCTGGAAGTGTTGCGGTCGAAGTTGCCCTCAAAATGGCATTGCAGTATTATATGAACCGTGGAGAAAATCAGCGCACAATGGTATTGGCGCTGGAACACGCTTACCACGGAGATACCTTTAAAACGATGGAAGTCGGGGATGATGAGGACTATCACTTTGTCTTGCACGCATACGGCGCAAGTCAAAATGTTGTCCACATTCCGACCGAGATAGACGCATTGGAAAAAGCGTTTGAACGATATCATTCAAAGCTGAATTGCTTTTTGGTAGAGCCGCTATTGCAAGGAGCGGGCGGTATGCGCATGTACGATGTTACTTTTTTGAAGCGTGCCAGAGAACTTTGTGACCAATATGGTGTGTTGCTTATTTTTGACGAAGTTGCCACGGGTTTTGGACGAACAGGAAATCGCTTTGTTGCCGATTTGGTGTTGCCCGATATTCTTGTACTAGGCAAGGCGCTGACCGGTGGATATATCGGACATGCGGTTACGGTGGCCAATCATAGGGTATATGAAGGATTTTACGACGACAATCCCGCACACGCATTGATGCACGGGCCGACTTTTATGGGGAATGCCTTGGCTTGCAGCGTAGCGCTTAAATCCATTGAACTGTTTGAAACACGGGATTATATGTCCAAGATTAAAAAGATTGAGCAAATCACCCGACGCGAAATGCAAGGATTCTGTCATCCGGAAGTCAAAGAAGTGCGAATCATGGGCGCGTGCATTTGCGTGGAAGTGTATGAGCCGGACGCTATTAGGGGATATCAGCAATTTGCGTATGAACATGGCGTGTTTAGCCGTCCGTTTTTAAATTATCTGTATGCGATGGTGCCCTATGTAATCGAGGAAAAGGAGCTTGTCCAAGTATTGCAGACAATGAAAGATTGGTTTGCGCGTAAGTGATAGAGCAAAGCCTATATTGAGAAAAGAAAAAGCACTGATTCAAACGAATCAGTGCTTTTTAAGTGAGTGCAGGGGTAGGACTTTTGCCGCATTTGCGGCAAAATATGCAATCCGTCAGGTTCAAGTCCTGAGAAAGTGCAGAAAAAGAAAAGCACCAATTCAAACGAATCAGTGCTTTTTAATGGAGTGTAAGACCAATTGAGATATTTGACAAAAGCCTCTATTTCAAGGCTTTTCTGGTCTTAACCCATTATTTTTCTTCCGTTTTCGTTGTGATAGCTGCGGACTTTCCACCCGAGGGTCAATTTTAGTGTTCGACCAAAAAAGATGTCCGCTTTATCCATGCCGAAAGATTGACTGAGGGAAGCACCTGCTTCATCGGACACATCATCCAAGGAGTTCGTCCAGCAGGTAGTTGTATTCCGGCAGCTGATCCGTGTACTCTT
>NZ_CALWJM010000015.1 GCF_944381005.1 uncultured Butyricicoccus sp. | reverse complement strand
TCTGGTCAGCCTTACCGCAAAGCAGGTTAATCATTCCTATAATCTTCTCCCAGGGCGCCGCCTGCGACGCTCTACTTATCATACTATTTCTCGGTAGGTGCAAAAATCTGCAACATCTTTATTTCGGGGCTTGACTTTTAATAGTTAGTCTCTTAATAGATTATCATATGAAAGTATTATATCATGCACCTGTTATGGATGCAATGTGGATTGTCAAGCAGATATACACGACAAAAAATTTTTTCCAAAAAGGACTTGCCAAATCAGACATTCCATGATAAAATAAAAAAGCTATTACGGCAGTGCAACATAATATGGAGAAGTATCGAAGTGGTCATAACGAGCTCGACTCGAAATCGAGTTGGCGGTAACACGTCACGTGGGTTCGAATCCCACCTTCTCCGCCATTCAAAACCATCCATTAGGATGGTTTTTTTATTTGAAAGCAGGGAAAAAAGATTCCAATAAAAATGAAGAAGAAATGGTTGACAAGAAGATTAGTCTATGCTAACATATAGCCAGAGGTTAGCTTAGACTAACATCTAAAGGATTCACCCCCTTTCTCAAAATTCTCGAATCGTTCCCCGTTGAGCGGTGCCCGCAGCGCCGCTCATGCGGCGGGGAAATATTTTTGGAACGTAGGTTAGTTAAAGCTAACTTCAAAGGAGGAAAACCTCATGTATTCATTTGATTTATTGCTGGCAGAACATGCTGCACCGGTTCTGGCTGGTATGAAAACTGCAAATTTGATTACTTGCCGCCGGGAATGGTATCCCAATCTGCCGGAAATGCTGACTATTTATCAACAGGCATTTGCTGCGCGTGGCGTGCGATTCCGTATTCTGTGTGCGTGTGATTACCGCTTTTTGCTGCTGGTCTATCGACCGGAACGATTGCTCAATGATTTGGCATCTAAGCAGGCACGAGTGTTGCTTCATCGCTATGAATATCCGATGGAGCAGGGATTGGATGCGCTACTAGAGCATTTAAGCGAACGCATTGTGCGTAACGCGCAGTTCCCGCATGAAATCGGCTTGTTTTTGGGCTATCCGGTTGAAGATGTGCGAGGATTCATTGAACAGCGCGGAAAAGATTGTAAGTTCAGCGGTTATTGGAAAGTATATGGTGACGAGCAGGCGGCAAGACGTCTCTTTCGCCAGTTTGACCGCTGCCGAGATACGGCACGCGGATACATCGAACGCGGCATGACCATTTTGGAACTGTTCGCGGCATAAAACACAATGACATAAAAAAGAAAAGGAGAACGATTTTTATGAGCCAGATTGCTGTTATTTACTGGAGCCAGACCGGAAACACCGAACAAATGGCAAACGCGGTCTGTGAAGGGATTCGCGCCGCAGGTGGTGAGGCTGTTCTGTTGCATGTAGCCGATACCAGCGCGCAGGATGCGGCAAAGTTTGACCGCATGGCACTTGGCTGCCCGGCAATGGGTGCCGAAGTGCTCGAAGAAGCCGAGTTTGACCCGTTCTTCACCGAACTGGAACACAATCTAGGCGGTAAGCGCGTTGCGCTGTTTGGCTCCTATGGATGGGGCGATGGACAGTGGATGCGCGACTGGGTCGCACGCACTGACAATGCAGGCGCAATTGTCGTAGGGGATGGTTTGATGGCGCATGAAACGCCCGACGACGAGGCCCTGACCGCCTGCCGTGCGCTGGGAGAAGCGCTGGCTAAGGCGTAATTTTCGGGAATACCCGTTTTACGGATTCCATATAAACTTCTCATCTCGATTCGGGAACCGGTTGCCCACATACCAGCCGGTTCCTTCCTCCATTGTGGTAACATACGGAAAAGCAAGGTGCCTGTGGTGACGGAACACAGGCGCAAAAAGAGCAGTTCTTACGAACTGCTCTTTTTGCGGTGCAAATCAAAAATTAAGATGTAAAAAAATCGGTCAGTGTAGGGACTTCGCGCAGACGGGCAGCCGCTTCGGGGAAGTCGCGTGTCAGCCGCTGTGCACAGCGTGTGCAGAAAGCGGTATACAGTGCAGGGTCATCGCGCATTTGCTGCTTAAAGCCCCATACATGGGTAAACCACTCTTGACCGGACAAAAACAGTTCGGGCAGTTCCATCAAAGAAATAAGGGGGACACCTGCCTGAGCTGCGCACATGGCAAGCAAACGTTGCTCGGCAAACACCATATAGGTCAAACTATTGTCAGCTGGAGAAGCAGCACGCATAAAAGCAATGGCGCGGTCGGTGTACTGCTCGGTAAACACTGGGTCGCCAAAGTAGGAAAGCGCAGTGTTTGCAGGTCGTACCGTCCAGTCCAACGGCTCTAAATCGAAAGGGCGATGCAGGTGAAACGCAGTTGCGTCGGGATAAATGTCTGGCAGAATATCCTCGCGGTGGGTGGTTGCTAGAGCATGACCGCGCAGCCGTTCGGACAGGTCGCGCCATACAATGAAATCGGTGTCTATCATCACGCAAGGTGCCCCATAAGCACGCAAGGCATACAGTTTGCCCGCTGCCCAGAAACACACGGGGTCAATGTCGGTTGGCATGTCGTCCAGTACGGTTTGCACATCGTCATCCCACAAAAAGGACAAACCCAAAGTATCATAATAGTGTTGCGCAGTTTGGTCGCACAACATGGCAATCGAGCCGTTTTCCTGCCGCCAATACAGCGCGGAAAGCGCGGTCGTGAGCAGTTCAAACGGTTCGACTGTATAGACGGCTTGTGCGCCGTGACGGGCAAAAAAAGGCCGTGTCCAGTTGGAGTGAAAGGCACGCATAGATTAAATCAACTCCAAACCATAACCACCTACGGCAAACATGGTGCCCGCGCTGGAGAATGAACCAAACAAACCAGAGGTAAGTAAATAAGAACCCGAAGTGCGATACCAGTAGGAGCCGGAACCGAAATACCAGCTTGTCTGCCATGAGGTCGTAAACGAAGTCAAAAAAGAAGTTAGATAAGAGGTGGCAAACGAGCCGGAGCCGGTCTGGGTCAGCTGAAAAAGTGGCTGCTGGCCGGGCTGTACCGCACCTGCCATGACCGGATAAGATGGCCCTTCTATGCGGATGGGATACCAGCCGATATGAATCGGGTCGCACAAAAAGACCGGCGCAGGGCCGGGAGATGATTCGGCGGTTGGCTCGAATGGGGCAGATTCAGCAACCGCCGGTTCAGTTGGAGCCGGTGCGGGTGGGCAGGGTGCGGGATGCGGCGCACAGTGCCGGGCGAAGCTGTCGAGGTCAAACACAACACCATCCACTTCACGGAAGTGTTCGGGGTCAAGTTCAACAATGCGGTTTTTTTTCTTGTTCGCCATAAAAGCGCCCTCCTTGCCAATCTACTTTTATTATAAAAGAACCGCGAGAATTGCGCAACTGTTTTGTGCAGATTTATCAGACTTTACAGCCGCTTGGTTTTCGCGTATAATGAAGAAAAAACACCAGAAAAGGAACGGTAAAATGGAATTTTTGCACGAAACACAGAGCGTTTGGCAGCGATTACAGCAGGAAAAACGCCCGATTGTGCTGTATGGCATGGGCGATGGAGCTGACAAGATTTTGCATGTGTTCGCTGAAAAAAACATTCAGGCTTCGGCAGTCTTTGCCAGCGACGAGTTTGTACGCGGACATACGTTTGCAGGCTTTCGGGTGCAAAAGCTGTCGGAAGTTGTCGAACAGTATGGAGAGGACATTGTAATTGTGCTCAGCTTTGCCAGCCAGCGCCCCGAACTGCTGGCGCGGTTTGATGAACTAAACGCACGTTTTGCACTGGTAGCACCTGATGTGCCGGTTGCAGGCGGTGGGCTGTTCGATTTGGACTACCTGAACCAACATCGGCAGGAATTGGAACGTGTGTATGACTGGCTGGCAGACGATATTTCCCGAAAGGTCTTTGCCAATGTCCTTAACTTTAAAATCAGCGGCAAGATTGCTTATTTGCGCGGCTGTGCCACCGACAAACACGAGATTTTTGAACAGGTGCTGCGCCCGCGCCCCAATGAACATTTTGCTGATTTGGGCGCATACAACGGGGATACCATCCGCGAACTGCTGCACTATACCGGCGGGCAGTATGCGTCTATTACTGCGCTGGAGCCAGACCGCCGCAACTTCCGCAAGCTGAGCCAGTATGCCGCCGAGCAACTAGGCGACCATGTGCAGCTTGTGCAGGCAGGAGGCTGGTCGGAAGATACCGTTTTGACCTTTGCCGCCCGTGCGGGACGCAATTCGGCACTTGCGCAAAAGGGCATTGAAACGCCTATGCGCGCACTTGACCGTGTGTTGGACGGTGCGCCGTGTACGCTGCTCAAACTGGATGTCGAGGGCGCTGAACATCAGGCGCTTTTGGGCGCACAGAACACCATCCGCACCTATCGTCCCCGAATCAATCTTGCCTGTTATCACCGCAATGCCGATTTGTTCGACCTGCCCACGCTGGTCAAAGAATTGTGCCCTGACTATCGCTTGTATCTGCGCCATCATCCCTATGTGCCGGCATGGGATGTCAATTTGTATGCTACCGTGTAAGTGGCATAAGATTGTGAAGTCTTGCGAAAATGTTGTGTAAAAGACTGGAAATTTTTAGGCAAAAGCGGTATACTGAACCTACAATACTGCAGAGCGGAAAAGGAGAGCGATAATTATGGCAACTGGTTGTTTTTACTGTGACGCGCATCACGAGGGACGCGAAGCGATTATGTTCAAGGTTGGCACGATGAAAGCGAGTACCTTGTATCTGTTCAAAGACCAAGCGCATAAGGGACGCTGTGTGCTGGCGCTCGGTTCGCACAAAAAGGAACTGTATGAGTGTGACGCGCAGGAGCGCACCGACTTTATGGAAGATTTGGCGCGCGCTTCGCAGGCAGTAAAAAAGCTGTGGGGCTGCACCAAGCTCAATCTTGGTTCGTATGGCGACACCAACCCTCATTTACATTTTCATATCGTGCCCAAATATGAAGGTGGCTTTGAGTTCGGCGGCGCGTTCACTATCACTAACCCGGAGCCGGTTCATTTACAACAAGCAGAATATGACCAGATGATTGCAGCACTCCAGAAAGAACTGGGGATTTCCTGATAACGAGCAAACGCAAAAAGGCTCTGCCAGATTTGGCAGAGCCTTTTTTGAAGTCTTTTGGCAAAGCCAAAACCCATATTGTTTGTTGAAAAAAGCTCAAAAATAGATTAACTTTAGGATTGGGACAAGGCATAAGCGCGATAACCCATGCTGACCGCCCAGACATAGGCGCAGGTTTTGGGAAGCATTAACATGCCCATAAGCGGAATGGTGTCTGCCCAGAGCACGACAGGGATATAAAATCCAAAACTCAGCAAAATCGCCATCCACATCCAGCGAAAAATGTGGTCATGATGGGTGCGGGCAGCCTGATAAAACAGCACGATAATCACAAGTCCGAGCAGAGCAAAGGGTATATTGCGGTAAATGCCCCATGACAGCGGTGGGGTGCTGCTCAGCCATTGGTTTTGCGGACACAGGCACAGCGCAATGCGCACGGCTGCCAGCACATACACGACGGTGGACAGTCCCTTTTGTCCGGTCACATGGTAACACATACGCCAGATTTGATAAAGCAGTACATAGAAGATGGTCATGGTGATGGAAGTGACCAGTTTGCCAAAGCCCAGCGGTGCGGCCAGACTGTCCAGTCCGGTGGTGCACAGGCCATACACGCGCGGCACGAGATGAAACGCATCTCCGGCACCAAGTAAAATGGTCATTGCGCCAAACCACAACGCCTGCCGATTGCCCCGGCTGCGGCGTATCATCTGAACTCCTAAGGTCAGAACGATAAGTAAATAGGCGATGTCAAAGGGGATTTCTACAAGTTTTTGCATGATAAGACTCCTTTCTGAACAATGTTCATATGAGGGCGGAAAATTTCCCGCCCTGCGGCGGGAAACTATGGACGGTATAACGTGCGGTGGACAACTTCCAAAACGGCGGTACAGTCGTAATTTTGCTGCATGACAGCCGAGAGGATGAGCGAAAAAATGAGTTGCACAAAGAGTTCGGAGGTAAATTGAGCGTCGAACGCATCCGGACGCACAGCAGTATCGTGCAACAAGACGGTGTGTAGATTGTCCTGAATGTGATGCCATACTTTGTGCATGAGTTGTCGCCCTTTGTCGGTGTCTTTGGCACAAAAGCTGACAGCGTGCAGGGCGAAAAAACCGGGGTAAGTCCGCGCTCCGCGCTCCACACGGTCATATAATTGCGCGATACAGTGTACAAAATCGGGCATATTGCCAGACGGCGGGCAGGGTAGGTGAAAAATTTCAAACCATACGCTTTGAACCGTTGCGGCTATCAGTTCCGATTTGTTGTCGAAGTAGTTGTAAATAGAGCCAACCGAAACACCGCAAGCGGCTGCAACCGAACGGATGCTGAGCGCTTGCCAGCCCTGTTCCCGAATTAGGCGCCGACTGGCTTCCAGAATGGCTTCTCTCGATGTGATAACCGGATGCAATGCAATTCCCTCCAAAATGAACTGGGTTCAGTCTAAACCATGCGTCGTATTCTGTCAAGCCCCTTAGGTGCGAACGGTTTGTTAAATTTTGCTTTTGCGTTGCAAACAGGTATAATATCGACTATAATAGGAAATGATTTGGATATCTGGAGGAATTTAACGGTGTTATTACGTTCTTTGCTCAGTGGAGATTTTCAAAATTTTCTCATCACGCTTTGCTTGATGCTGCCCGCCGTTGTTATCTGTTTGACCATTCACGAATGTGCGCATGGTGTGACCGCGCGTGTGTTGGGCGACCGCACAGCCGAACGGGCAGGGCGACTGACCCTTGACCCGATGGCGCATATTGACCCTGTCGGTTTTCTGTGTATGTTGTTGCTGGGGTTTGGCTGGGCACGTCCGGTTCCGGTCAATGTTTCGGGCTTTCGTATGAAAAACCGCAAGGTAGGTATGGCGATTGTTGCATTGGCGGGGCCGATTTCTAATTTGTTGACCGCGCTGGTCAGTTATATCATTGTGCTGCTGCTCTCCCGTGTACCGAGCAATGCGGTTTTTCTGGAAACGCTTTCCATGTTTTTCCTGTATATCGCTTCGCTGTCGGTTGGTTTGGGCGTGTTTAACCTGATTCCTGTACATCCGTTGGATGGTTCGCGGGTACTCGACGCATTTTTGCCCTTCCGCTTACAGGCAAAATTGCAGCAGTATCAATCGGTCATTTTGTTGGTGGTCATCTTTATCGTCTATTTTGGCCTGCTGGATACGCTGATTGCGCGCATTGACAATGGTATTTTGCAGATAGCTTACCGCATTATCCGACCAATGCTATGACCGAAATGACCTTTCATTTGGCCGAATTTGATGGCCCGCTTGACCTGCTGCTGCACTTGATTGCGCGCAATAAAGTTTCTATCTACGACATTCCCATTGCGTCTATTTTGGAACAGTATATGGAAGTGCTGCACGCAGCACAGACGATGGATTTGGATGTTGCCGGTGATTTTATCGCAATGGCGGCACAGTTGGTCTATATTAAGTCCAAAATGCTGCTGCCCAAGCCCGAAAGTGAGCCAGAGGATGACCCGCGTACCGGCTTGGTCGAGCAGCTTCTGGAATATCAGCGCATGAAGGAAATGACGCCCTGTTTTCGGGAGCATCTGGACTACGGGCGCGATATTGTGACCAAACCGCCCGAACCGCGCGGAGAGCGCGGGCCGGTCGAGTACCATCACGTTCCTGCCGATTTGGTGCGCGCTGCACATGCGCTGCTTGAGCGCGTTCAACGGCGCACCCCGCCGCCAGCTTCGGCGTTCCGCGGCATTGTGGGAAGGGAAACCGTACCGGTTTCCGGCAAAATCACAGCCATCCTGCGCCGCTTTCTCGGACAATCCCGGCTGCGCTTTTCCAGCCTGTTTGAGGGGGCAAAAAGCCGTTCGGAAGTGGTCGCAACCTTTTTGGCTGTGCTCGAACTGTCCAAAACACACCGCATTTCCATCAGTGGCGAGGGCGAACAGACCGAATTGACTCTTGTGGAGGACGATGCACCATGACACAACTGGAAGCGACGATTGAAGCCATTCTGTTCGCGGTTGGGGATGCGGTTTCGGTCAATCGTCTGACCGCCGCCGCTGATGCTGAACCGGCTGCCGTTGCCCATGCGCTGCACACATTGGCAGCCCACTATGAACAGACTGGAAGCGGTATCCAACTGGTGCGCATGAAGGACAAAGTACAGCTTTGCACCCGTCCGACATTTGCACCAGCCATTCGGCGCGTGACCGAAAGTCGCCGTCCGCCATCGCTGTCGTCAGCAGCGCTCGAAGTGCTGACCGTCGTGGCCTATCGTCAACCGGTCACACGCGCCTATATTGAACAACTGCGCGGCGTCGATTCCAGTGGTACAGTGTCCAGTTTGTTGGAAAAAGGGCTGATTGAGGCGTGTGGTCATTTGGATGTGCCCGGACGACCCACCTTGTTCCGCACCACCGATGTGTTTTTACGCACGTTTGGCATTACTGGGCTGGAAGAATTGCCAAACTTGCCCGAATTGGCAGAAGGGGAGCAGCTCGCTTTCGAGGAAACGGAGTGAATGTGCCATGCTTGTGCTTAAAATCATAGCCCTTGTTCTGGCGTGGTTGGTGCTGATTGCGTTTGCAATATGCGCCTTGCTGTTTGTGCTGCTGTTGCCGCGTGTTGGTTTTGCGCTGCATGTATACAGCGGCGGCAAGGTGGAAGGGCGCATAAGTTATGGTTTTGTGCGCGTGCATGTGCGCCATATGCCCAAGAGGGATGCCACACCCAAAACACAGTCAAAGCAAACGTCCGAACCGTCCAAGCCCGCATCCCGACCGTCCTGGCCGTCTGGCCTGTCTGACATTGACTTGGGAGATGGCGTAGTAATGATGCTGGAATTTCTGGACGATGTCAAAGAGCGGTTGCGCATTGATGCCCTGTGTGTAGAATTGACGCTCGCCACCGGAGATGCGGCAAAAACCGGTCTGTATATCGGTTATCTGTCGGCACTTTCTGGTATGCTTTATCCCTTTCTGGTGCGCAATTTTAATATGAAGCGCTGTTCTATTGTGCTGGATGGCGATTTTCAGGGCGCGAAAACCCGTTATGATGTGCGGTTCGACCTGTCGTTCCGGCCGGTGTGCCTGTTGGGTGCAGGGTTGCGGCACGGCTTGCGGTTGTACCGCGTGGTAAGAAAGACCCAAACTATGGAGGCGAAATCAGTATGAATGAACATCATCCGATTCAAGATTTGATGAATGGAACCATGGAAAAAATCAAAAGCATGATTGACGTGGATAGCGTAGTTGGCACGCCCATCACGACCCCCGATGGCACTACCGTTATTCCGGTTTCTCGTGTGACGTTTGGTTTTGGTTCGGGCGGCAGCGACTTCGGCAGCCGTCACGCCAGAGAAAACACGCCGCTTTGCTTTGGCGGCGGCGGTGCAGCGGGCGTGTCGGTTACACCAATCTGCTTTCTGGTCATTTCGCCCACTGAGGGCACCCATGTACTGGGTATCAACGCGCAGGCGGTCAATACCGCCGACCGTTTGGTGGAAATGATTCCGAGTGCGGTGGGCAAGGTATCCAGTTTTTTTGCCAAGCGTATGGGTGAGGAAGAACCCGAAACCACCCAAACACAGCAGGATAACACCCAAACACCGTAAAAAAATTCCATCCGTCCCGTATATTCCCGCGAACCTACTCGTATGCTACATGGGTAGGTTCTCTTTTTCAGCAACCACCAAAAACGGGAGGGACGGATATGCGATTTTGGCGCAGGAGCCTTTTGACCGTCGCAGTGTGCCTGCTCGCGCTGAGCGGGCGAGCGTATGCGATGAGCGCACGAAGCGCGGTGGTCATGGACGCGGATACCGGTGCAGTGCGCTATGCGCACAACGCCGACGAGGTGTTGCCCATGGCCTCCACGACCAAAATTATGACCGCGCTGGTGGTCATCGAACAGGGTGACCTTGACCGCAGTTACACGGTCAAGCCCGAATACACGCGAACCGAAGGGTCGTCGATGTATCTCAAACCGGGAGAAACGCTGACCATTCGAGATACACTCTATGGACTGATGCTCATGAGTGGCAATGACGCGGCGCTTGCGCTGGCGGGCGAGTGTGGCGGGCAGGAAGCCTTTGTGCAGGCGATGAACGACAAGGCACAGGCGCTCGGATTGACCAACACGCATTTTGAAAACCCCAATGGGCTGGATGGTGAGACCCATCACACGACTGCCCATGAACTGGCACAGTTGACCGCTTATGCGCTGCAAAACCCCGACTTCCGTGAAATTGTCAGCACCAAGAGCATTACCTGTGCCGGGCGCACGATGGTCAATCACAACAAAATGCTGACCCAATACGAAGGTGCTATCGGTGTCAAGACCGGATACACCAAAAAGTGCGGGCGCTGTCTGGTGTCTGCCGCCGAACGCAATGGGCGCACACTGGTTGCTGTGACGCTCAACGACCCGGATGACTGGGACGACCACGCCGCCATGCTGGATGATGCCTTTTCTGCCTATGCGCCGGTGACGCTGCATCAGGCAGGGGAAACTGTGGGCGATGTGCCGGTTGAAGGCGGCACACAGCCGAGGGTTGGATTGACCGCTGACCACGATGCCATTGTGTATCTGACCGATGATGAGCGCGAACAGGTCACAGACAGCTTTCGGGGTAGACGGTTTGTGTATGCAACCGTGGCAGGGGGCGACTATTACGGTGAAATCGTGTACCGGCTGGGCGATTTCCTGATAAAAACCGATTCGCTCGCCTATGCCGGAGATGTTGAACAGATTGAACCGCCGCCCAGTATCTGGGAGCGGCTCATAGAATTTTTCAAAAATCTGTTTGGCTGGTAAGCTGAACAGTAAGGATTGTTTTCAAAAGAGGATATTTGATATGAAAGAACGGATTCAGAAATTGATGGCGCAAGCCGGTTTGTGCTCGCGCCGTGCAGCAGAAGAAATCATTCGAGCGGGAGGGGTCACAGTTAACGGTCGCCGTGCCGAACTGGGCGACAGCGCTGACCCGGTGCGTGACAAGATTGTGGTCAACGGCAAACCGCTGCGCTGCGCCGAAGAAAAAGTGTATTTGATGCTGAACAAGCCGCGCGGTTATGTTTCCACGCTCAAGGATGAGCGCGGGCGCAAGACGGTTAAACAACTGGTGCGCGACTGCTCGGCGCGTGTGTATCCGGTTGGGCGGTTGGATGCAGACTCTGAAGGGCTGCTGCTTATGACCAATGACGGCGAACTGACGTTGCATCTGACCCACCCATCCCATGAAGCGGGCAAGACCTATCTGGTCAGTGTGCGCGGCGACCTTGGGCGGCTGGGCGAGTTGGAACAGCCGATGGACATTGACGGCTATACCGTGCGCCCGGCACAGGTGTTCATTCGTGACCGCGCTTTGGATACCGAAGCGCACATCGAAATGACCATTCATGAGGGACGTAACCGTCAAATTCGCAAGATGTGTGAAAAATGCGGGCTAGATGTGCGCCGCCTCAAGCGCATCGCGGTCGGGGAACTGATGCTCGACCCCAAATTAGCTCCCGGACGCTGGCGGATGCTCACGCCGGAAGAAATTGCCTATTTGAAGGAATTTTGAGTTCATCTTGCAAAAATCTTGCAAAATGTCTTGCAATTTTTGCGCCGTTTGCATACAATGAGAGTAGGCCGCTGCACCCCGCCGGTGCAGCGCTTCTTTTTGCAATAAAATGTGTGGTAAAATCTATTGTTTTACCACAAATGGAGGAGACAACAAGGCACTGCCATGAATGATTTGATGAATCGCATCCAGTGCAATCTGCCCGAATTTTCCAAAGGGCAGCGGCTGATTGCACGCTATATTACCGAACACTATGACAAAGCGGCGTTTATGACCGCCAGCAAATTGGGCGCAACGGTGGGCGTCAGTGAATCGACCGTTGTGCGCTTCGCCACCGAACTGGGTTATGAAGGGTATCCACACCTCCAGAAAACCTTGCAGGAAATGATTCGCAACCGCTTGACCGCCGTGCAGCGCATGGAGGTCACCAATGACCGCATGGGCAACCGCGATGTATTGCAAACCGTCCTGAGCGCCGATGTCGAAAAAATCCGCATGACGCTCGACGAAATCGACCGAGATGCTTTTCACAGTGCGGTTGAAGCGATTACCAACGCACGCCGTATTTATATCTTGGGTGTGCGCTCGTCGTCGGCGCTTGCCAATTTTATTGGTTTCTATTTTTCGCTCATTTTTGACAACGTGAAACTGGTACACACCAACACGGTCAGCGAAATTTTTGAACAAATCCTACGCGTTGGCAAGGGTGATGTGTTTATTGGGGTCAGCTTCCCGCGTTATTCCAAACGCACACTGTCCGCCATGAAATATTCCAAAGACCAAGGGGCAAAGGTCATCGCGCTGACCGATTCGCGGCTGTCGCCACTGGCGCGCTATGCCGACCATGTGCTGATTGCCAAAAGTGACATGGCTTCCTTTGTCGATTCGCTGGTTGCACCACTGTCGGTCATCAATGCGCTTATTGTTGCGGTCGGCATGAACCGGCAGCAGGAGATTGAGGGCACATTCAACAAACTGGAATCTATCTGGGACGAATATCAGGTATATGAAAAGCTGGAGGGCGAATAAATGACGGTTGCAGTCATTGGCGCAGGTGCGGCGGGCTTGATGGCGGCGAGTGCCGCCGCCCAAGCCGGCGCACAGGTCGTGCTGTTTGAGAAAAATGCCAAGGTAGGGCGCAAAATCATGATTACCGGCAAGGGCCGGTGCAATGTTACAAATGACTGCGATGTGCCTGGCGTGCTGGCGAACATCCCAGTCAACCCACGCTTTTTGTATTCGGCGCTGGGTAAGTGTAGTCCAGCAGATATCATGGCCTTTTTTGAGGGGTTGGGCGTACCGCTCAAAACCGAGCGGGGAAACCGTGTGTTTCCGGTGTCCGACAAGGCGCTGGATATCGTGGATGCGCTGTTTTTTCATGTTAAGCGGCTGGGCGTGCGGCTGGAACTGGGCTGCACGGTCGAGGGCATTGAGACAAGGGACGGTGCCGTATGTGGCGTGCGCGTGAACGGCAAAGTTTTTGCGGCTGACCGCGTGATTGTCGCCACCGGCGGCGCGTCCTATCCGGCGACCGGTTCGACTGGTGACGGATATACTTTTGCCCGCGTGCTCGGACACACCATTATTCCGCCCCGTCCATCCCTTGTGCCGCTGGTTGCCGAAGGGGATGTGTGCAGCAAACTGATGGGACTATCGCTCAAAAACGTGCGCATCACCGTGCGCGAAAATGAAAAGCCCATCTTTGAAGATTTTGGAGAAATGCTGTTCACCCATTTTGGTCTGTCTGGGCCGCTCATTTTGTCGGCTTCGGCGCACATGCGCCATTTTGGGAGCAGACAGTACCGCGTAGATATTGATTTAAAACCGGCGCTCGACGAAAAAACATTGGACAAGCGCCTGTTGTCCGACTTTGAAGCGCACAAAAACAGCGATTTTATTAACGCGCTCGGCGAGTTGCTGCCACGCAAATTGATACCAGTCGTGGTTGAGCGTTCAGGTATTGACCCTCGTGTAAAGGTACATTCTGTTACAAAGGCACAGCGGCAAGCACTGTTGCACCTGCTCAAAGCCTTTCCGGTCACGATAACGGGTGCTCGTCCCATTGCCGAAGCCATCATCACCACCGGAGGTGTATCGGTCAAGCAGGTCAGCCCCAAAACGATGGAATCCAAGTTGGTCAAGGGATTATACTTTGCAGGAGAGATATTGGACGTGGACGCATATACCGGCGGCTTTAATCTGCAAATCGCTTGGGCAACCGGGCGACTGGCAGGGCAGAGCGCCGCAGAGGAGGAAACAACATGAAACAAGAGGTCATTGCAGTTGCCATTGATGGCCCTGCCGGAGCAGGGAAATCCACCATTGCGCGTGCCGCCGCCGCACAGCTTGGCTTTGTCTATGTGGACACCGGCGCATTGTACCGAACGATTGGGCTGGCTGTGTGCCGTCGCGGGATTGATGGCACGGACACGGCGGGCATTGTGCATACCTTACCCGAAATTCGAGTGGACCTGACCTACTGTGACGGCGCACAACATGTGCTGCTCGACGGCGAGGACGTGTCTGACGCCATCCGTACCCCAGAAATTTCGGTCTATGCTTCGCAAGTCTCGGTTGTGCCCGAAGTGCGCGCCTATCTGCTGGATTTACAGCGCGATATGGCACGCACCCAATCGGTAATTATGGACGGTCGTGACATTGGAACGGTGATTTTACCCGATGCCCGCGTCAAGATTTTCTTGACCGCTTCGCCGGAAAAACGTGCGGTGCGCCGCTGTGCCGAACTGCGCGAAAAGGGGCAGCAAGTGACGCTGGACGAGGTGTTAGCTGACATGACCCGCCGTGACTCACAGGACGAGGGACGGGCGGTCGCGCCACTCAAACAGGCCGCAGATGCTGTGCGCGTGGATACCAGCGATTTGACGCTGGATGAGAGTATTGAAGCAGTGCTGCGCGTGATTCGCGCAAGCATGAAGGGAGAATAACTACCATGGCAAAATTTCAGCGCTGGTTTCAGTGGGTGGCAGTGCCGTTTGTTGAATTGGCGTATCGCATCCACTTTCGCTTGAAAATCGTCGGACGGGAAAACATTCCAGAGGGTGGCTGCGTCATCTGTCCCAACCACAAACACAATTCCGACCCCCCGCTTGCTGCGGCTGCAATTTCCCATCGCCATTGTATTCGCATTATGGCAAAAAAAGAGCTGTTTGATATCCGTGGTCTGGGTTGGCTCATTACTTGGCTGGGCGCATTCCCGGTTGACCGCTCACGCGCCGATTTGACCGCCATCAAGACCGCACTGCAATCGGTTAAGGATGGCGGTAAGCTCATTATCTTCCCACAGGGTACACGCGGTGCCACCGAGGACGAAGCAAAGGATGGCGCAGCAATGTTGGCGCTCAAGACCAAGGCACCCATTGTGCCCATGTATATTACTGAGAATAAACACCGACATAAGCGCGTAACCATTGTCATCGGAAAGCCTTTCCTGCCCGACCCTAAAAGCCGCGATTACAGCGCACTGTCGCATGAAATTATGCACCGCATTTATGCGTTGCGGCCGGAGGAAGAAGTATGAGTTGGGTTACAGTTGCGCAATCTGCCGGATTCTGTTTTGGCGTGCGGCGTGCGGTCGATTTGGCAGAGCGCGAAGCCGCCAAGCATCATGTGATTTACTCCTACGGCGAGATTATCCACAACACCCATGAGATTGAACGTTTGGCGCGTTTGGGTGTGCGCACTGCCGAGCACATTGAGGACATTCCGGACGGTGCTGCCGTCCTCATCCGTGCGCATGGGGTCACGCGCGCGGTCTATGATGCCTTTGCCGCCAAGGGCTGCACGGTCTATGATGCCACCTGTCCGTTTGTCGCAAAAATCCACCGCATTGTTGAGGCAGAGTCCAAAGCCGGGCGTCATATCATCATTTTGGGCAGTAAAAATCATCCCGAAGTGCTTGGGATTGCCGGTTGGTGTCAAAATGCGGCGGTTTATGAAACTTCTGAACAACTTTTGTCCGCACTTGATGCCGGCAATCTGCCGCCCGATACCCCGGTCAGCGTCGTCGGACAAACTACGCTCAATCGGGCGAGTTGGAATATTTCTGTGAAGATTCTAAAAAAAAGGTATACAAACTGCAAAATATTTGATACAATATGTAATGCTACGGATGAGCGTCAGACAGAGGCTCGTTCGCTTGCCGGAAAAGCGGACTGTATGGTTGTTATCGGCGATAAAAAAAGCTCGAACACCAAGCGCCTGTACGAAATCAGCGCTTCTCTTTGCCCGCACGTCCTCTATATTGAGGACGCAGACGAATTGAGAACGTCGGATATCAAGGCACTTCGTGGCCTGAACGTGGGCATCACCGCAGGCGCGTCTACTCCGGCATGGATAATTAAGGAGGTCAGTAACAACATGATGAGCGCAGAGACAAAAGTCGAAATGAATGAGGATTTCGCTGCAATGCTGGAGGAGTCCTTCAAAACTTTAAATAATGGAGATAAAGTGACCGGCACCGTTATCGCGGTTTCCCCGACCGAAGTTCAGGTCGATTTGGGCGTGAAGCACACCGCTTACATCCCGGTATCCGAGCTGTCCGACGACCCGGCTTACAAGGTAGAAGACCATGTAAAGCCCGGCGACGAAATCGAAGCGGTTGTCGTTCGTGTCAACGACATGGAAGGCACCGTTGCTCTGTCCAAGAAGCGCGTTGACCAGCTCAAGGGCTGGGAGACCATCGAGGCTGCTAAGGAAGCACATACCCCGGTAGAAGGCACCATCATCGAGGAGAACCGCGGTGGCATCGTGGCAACTGCTCACGGCGTGCGCGTCTTTATCCCGGCTTCGCAGACCGGTGTGCCCAAGGATGAATCTATGGCTGCACTGCTCAAGACCAAGCAGACATTCTACATCACCGAAATCAACCGCCAGCGCAAGCGCGTTGTCGGCTCCATCCGTCAGGTGCTCCAGGAAGCACGCAAGGCGGCTGCTGAGAAGGTTTGGGAGACCATCGAGGTTGGTTCCGAGTACGAAGGCACGGTTAAGAGCCTGACTTCTTACGGCGCATTCGTTGACATCGGCGGTGTTGACGGTATGATTCACATTTCTGAGCTGTCTTGGGGCCGCATCAAGCATCCGTCCGAGGTTGTTTCCATCGGCGACCATGTAAACGTTTACGTTATCGCGCTGGATAAGGAGAACAAGAAGATTTCTCTGGGCTACAAGCGTCAGGAGGACAACCCGTGGAACATCTTCACCACCAACTTCCAGGTAGGCGACACCGCAACCGTTAAGATTCTCAAGTTTATGCCTTTCGGCGCATTTGCTGAAATCGTTCCGGGCGTTGACGGCCTGATTCACATTTCCCAGATTGCCGACCATCGCATCGCAAAGGCTGAGGAAGCACTGACCATCGGTCAGGAAGTCGAAGCTAAGATTATCGACATCAACGATGAGAAGAAGAAGGTTTCTCTGTCCATCCGTGCGCTGCTCGACGGCGGCGACGAGGAGTAATCTTTCTCGCGCAAATGCTTTTTGTACACAGCATTGTGTTTCCATGGAGAGCACCCCAAAACCGGGTGCTCTCTTTTGTTTTTGGGGTATCATCCTAAAACCCTACGCATAGGGTGTTGCGAGGGGGGATACCCATGCGGCGAATCCGGCGTAAATCCGGTCGTGCATTGCTGTTTATTCCGTTTGTCGTTGCCATCGCATATCTGCTCACACTCAACGCCATCCGGCCGCTGCTGCTCGACCATGCCGAAAATTATGTCGTTCACGAGGCGAGTTTCGCCCTTTACGATGTGCTTACGGATACGGTCTATCAAAATCGGGCAGAATATGAAAATCTGGTGCAGCTCGAACGCGACCAGAATCAGGCCGTGACCGCGCTGACAACCGATGGCATCTTGGCAAATCATCTCAAAGTTCAGATATCACAGGCGGTTTATGAGGCACTCGACCAGCTCGAACGCACCCAGATAACCATTCCGCTTGGCACGATTGTCGGCACCGACTTTTTCGCAGGGCAGGGGCCTGCGTTCACGGTCGGTATCTCAGGGCTGGGCTATGTGCAGGCCGATTTCATCAGCGCATTCACAGATGCTGGAATCAACCAGACCCGACACCAGATTATCTTGGAAGTGACCACCCAAATTCGCATTTTGACCGGCTTGGGCGGCGTGGATACCGAGGTCAAAAATCAACTGGTCGTCACCGATACTGTGATTGTCGGCCATGTACCCGAACAGTACACCTACATCGACGACACCGAACAAAGCCTGCTCGGAAAAATCAATGATTATGCCCAATGAACACGAGAAATGCAAAATTCGGTCTTTCTATATTGGCGGAAATTTGTTATAATACTAGAGTATGCTGGCTTCCGTGTGCGCACGGGGCGGCGGAAAGGAGACGGCATGGACGTTCAGCAGGAAATTTTGTCGCTGCGCGAACAGCTGCGACATCACAATAAAAAATACTACGACGAGGACGCGCCCGAAATCTCCGACTATGAATATGACCAATTGCAACGGCGGTTGCGTGCACTCGAAGCCCAGCACCCCGAACTGCAAGACCCCAATTCACCGACACAGCGCGTCGGCGGTACGGCAAGCGAAAAGTTTTCCAAGGTCACACACGCCTATCCGTTGGAAAGTTTGCAGGATGTGTTTTCGCTGGACGAACTCGGCGAGTTCTATGAGCGGGTAGCGGGCACTGTGGGGCAGGCCGAATATGTCGTCGAATATAAGATTGACGGTCTTTCGGTTGCGCTCGAATATGTCGACGGCGTGTTTGTGCGCGGCGCAACGCGCGGAGATGGTCAGGTGGGGGAAGATGTCACCGAAAATCTGCGCACCATCGCGGATATCCCGCAGACCCTGCAACATGCACCCGCACACCTGATAGTGCGCGGAGAAGTGTATATGCCGCGCTCGGTTTTTGAAGCGCTCAACGCCGAACGCGAACTCAACGAACAACCGCTGCTCGCCAATCCGCGCAACGCGGCGGCAGGTTCGCTGCGCCAGCTGGACAGCCGAATTACCGCGCAGCGCCGTCTGTCTATCTTTTGTTTTAACATCCAAAACAGTGACGAATTGCCGCTGGAAAGTCACACCCAATCGCTAGACTATCTCAAAGAATTGGGCTTTCCGGTCAGTCCACGCTATCCGGTCTACACTGACCCGCAGCAGGTCGCGGATGAGATTGCACGCATGGGCGATAGCCGCGGTGAATTGGATTTCGATATTGACGGCGCGGTGGTCAAGGTCAACCGCTTTGAACAGCGGGCTGCACTCGGCTCAACTGCAAAATTCCCGCGCTGGGCAGCCGCCTATAAATATCCACCCGAAGTCAAAGAAACCCGCTTGCGGGATATCATTATCACGGTTGGGCGCACCGGTGTGTTGACCCCCAATGCCGTGCTTGACCCGGTACGTCTGGCAGGCACGACGGTTTCCCGTGCCACGCTGCACAACCGCGACTTTATTCGCTCGCTGGATGTGCGCGTGGGTGATATGGTGCGCGTGCGCAAAGCCGGTGAGATTATCCCTGAAATTATCGCAGTCGTGCCAGAAAAACGCCCTGCCGATGCACAGCCCTTTGAAATGCCCGCATTCTGTCCGGTCTGCGGCGCACCGGTCTATGAGGACGATGAAGAAGCCGCCATTCGCTGCACGGGTGCGGAATGTCCGGCACAGCTTTTGCGCAATCTGATGCACTTTGCTTCGCGTGACGCAATGGACATTGACGGCTGTGGGGAAGGGGTGCTCAAGACGCTGATAGCAGCAGAATTGGTGCGGTCGGCTGCCGACCTGTACGATTTAACTGTCGGTCAGTTGGAGCCGCTTGACCGCATGGGACGCAAATCGGCTGAAAATCTGGTCGCGTCCATCGCGGACAGTAAAACCCGCGACTTGTCGCGCTTGCTGTTTGCCTTCGGCATTCGGCACGTCGGGCAAAAGGCTGCCAAAACACTGTCCGACCATTTCGGCACACTCGATGCCCTGTTGACCGCTTCGGTTGAGGACATCACCGCCGTGCGCGACATCGGCGCGACAACCGCCCAGAGCATTGCCGCATGGAGAGAGCAAGAGCAGTCGTTGCACCTGATTGAGCGCTTGCGCGCCTGTGGGGTCAACTTCACCGGCGAAAAAACCGTCAAAAGTGACAAGCTGGCAGGGCAGACTATCGTTGCCACCGGTTCGCTGACCCGCTTTACCCGCAAGCAAATCAATGACCTGATTGAATCGCTCGGCGGCAAAGCTGCCGGTTCGGTGTCCAAAAAGACCAATCTGGTCGTTGCGGGCGAAAATGCAGGCTCCAAATTGCAAAAAGCTGCCGAACTCGGTGTGCCCGTCGTGACCGAGGACGAATTTGCCCGCATGATTGGGCTGGATGGCGTATAAATTGCAAAAAATCGAATGATTTTATCATATAGGAGGACAACAAGTCATGGCAATCACCAGACAGGAAATTGAACACATCGCCGTACTGGCGCGTCTGGATATGAGCGGCGAGCACTTTGACCACCTCGCAGACGACATGCAGGGCATTGTCGGCATGGTGGACAAGCTGCAAGCGCTCGATTTGGGCGATATCACCGACGTTATCAACACCGAACGCAAAAATGCACTGCGTGAGGACGTCGTACAACAGGATTACACGCCCGAAGAACTCATCGCACCCAATGCCCCCGACTTCCAAGCCGGCGGTGTAGCAGTGCCCAGAGTTGTGGAATAAAGAGGTGAAGTACATGGAATTGTTTCAAAAGACAGCCGCTGAGCTGTCCGAACTGCTCGAAAAGAAAGAAATTAGTGCGGTTGAACTGACGCAAGATGTACTCGCGCGCACCAAAGCCGTCGATGGCACGGTTGGCGCATACATCACGGTATCTGAAGAATCTGCGCTCGCACAGGCCGAGGCCGTTGACCGCAAGCGTGCGGCTGGTGAGTCGCTGTCCGCGCTGGCTGGTATTCCGGTCGCTATTAAGGACAATATCTGCACCAAGGGAACACGCACCACTTGTGCATCTAAAATGCTGCACAACTTCGTGCCGCCTTACAATGCAACCGTTGTGGACAAGTTGGCAGCACATGACGTTGTCATGACCGGTAAGGTCAACATGGACGAGTTCGCCATGGGTTCGTCCTGTGAGAACTCAGCTATGCAGCTCACCCGCAACCCTCACAACCCTGACCGCGTACCCGGCGGCTCGTCGGGTGGTTCGGCAGCCGTTGTCGCAGCCGGCGAAGTGCCGCTCGCACTCGGTTCGGACACTGGTGGCTCTATCCGTCAGCCCGCTTCGTTCTGTGGCGTGGTCGGTCTCAAGCCCACCTATGGCGCAGTATCCCGTTACGGTCTTATCGCGTTCGCATCGTCCCTCGACCAGATTGGCCCGTTCGCGCGCACGATTGAGGACACCGCAATGCTGCTCGATGCCATCACCGGCTATGACCCGGCGCACGACTCGACCTCGGTGCAAACCCCGTTTGAAGGCTCTGTCCGTGCAAACCTCAATCCTGACATGAAGGGCAAGAAAATCGGTCTGCCCAAGGAATACTTTGGCGCGGGCATTTCGGACGAAGTAAAAAAAGCTGTGCTGGCAGCCGCTGACCAGTACAAAGCAATGGGTGCCGAAGTCTTTGAGATTTCGCTGCCGCTCGTTGATTACGCCCTGCCCGTTTACTACATTCTGTCGTCGGCAGAGGCTTCTTCCAACCTTGCACGATTCGACGGCGTAAAATATGGCTATCGCACCCCCAATGCGGGCGATGACCTGATTGACCTGTATGTGAAGTCGCGCTCGGAGGGCTTCGGCGAGGAGGTACAGCGCCGTATTATGCTGGGCACTTATGTGCTGTCGTCGGGCTACTACGACGCTTACTACAAAAAGGCACGCGCTGCACAGCGCAAAATCAAAGCCGAATTTGCCGGTGCATTCGAGCAGTGTGACCTGATTTTGACGCCGGTTGCACCGACCACCGCTTATGAAATCGGCTCCAAGACCACCGACCCGCTGGAAATGTATGCGGGCGATATCTGCACGGTCAGCGTCAACATTGCCGGTCTGCCCGGTCTGGTGCAGCCCTGCGGATTCGATGCCAACCAAATGCCCATCGGTATGCAGCTCATTGGCCGCCCGTTCGGTGAACAGACGCTGCTCAATGCCGGTCTTGCATTCGAGCAGGCTTCGGGCTTGAAAAACCGCATCGCGGCACTGTAAGAGAGGAGCGACACCAACATGAAATACGAAGCTGTCATCGGGCTTGAGGTGCACGCCGAGCTGTCCACCAAGAGCAAGATTTTCTGCGCCTGCTCGACCCAGTTCGGCGCACCCATCAACACCCATACCTGTCCGGTCTGCACCGGTATGCCCGGCGCACTGCCCGTTCTCAACCGTGAGGTCGTACACTATGCGGCAAAAATGGGTCTGGCGACCGGCTGCACGGTCAATCGCCTGTGCAAGTCCGACCGTAAAAACTACTTTTATCCCGACCTGCCAAAGGCTTACCAGATTTCCCAGTTTGATGTGCCCATCTGTGAAAATGGTGAAGTGTTCTTCTATGTAGACGGTGAGAAAAAGTCCTGCCGTTTGGAGCGCATCCACTTTGAGGAGGATGCGGGCAAACTGCTGCACGACGAGATTGATGGCACCGTGGTTGACTTTAACCGCTGCGGTGTGCCGCTTATCGAGATGGTTACCCGTCCTGACCTGCACTCATCTGCCGAGGCAAAAGAGTTCCTCGAAATGATTAAAACCACACTGTCCTATCTGGACATTTGTGACTGTAAGATGGAGGAAGGCTCCATCCGCTGTGATATCAACGTATCCATTCGTCCGGAAGGTTCGAACGAGCTGGGTACCCGCGTCGAGATGAAGAACGTCAATACGTTTTCGGGTGCAGTACGCGCGATTGACTACGAGATTGCGCGCCAGATTGATGTCGTTGAGCACGGCGGCACCATTCAGCAGGAAACCCGCCGCTGGGATGATGTCAAGCTGAAAAACACGGTCATGCGTACCAAAGAGGATGCACAGGATTACCGCTATTTCCCTGACCCCGACTTGATTGCCGTCGAGATTGACGACGAATGGATGCAAAAGATTGAAAGCGAAATTCCGGAACTTCCCATCTCGCGCTATGAGCGTTATCTGAACGAATACGGCATGACTGCGATGGAAGCCCGTCAGCTCATGGATTCCTTTGCCAAGGCAACCATGCTCGACCAAGCCGCCGCTTCGGGCAAAATCAAGCCCAAGGCTGCCGCAAACTGGATTCTGTCCGACGTGTCCAAATACCTCAATGACAAGGGCGTGGAGCTGGAGCAGACCAAGCTGACCGCACAAAAGCTGGTTGACCTTATCGTGCTTATCGACGGCGGCACCATTTCGGGCGCAGCCGGTAAGAAGGTGCTGACCCAGCTGTTTGAAACCGACGAGACTGCCGAGCAGATTGTAGAGCGCTTGGGACTCAAGCAGGTTTCGGACGAGGGTGCGATTCTGGCGATTGTACAGGATGTACTGGCTAAGAATGAAAAGGCAGTTGCCGACTTCAAGGCGGGCAAGAATGTCACTGGCTTCTTGGTTGGTCAGTGCATGAAGGCATCCCGCGGTCAGGGCAACCCCCAAATCATCAACAAACTGCTGGCACAGGAGCTTGCCAAGCTCTGATTGCTAATTTTCGGGCGCGCTTTCGCCGCGCCTCAGCCACCGAAAGGAGTTTTCCACTATGGCGGACAATATGAACGACAAGGAGCTTGACCTGGGCAAACGTCCAGTGTTTGAGCTGAACATTCCCAAGGATATGATTTTTGTTTTTGGTGTAGACGCGGTTTACGCTTACGACGACAGCACGGTATTGGCTGGCGAGATTTTCCGCGGTCAGGTGCGTCCGGGCACCATCGTTTCTTATGGCGAAATTGGCCCCAAGCACATTCCGGTTGAATCGTTTGCTTGCTATATCAGCAACATTCAGGCACCCAACGAACAGACCAAGACCATGGAGCCTGTGCAGCACGCCGACAAAAACGGCGCAATGGGCGCGCGCTATGCTATGGTCATCACCGGCCGCGAAGCGAAGTTCTTCAAGCCCGGCGGTGTGCTGTTCGCAAGAAAAATGGAAGCATAACGCGGTCGGTTATATCGGCGGCAACTGCGTCGAAAATACCACCCATAACCGTTACCAACAAAATCTAGCGGTGTGCCCAAAAGCACACCGCTTTTTTGTCTGTCTGCTGTGGAAAAGTTATGAACGAATTGCGAATTTTACACTGGAACTGTTTACTTTCTTAAAGTATTGTGTTAGGATAAATCTAAAGTAAAGCGATGGAGGCTATGCGATGAATAGCAAACTGAAGGACGCTCACATGGATGAGCTGTTTGAGGGTGTGCTGTCCCTCACCTCGGTGGAGGAATGCTATAATTTTTTTGAAGACCTGTGTACCATCACCGAACTGCGTGCTATGGCACAGCGCTTCCAGGTTGCAAAAATGCTCGATGAAGGACAGATTTACAGCGATATTGTAAAAGAGACCGGTGCAAGTACCGCTACTATCAGCCGCGTGAATAAGTGCCTGATTTATGGCACCGATGGTTACCGTATGGTGCTCGACCGCACGAAAGGCAAGGCTTGACCGATGGACAGTTATCGTTTTCTGTCATCCTATTACGACCGCTTCACCGATGATGTCGGGTATGCTCACTGGGCAGACTACTTTGAAGCCGTTTTTGACCGCTGTGGATTTCGTCCAGAACTGGTGTTAGACTTGGCTTGCGGCACCGGTTCGTTGTCCGGCGAACTGGCACGGCGCGGCTATGAGATGATTGGCGTGGACGCATCGACCGAAATGCTCATGCAGGCGATGAACAACACAATGGACTGCGACCCAAGACCAGTATTCCTACATCAACGCATGGAAGAACTCGACCTGTACGGCACCGTACAGGCCGTTTTATGCTGTCTGGACAGCGTAAACTATGTCACTGACCCCGATGTGCTGCGCGAGGCGCTGCGCCGTGCTGCGCTGTTTCTGGAGCCGGACGGCGTGTTTGTGTTTGATGTCAACACCAAAAAGAAGTTTGAAGCCATGAATGGGCAATGCTATGTGCGCGAGGATGAGGACGTTTATTGCGTCTGGCAGGTCGATTTCGACGGCGTGCGGTGCGTCTATGATTTTGATATCTTCGCGCGCATCGGCGAGCGCAACCGCTGGGAGCGGCTGGAAGAAAGCCACGTTGAGCGCTACTATGACCCGGATGAACTGTGTGTGATGCTGGAGAATTGCGGATTTGACCGCATCGAACGGCATCCCGAACTGTCTTTTGAGCCGTGTACCGGTGACGAAGACCGTATTTTCATTATTGCAAGAAAGAGGAACGTATAATTTATGGATAGAAGAATTCGCGCCATCACAACCGATGCCGCTATTCAAATGACTGCGATTGAGACCACGCAGATGGTCGAGTGCGCGCGCAATATTCACAGAACCCTGCCGCTGGCAACCGCTGCGCTGGGTCGTACTCTGACCATTACATCTATTTTAGGCGGGCAGTTCAAAGTGGATGACGGTTCGGTCACCGTGCAGGTGCGCGGCGACGGCCCGCTGGGCACGATTGTCTGTGTAGCAGACAGCAACGGCAATGCACGCGGTTATCTGCAAAATCCGGCGGTTGACCTGCCGCTTCGTCCCGATGGCAAACTTGCCGTCGGCATGGGTGTCGGACAAGGGCACCTGATGGTGATAAAAGATATTGGCTTGAAAGACCCGGTTACCGGTACGGTCGAATTGGTCAACGGTGAGATTGCCGAGGACGTGACCCGCTATTTTGCCGAGAGTGAGCAGATTCCGTCGGCTTGTGCGCTCGGTGTGTTGGTCAACCAAGACCAGAGTGTACGGCAGGCGGGCGGCTATCTCGTCCAGCTTTTGCCAGGTGCCGCAGATGCCGATATTGACCGGTTGGAACAGAACATTGCAAAGGCGGGTTCCATGACTGGAATGTTAGATAGTGGTATGTCGCTTGAGGATATCGTGCGCGCTGTGCTCGACGGCTTCACCGTGCAGTTTTTGGATGAAACACCGGTTGGTTATCGCTGTGCGTGCAATGAGGCAAAAGTGACCCGCGCCCTTATCAGCTTAGGCGAACAGGAATTGTTGCAGATGGCAGGGGAGGACAAGCCAACCGAAATTACCTGTCAGTTCTGCGATAAGGTTTACACTTTCTCGCCAGCAGATTTGCGCGATTTGGCGGCAAATGCACGCAAAAAATAATTTGCGAAAAAATTTCCAAAAACGCTTGACACCAGCGGCGGTTTTCGATATAATAATAACCGTCGCTGATGACAACACGGAAGTTTAGCTCAGCTGGGAGAGCATCTGCCTTACAAGCAGAGGGTCACAGGTTCGAGCCCTGTAACTTCCACCATTTGGCCCGGTAGCTCAGTTGGTTAGAGCGCTAGCCTGTCACGCTAGAGGTCGTGGGTTCGAGCCCCATCCGGGTCGCCAACTTTTTCTCTCAGAGAAAAAGGGAAGAAAAGTTTAGATGCCTCTGTAGCTCAGTCGGTAGAGCAGGGGACTGAAAATCCCCGTGTCGGTGGTTCGATTCCGCCCGGAGGCACCAACTTTCTTTTGAGAAAGAAAGTTGGCAAAGAAAACTTTTATGAAAGCAACTGCGATGTAAATTGTTTTTGCAGCGGTTTTCCAAAAGGGTTCTATAATTTTATATGCGGATGTAGCTCATCTGGTAGAGCGCCACCTTGCCAAGGTGGAGGTAGCGAGTTCGAGCCTCGTCATCCGCTCCATTCGGTACCATAGCCAAGCGGTAAGGCGTGGGACTGCAACTCCCTGATCCCCAGTTCGATTCTGGGTGGTACCTCCAAAAAGACCTTGTTTTTACAAGGTCTTTTTTTATTTTTCTGGATAAACTGTAAAGGAACAGATGCAATAAAATATAAAATTTGATATACTATACACAAAGAGACTTTGCACGGCAGGGTTATTCCAAAAGGGGGAATGGATGATGAAAAAATTATGGACATTGTTGCTGGCGGTGGGGATGTCTATTTGCTTGTGCAGCTGTGCCCAAACACCAACTGCACCACCGTCCTCCGAGCAAATGCGCATTGCTGTCTCGATGTCCTCGCGTGACCAGTTTTTAACTACGGTGGAAAACGCTATCTTAGAATATGCCCCAAAATGCGACGTAGATTGCACGGTATGGGATGCGGGCAACGACTACGTTGTACAGTTGCAGCACGTTCAGGACGCTGTGGAACAAGGATATGATGCACTGATTATCAACGCAGTTTCGCCTAGCCTGACCCGCAGCATCATTCGAGAGGCGGGGGAAATGCCGGTCGTGTTTGTCAATCGAAAGCCTGAAATGGAAGCGCTAACCGCGGGAAAACAGGTTTTTATTGGCTCGGATGACCGCGAAGCAGGCCGGTTTCAGGCAGCTTGGCTCAATGATTACGCCGAGGAGCAGGGAATAGATGTGTTAAAGCTCGTCTATCTGACCGGTATTGAAGGACAAGATTCTACGGCAACTCGTCGGGATAGTTTGCTGGAATATTTGCGCGTTGATTGCAATTTTATTTATGAATCCACTGCACAGTTCGACCGCGCAAAAGCATATAATCAAGTTGAGATTTTGGTAGATAATGGTGTAGAGTTTGATGTGGTCGTTGCACAGAATGATGAAATGGCCATCGGTGCAGCGCAAGTGCTCCGAGAAGCCGGCATAACCGATTGCCCTGTGCTGGGGATTGACGGCACGCTTGCTGGTCGGGACGCGATTGCAGACGGACTTTTGACGTTCACCGTTTATCAGCCGGGAGATGAACAGGGACGCGCCGCCGTCGATGCGGTGTTGGCGCTGTATCAGGGAAAAGACGTGAAAACGATGAACATTGCGCATACCACATGCAGCGAAGATGGTTTGTCGCTGATGATTCCCTATGAAGCGATGGATGCACAGCGGGTCACAGACTTTTGACCGGAATCAAAAGAAAGGTGTGCAGATACAAGGAAATTGGGCATTTTATACAAAGGGATTTTTGGATAAATATGCAAAAGGGAGAAAGTGCTTTTATAGGTACAAATCCTCTTGTCAAATGCGCAGCCGTTTGTTACACTATTTTTAGCAAATTTAAGATGGCTTTTGGCTTGTTACTGTTGAATCAGGCAATACCAAACAATGATAGCCGCAAAAATGCGCTTTTTATCAAATGCGTGTGATTTTGCGTAGCTGTTATTTGTTTGGTATTTTTTATTGCAAAAAATGGGGGAGGACAAACCAAGGTGGTTGTCAAAAAGATTTTAAACAACAATGTCATCACATCAAATGATGAAGATGGGCAGGAAATTATTATTGTCGGTACCGGAATTGGTTGGAAGCAAAAACCCGGTCAGCCGGTTGAAACCGACAAGATTGAAAAGATTTTCCGCATGGATACCGCAAGTTCAACCGCACGGCTCAAACAGTTGTTTCTTGAGGTGCAAATGGAATCCATTCGCGTCAGTGCGAAGATTGTCGATTACGCCCGTGCCCATTTGGACAATGACCTAAAGAAAAATATTTACATTACGCTCACTGACCATATCGACTTTGCGATTGACCGCTTTCGGCGCGGACTCAATTTTCGGAGCGTATTGTATTGGGAGTTGCGCACAGTTTATCCCAAAGAATTTGAAAAGGGTAGACAGTACCAAATCGTTATCGGTACTCACGCCAAGGATGTTTACAACGAACTGAGCCAGATTCTGAACATTGACACGACCGAGCAGCCCGAAGTCAAGCAGAGTATCGGCAACCGCATCATTGCAACGATGTCGGCAGTCTTTGCCCCCTTTGTTTACATCCTTGCTGCTGCTGGTCTGATTCAGGGCTGCTTAATCATCATCAATCAGTTTGCCCCAGCTTTTGCTGAGACAGGAACCTATTCGGTTATCAGTTTCATCTCTTGGACGCCGTTCACGTTCCTGCCTATCTTTATCGCTATCACGGCATCCAAACATTTTAAATGTAATACATATATTGCAGTCGCCTGTTGCTGTGCACTGGTTAACCCTGATTGGTCTGCCATTGCGGCGCGCATTTCCGAAGGCGAAACCATTAAATTTTCGATTTTTGATTTGGCAGGCACGACGTATACTTCGACCGTACTGCCCCCGCTGTTTTTGGTGCTGGTGCTGGCGTATCTGGAACGCTTTCTCAACAAGATTCTGCCCGATGTCATCAAGGCACTGGCAACCCCGTTCCTGTGCATGTTGATTATGGTGCCTGCGACCATTTTGGTCATTGGCCCTATCTCGGACAATGTGGCAAATGCGATTGCAGTCGGTTATAACTTCCTTGTGAACAATGTGCCTGTGCTGGCAGCCGCGATTGTAGGCGGTATCTGGCAGGTTATCGTTATCTTCGGCGTTCACTGGGGCGTTACCCCGATGGTTATGGCAAACTTCGCAAACAACGGCTGTGACTCGTTCCAAGCCTTTCAGACCTGCGCCGTTATCGCACAGGCTGCCGCTTGCTTCGGCGTATTCCTCAAGACCAAAAAGAGTGACATTAAAAATGTATCGCTGTCTGCTGGTCTGACTGGTATCTTCGGCATCACTGAACCGGCGATTTACGGTGTTACCCTGCGCCTGAAAAAGCCGTTCATTTGTGGCTGCATCGGCGGCGCAATCGGTGCTATCATCATCAGTTTCTTCCATTCCATGTACTATGTTTACGCCGGTCTGCCCGGTCTGCTCACCACGGTCAACGCTATCAGCAATGACAATCCCACTTCGTTCACTGGCATGATGATTGGCGTAGCAGCTACCATCATTATCACGATTGTGCTGATTCAAATTGTTGGCTGCGATGAAAAAGCTGAACCTGTGACCGAATCGGCACTGGCAACAAGCGCGGCGAAAGCATCTGGTTCCACTACTGGCACGGGCGTACAGTGCATCATCGGCGCACCGCTCAACGGTGAAGTGAAAGCGCTGTCTGAGGTCAATGACCCGACTTTCTCTGGTGGTATTTTGGGTCAGGGTGTGGCGATTGTACCTACTGAAGGCAAGTTATACGCCCCGTTTGATGGTACGGTATCGTCTATCTTTGAAACCAAACATGCTATCTGCTTGGAACAGGCTGACGGCGTGGAAGTGCTCATTCACATTGGACTGGAGACGGTCAATCTTGGCGGCAAGCATTTTGAAGCCAAGGTCAAGGCGGGCGATACAGTCAAAGCCGGTGACCTGTTGATTGTGTTCGACTTGGATGAGATTGCAAAGGAATTTGACCCCATTACACCGGTACTAGTCACCAATGCGGATGACGTGGATGATGTTGCGGTACAGCAGACATCTGGCACGATTGCAGCGGGTGCACCACTTCTGGCAGTACACAAATAAATCTGTATCAAGCACAAACACAGTGATTGTTTAAAAGGAGGAGCACTTATGAGCTTACCAAAGAATTTTTTGTGGGGCGGCGCGGTCGCTGCCCATCAGTTGGAGGGCGGCTGGCAGGAGGGCGGCCGCGGGCCGAGTGTCAGCGATGTGCTGACCGCCGGAACGCGTGATATTCCGCGCCGCATTACCGATGGTGTGGTTGCGGGTGAGCGCTACCCCAATCACAAGGGCATTGACTTCTATCACACCTACAAAGAGGACATCGCCTTTTTTGCCGAGATGGGATTTAAGTGCTTCCGCACTTCGATTTCATGGAGCCGCATCTTTCCGAACGGCGATGAAACCGAACCCAATGAGGCGGGCTTGCAGTTCTATGAAGATATGTTTGACGAACTGTTAAAGCACGGCATTGAACCGGTCATCACGCTCAGCCACTTTGAAATGCCGTACTATCTCGCCAAGGAATATGGCGGTTGGGTCAACCGTAAACTGGTCGATTTCTTTGTACACTATGCTGTAACGGTCATGGAGCGCTACAAGAACAAAGTCAAGTATTGGATGACCTTCAACGAAATCAACAACCAGCACAATACCACCAATGATATCTTTGGTTGGACAAACTCCGGTATTCGTTTCTCGCAGTTTGAAAACCCCAAAAAGGCGCTGTATCAGGCCGTACACCATGAGCTGCTTGCTTCGGCGCTGACCGTCCAGAAGGGTCACGAAATTAACCCCGATTTCCAGATTGGCTGCATGTGCTCGTTCGTGCCGTTTTATCCGTATTCCTGCAATCCGGATGACGTGATGACCGCAGTAGAATCCATGCACGAGCGTTTCTACTACTCTGATGTACACTGCCGTGGACACTATTCGGCGTTTGCAAAGAAAGAGTGGGAGCGCGAAGGAACTGCACCAGTCATGGAACCCGGAGATGAAGAAATCCTTGCAAAGGGCAAGGTCGATTATCTGGGCTTCAGTTACTACATGTCCAACGCGGTCAAGGCCGATGTTGACCAGAAAAATGCCGGTCTGAGTGGCGGCAATGCACACTCGGTTGCAAACCCCTATGTCAAGGCTTCTGATTGGGGCTGGCAGATTGACCCGGTGGGTCTGCGCTACTCGCTTGCAACCCTGTATGAACGTTATGAATTGCCGCTGTTTATCGTGGAAAATGGCTTCGGCGCGATTGATGAACTCAAGCCTGACCATACCTGTGATGACAGCTACCGTATTGATTACCTCAAAGCGCATATTGAGGAGATGAAGAAGGCGGTTGAACTGGACGGCGTTGACCTTATGGGCTATACGCCTTGGGGCTGCATTGATGTTGTGTCGTTTACTACTGGTGAACTGCGCAAACGATATGGCTTCATCTATGTCGATTTGAACGACGATGGCACGGGCAGCGGAGCACGTTACCGCAAAAAATCTTTTGCTTGGTATCAGCGCGTGATTGCCACCAACGGCGAGGAACTATAAAAAGGCATAACAAAAAAGGGCACACGGTTGTGTGCCCTTTTTTGTGCGGTTATGCAATGGCTTCAAACAGGCTGGGAGCCTGCTCTGCCTGCTGATAGCGCTGTGCAAGATTCTGTGCTGGGTTTTCTGCGCGGGTTGTCGTGCGGGTCGTGCCGCCCGAAATATAGGTGCGGCCGCACTCCGGACAGATAGCGGTGTGCATCGTGACCGACTGGCTGACAACTTCGCGGCCTTCGCGTTGTGCTTTGGATTGCTCACGCACGACATGTTCCTGTTCATGGCTGCGCACGGCGGTGGCAGCCTGTTCGGGCGCGATGGTAGTCGGTGTCTTGTAGGACACGCCGGGGTCGTCTGAGCCGTCCTGATATTTGCGTTCCTTACAGGTCTGGCACTGGCTTTCCTCCATGACTTCTTGTGCCGACTTGGCTTCGGATACCTCTGCTTCTCCGGTTAACGGGGAGGTAGATTGGGATAACGGCATCCCTTCCTCATCAACATACTGGATGCGGCCACGCACGGCCATTTCGACTGGGTCTGCGCCAAGCCGCTGTGTGGGTAGCTGGTGGGCATCCTGTGGTACAGCCTGTGCAGCATTTTTCACCGAAGCAACCGCAGGTACTGGAGGGACTGCGGTAGTCTCAGCAGGGGCGACTGCGCTGACTGGCGCGGTACTGCGCGCAGCACTGGCCTTGTAAAGCGCACTGGACGCATAGGCACGGTTGGTGTTCATGCTGACAGCATTCAAGCCAAACATAATTCTCACCCTTTCTTTTTATCAGATTTTTCTATTTTTATTTTACTCTATTTTTGCGTATCCCTCAAGAGCAATCTGCATCGGGTTGGACAGTGGGGGCGGATTTGCGCGATATGGACGGTGTACTGGTAAATTTTATGCCTTAAAACCGCCTGTGACCGCCTGTGCCGCCTTGCAATGTGCCGGGAAAGTATGGTACAATATACCGGAATAGACGATGCCTGCGCCCTGTGTGCGTAGCAGGCACAGTTTTTAAATTTGGAGATGGAGCGATACCATGGATTATATGCTGCTTGCGGACAAGCTGTTTCCGCATATCCACAAAACCCCGGAGGATATTCTGGCGCAATACCCGGCACGGCAACTGCCCGAAGGCGCGAAAGTCACCCGTATGGGCCCGAGTCCCACCGGCTTTATGCACCTAGGCAACCTGTACGGCGCACTGGTCGATGAACGGCTGGCGCATCAGTCGGGCGGCGTGTTCTATCTGCGCATTGAGGACACTGATAAAAAACGTGAGGTCGAGGGCGGCGTACAGACCATCATTGATGCCTTTTCGGCGTTCGGTTTGCCTTTTGACGAGGGCGCAACGCTGGACGGTGAGCGCGGCGACTATGGCCCTTATCGTCAGTCCCAGCGCGCCGAAATCTATCAGACCTTTGTAAAATCGCTCGTGCAGCGCGGTCTGGCATATCCCTGCTTCGCAACCGAGGAAGAACTGGCCGCTATGCGCCAGCAACAGGAAGCTGCTAAGGAGAACTTTGGCTATTATGGAAAATATGCCGTGTGGCGTGACCGTCCGATGGAGGACATTGAAGCCGAACTGGCAAAGGGCACACCCTATGTCGTGCGCTTCCGCTCGGAGGGCAGCATTGAACATAAGGTCAAACATGAAGATTTGGTCAAGGGCAAGATGGAAGTCACCGAGAATGACCAAGATGTTGTTATTCTGAAGTCGGATGGTATCCCGACCTATCACTTTGCCCATGTTGTAGATGACCACCTGATGGGTACAACCGTGGTCGTGCGTGGTGAAGAATGGCTGGCAACCCTGCCTGTACACTTGCAGCTGTTTCGCGCAATGGGCTGGAAGGCACCCAAGTATGCTCACACCGCCCAACTGATGAAGATTGACGAACAGACCGGTTCCAAGCGTAAGCTGTCCAAGCGCAAAGACCCTGAACTTGCACTGACCTTCTACAACCAGCAAGGCTACCCTGCACCCAGCGTGCTGGAATACCTGATGACGCTTTTGAACTCCAACTTCGAGGAGTGGCGCCGCGCAAATCCTGACAAGCCCATGAACGATTTCCCGTTCTCAACCAAGAAAATGAGCGGTTCGGGCGCACTGTTCGACATTGACAAATTGGGGGATGTGTCCAAGAACGTTATCTCGCGCATGACAGCCGAACAGGTCTATGACGCGGTTGCCGCGTGGAGCGCACACAATGACCCAGATTTCCATGCGCTGTTTACCCGTGAGCCGGACAAGTCCCGCGCGTTCCTTGCCATCGGCAGAGGCGGCAAAAAACCGCGTAAGGATTTGGCGCTGTGGTCGGATGTTAAGCCCTACATGGACTTTCTGTTTGACGAACTGTTCCAGCCCGATTACACCTTGCCCGAACACGTTTCCAAGGATGATGCCAAGGCGATTTTGACCGAGTTTAAGGCACAGTTTGACCCGAATGACACACCTGACGGCTTCTTTGAAAAGATGAAGGCGCTTGCGGCACAGCACGGCTTCGCCGCCGAAACCAAGGCGTACAAGCAGAACCCCGACCAGTATAAGGGACATGTCGGAGATGTGTCGATGGTTGTGCGCATCGCGGTTGCGGGTCGTCAAAACGCACCCGATATGCAGAGCGTTATGCACATTATGGGCGCTGAACAGGTCAAGGCGCGTTTGGAACAGTGCATTGCAGCACTGGGATGACCGTGTCCATTCGCCATCATTTTATGATATGAAAATCATGACCAAGGGGGTTATTTGAATTCATGGAAGAAGTGAAAAATTTCCTGACCGACATCATTGATGCCGATATTGCAGCCGGTCTGACCGAGCAAATCCACACCCGTTTCCCGCCTGAGCCGAATGGCTATCTGCACATTGGCTCGGCAAAAGCCATTTATATCAACTGGTCGATTGCCAAGAAATATGGCGGCAAGTTCAATCTGCGCTTTGATGACACCAATCCGGTGCGCGAAGATGACGAGTATGTACAGTCTATCCAGGAGGACATTCAGTGGTTGACCGGCGAAATGCCCAACGGCGGCATTTTCTACGGCTCGGACTACTTTGAAACCTGCTATGACTGCGCGGTTGCGCTCATCAAGGCGGGTAAGGCCTATGTCTGCGACCTGACACAGGACGAAATCCGTGAATATCGCGGTACGCTGACCGAGCCGGGCAAAAACAGCCCGTACCGTGACCGCTCGGTAGAGGAGAACTTGCAGTTGTTTGAGGATATGCGCGCGGGCAAGTTCCCGGATGGCTCTAAGACGCTGCGCGCCAAGATTGACATGGCTTCGCCCAACATGAACATGCGCGACCCCGCCATTTACCGCATTGTGCGCGCCCATCACCACAGACAAGGGGACAAGTGGTGCATTTATCCGCTGTACGACTTCGCACACCCCATTCAGGATGCACTGGAAGGCATTACACATTCTATGTGCTCGATTGAGTTTGAAAACCATCGCCCGCTGTATGAGTGGGTTGTGGACAACTGCCCGCTGCCGCACCACCCCAAGCAGCGCGAATTTGCCCGGCTGAATGTGACCAATACGGTTATGTCCAAGCGCTATCTGCGTCAACTGGTGTTTGAACACCATGTAGAGGGCTGGGACGACCCGCGTATGCCCACTTTGTGCGGTCTGCGCCGCCGCGGTTATACGCCGTCGGCAATTCTGGACTTCGTCAAGCGAGCGGGTATTGCCAAAGCAAATTCGCTGGTTGATATTCGCCTGCTCGAACATTGCATCCGTGAGGAGCTGAACGAAACGGCAATCCGCCGTATGGCAGTTACCGAGCCGATTAAGATGGTGATTACCAACTATCCCGAAGATAAAACCGAGGTATTCACGCTGCCCAACAATCCCAAGGATGAGAGCGCAGGTACCCGCGATGTGCCGTTCACCCGTGAACTGTATATTGAAAAGAGCGATTTTGCACTGGTGCCGCCACCCAAGTTCCAGCGCCTCAAGCCCGACGGGGAAGTACGTCTGATGGGTGCTTATATTGTCAAGTGCAACGAGGTCATTCAGGATGAAAACGGCGAGGTTGTCGAACTGCGCTGCACAGCCGACTTAGAAACCGGTAACGGAATGCCCGCTGACGGCCGCAAGGTCAAGGGGACGATTCACTGGGTTTCGGCTGCACATGCGGTTGATGCGTCGTGTTATCTGTACGATAACCTGTTTACGCTGGAAAACACCGGCGATGTGCCCGAAGGCAAGGATTATTTGGACTTCTTGAACCCCGATTCGCTGCAAAAGCTGGACGGCTGTAAGCTGGAACCGTCGATTGCAGATGTACCCGCTGGGACGCGGATGCAGTTTGTTCGCATGGGCTATTTTATCAAGGATGCCGAAGCGGGGCGCTTTAACCGTATCGTCACACTCAAAGACAGCTTTGCCAAAACGCTGCAAGCCAAGTAAAAACGGCGTATGTGACAAAATGTGACAAAAGGGCTTCGGTTTAAGAAGCCCTTTTTTGTGTCTCCTGGGGTAAATGATGCTTGTATCTGGTCAATTTTGGTCGTATACTAGAAAAAGACAACGATATTGCCCCAAAGGAGATACCCCATGAACGACATGACGACCGGTTCACCGCTGAAAATTCTTGTGACCTTTTCGCTTCCTATGTTGGTAAGCATGATTTTTCAGCAGCTATATGCGGTCGTGGATACCATCGTTGCCGGGCGCTTCATCAGCGCAAATGCACTGGCAGCGGTTGGCGCGTCCTATCCCATCACTACTTTGTTTATCGCTTTCGCTACTGGTGCCAGTGTTGGTTGTTCGGTGGTCGTGTCGCAGATGTTTGGACGCAAAGAGTATGGAGAGGTCAAAACCGCATCCTGTACGGCGATTTTGTCTATTCTGGTTTTGGCAGTCGTGCTGACCGTGCTCGGTTTGCTGGTGGCTGACCCGCTGCTGCGCGTTATCGGTACGCCAGAAAAGATTTTTGCCGCCGCATCGCTGTATTTGAAAGTCTATTTATTTGGACTGGTATTTTTGTTCCTATATAATACAGCAACTGCACTCTTTAATGGGCTGGGGGACAGCTTCACGCCGCTGTGTTTTTTGGTGTTCTCGTCGGTGCTCAATATTGCTCTTGACCTGTTTTTGGTCATTGTGTGGCATTGGGGGATTTTGGGCGTGGCGTGGGCAACGTTTATGGCACAGGGAGTGGCTTCACTGTTAGCAGTGGCAACCTTTGTGCGGCGTGTACTGCGGCTGGAGAGCACCGGAAAAGTGCGTCGGTTTGACCGCCGTATGTTACCGCAAATGGTGCGTATTGCCGTGCCGTCGGTGTGCCAGCAGTCGTTTGTGTCGGTGGGCGTGTTCTTGGTGCAAGGGCTTATCAATTCGTTCGGAGAAATCACGATTGCTTCCTTTGCGGCCGCGCTCAAAGTACATACCTTTGCGTGTATGACCATGAATACGTTACCTACGGCACTGACATCGTTTGCTTCGCAGAATATCGGTGCGGGCAAGCTAGACCGCGTGCGGCAGGGACTGAAAATATCTATTCTTATTGCAATGGCGGTGGCAGTGTGCGCTAATATCCTTTTTTTGGTATGCGGTGACCCTATCATTGGACTGTTTGCCGACGACCTCGACCGCGCCGCTATTATCCGTGAGGGAATGCAGTTTTTGCACACCTGTGCGCCGTTCTACTTCTTGATTGCGGTCAAGAACTGTTGTGACAGTGTGTTGCGTGGTGGGGGTGCGATGGGGCAGTTTATGGCGACGACCTTTGCTGACCTGTTGCTGCGCGTGCTCATCGCATATGTGTTGGTGCTGGCGTGCCGCATGGGGTATGCCGGGGTGTGCTGGTCGTATCCCATTGGTTGGGTGCTAGGTACAGCACTTTCGGTGGTGTTTTTTCGGAGTGGGAGATGGAAAACCGCTGGGCTGTAACGAAAAAAGCAGCCGTTCGGCTGCTTTGGTGAGGGTTATTTGTGGGCACATGGCGGGTAGCGCGTTGGCACATCGGTTTGCCCCAGCAGATAGTCGATACTGGTCTGGTACAAGTTTGCCAGTTGAATCAGTACCGAAGTGGGGATATCGTTTTCGCCGGTTTCATATTTTGAGTAGCCGGTTTGTGACATGCCGAGCAGTTTCGCCAGCTTCGTTTGGGTCAGTTCATGATCTTCTCGCAGATCGCGCAATCGTCTGTAAATAACAATATCTCCCTTGCCATAAGGTGTTTCTACAATATTATATGCTGAGACAAAATTGCGCTTGCGTTTTAACCTAAAACAGGTTATAATGAAAAAGACAAAATTCGACAGAATTCTATGAGGATGATACAATGAAAATCGGGTTCGGAAGATGGAAAAAACAGGAAACCGACACTTGGGAGGAGCAGGAAAAAGGCGAATTTTGCACATTAACTTGTGCACATATCCGGATTCTTCGCAATGGAAAACCCCGTGCATGTTGGTATTGCGATTACTACCAGATTCCGATAGAAGACGATGATTTTGATGTGTGCGAGCATTATCTGTCCATTCGTGATGCCGACCCCGAACAACTGCGCGCTCTGCGCGAACAGCGCGCGCAAGAACAAGAGGAGCAAGAGGAAGACTACGAAGGCGGCTGGTTTTCCCGGCTGTTTGGTGGTACTTGGCTGGCACGATTGTTTGGTAGTCTGTAACCGGAACCCAAGATAAAAGAAAGCCCTGAAGCAATGCTTCAGGGCTTTTGTTGTGTCAACGACAGGGAAGCGGTTTAGGCTTCTGCCTTGATTTTCTTGAGCTTTGCGAAACGCGGCAGGCCGTTCTCCTTGGGGCCTACGTTCTCGCCAGCGATGAGCGGCAGTGCGTAATCAACAAATGCCTGAGTTACGCCGTTGCCTTCCTCGTTAATCCACTCGCGCGGAACCTTCTTTTCGGTGTTCGCAACCTGTGCCAGCGGCAGCAGCTCGATTTCACACTTGTAACCGTCTGCACCGCGGGTGCACTTGAAGCCCGGCATAAAGTCGGTCTTGCCAGCAACAGCGTTTTCAACTGCGGCCTTACCAGAAGCGTAGGACTCGTCTACGTCGGTCTTGGAAGCGCAGTGTGCAGCGCAGCGCTGGAGCAGAGACAGCTCAATGCCGCGTACCTTTACGCCCAGCTCGTTCTTCACGCGGTCAGCCAGCATAGCAGCCAGACCACCCAGCTGTGCATGACCGAAACCGTCGGTTGCAGAGGTCTTTGCCTCGGAAACGAAAGAACCGTCAGCATAGTGGATGCCCTCGGAAACAGCAACCAGGCAGTTGCCCTTTTCTGCATAAACCTTCTTGACATCAGACAGGAACTTGTCCATGTCGAAGTCGGTTTCGGGCATGTAGATGAGGTCGGGGCCAGCGCCCTGAGCGGTTGCCAGACCAGCAGCAGCAGTCAGCCAGCCAGCGTGACGGCCCATGATTTCAACAACACATACCATGCCGGTGTCGTATACACGCGCATCCTGATAGATTTCCATGCAGGAAGTTGCGATGTACTTGGAAGCCGAAGCGTAGCCGGGGCAGTGGTCGGTGCCGAACAGGTCGTTGTCGATGGTCTTCGGGATACCCATAACGCGGCACTCATAGCCGGACTTCATCATAAACTTAGAAATCTTGTTGCAGGTATCCATGGAATCGTTACCACCATTGTAGAAGAAGTAACGAACGTCGTATTTCTTGAAAATTTCCAGAATACGCTTGTAATCGGTGTCGTCTACGTCGGGGTCAGCCAGCTTGTAGCGGCAGGAACCCAGAGCCGAAGAAGGGGTATAGCGCAGCAGCTTGAGCTCCTCGCGGTCCTCCTTGTCGATGTCGAGCAGCTGGTCGTCAAGAACACCCTTGATACCGTGTGCCGCACCCAGAACGCGGGTAATGGACGGGCAGTCGAGCGCGGTTTCGATTGCGCCCAGAACAGATGTGTTGATGACGGAAGTGGGGCCACCGGACTGGCCGATGATGCAAGCGCCCTTCAGTTCACTCATTGGAAAAACCTCCTACTTGTTTTTAAAATAACCTTTTGGGGTATTTTGGTACAAAAAAATCATATCATATCGAGTGACAAAAATCAATTTCTTTTGCAAGCAATTCGCTTCAAAAAATTTCCCGCCGCGCGCGTCGCTATTTCCCGAACATGGGTCTTGATTTTACGACATAATACTGGTAAAATATCCATAGAATATCCTGCTGCTTTGTCGGCAGAATAGATTGTGAAAGGAAGTAATCAAAATGCCGTTAGTTACTACCAAAGAGATGTTTAAGAAGGCATATGACGGCGGATACGCTGTCGGTGCGTTCAACGTAAACAACATGGAAATCGTTCAGGGCATCACCGAGGCTTGCCAGGAGCAGAAGGCTCCGGTTGTTCTCCAGGTATCCAAGGGCGCTCGCGCTTACGCAAACCACAACTATCTGGTTAAGATGGTTCAGGCTGCTGTTGAGAACTGCCCGGAAATCCCGATTGCACTGCATCTGGACCATGGCGATTCCTTTGAAGTCTGCAAGAGCTGCATCGACGGTGGTTTCACCTCTGTTATGATTGACGCTTCTTCCAAGCCTTTCGAGGAGAATATTGCGCTGACCAAGCAGGTTGTTGAGTATGCACACGCACACGGCGTTGTTGTTGAGGCTGAGCTGGGCACCCTGGCTGGCGTCGAGGACGAAGTTTGTGTAGAGGCTGGCAACGAGAGCTACACCCGCCCCGAAGAGGTTGAGGAGTTCGTTTCCCGCACCGGCTGTGACTCGCTGGCAATTGCAATCGGCACTTCCCACGGTGCATACAAGTTCACCGCTGCACAGTGCACCCGCAACGAAGATGGCATCCTGGTTCCGCCTCCGCTGCGTTTTGACGTGCTGAAGGAGTGCATCAAGCGTCTGCCCGGTTTCCCGATTGTTCTGCACGGTTCTTCTTCGGTTCCGCAGGAATTTGTTGAGATGATTAACAAGTACGGCGGAAATATGCCCGATGCTATCGGTATTCCGGAAGCTGAACTGCGCGAGGCTGCAAAGCTGGCTGTCTGCAAAATCAATATCGACTCCGATATCCGTCTGGCAATGACTGCAACTATCCGCAAGTACTTTGCAGAGCATCCGGACCACTTTGACCCCCGTCAGTACCTCAAGCCCGCTCGTCAGGCTGTTAAGGATATGGTTACCCATAAGCTTATCAACGTTCTGGGCTGCAACGGCAAGGCTTAATCGGCTTTCTTGTCAAACAACAAAGGCACCTCGGTTTTCTTTCGAGGTGCTTTTTTATTCATGTGTCCGGCGGCGGTTAGATATACCGCCAAAACCGTTCCTTTGTTTGTGATTTTTTTCCACAACGACTCCCGAAAATCTGCCTGCACCGGCGGTTTCATGCCCGCGCTGCCAGCATTGGGCACGGCTTGAACCTCGTCAGCCGAAGCATACTAGCTGTGAGGAGGTGCAAGCAATATGCGAATACGCAAACAATGGGCCATGCGCTTGGGCGCGGCAGTCGTTGCACTGGCACTGTCGGTCGGCACAGCGCTGGCGGCACAGTCGCTGATTCCAGTCGGACGTGCCGCCGGCATCAAGTTACACGCCGATGGTGTGATGATTGCTTCGGTAGACCCGGTGACCACAGCAGTCGGGCAGGTCAGTCCGGCTGAGGCTGCCGGATTGCAGCCTGGAGATGTCATTTTGACCGTGAGCGGCCAGCCAGTCGATACCAACGACGGTCTACAACAGCAAATTGCGGACGCAGGCGGCAAACCGCTCGCCCTGCACATCAGACGCGACGGCAAAGAACAGGATGTGACCGTGACGCCTGTGCAGGACACCAGCGGTGTGTACCGCATTGGTGTTATGATTCGGGATGGTATGGCGGGTATCGGTACCATCACCTATGTTGACCCGCAAACCGGCGCGTATGGCTCACTCGGTCACGGCATCTGTGACGGAGAGAGCGGTGTACTCGTGCCGCTGGCAGAGGGCAGTCTGATGGAAGCTTCGGTCGCTGGCGTGCAGCGCGGTGCAGCCGGTGCGCCCGGCGCACTGCAAGGTGAGTTCAACTTGCAGGAAGATATGGGCACGGTGGACAAGAACACCGATACAGGTATTTTTGGTGTGCTGACCGATAATAGCTATTACAAGGATGGAAAACCGTTACCAGTTGCACAGGCAGGTGAGGTCAAAACCGGCCCGTGTGAAATCTGGTCTAACGTAGAGGGAGAAACAGTCGCTCATTATACTGCTGAAATCGTTAAAGTATACGGCCCCGGCGGTGAAACCGACCGCTCCATGGTCATTCATGTGACCGACGACAAACTACTGGAAAAAACCGGTGGCATTGTGCAGGGCATGAGCGGCAGCCCGGTCGTACAGGATGGTAAGTTGGTGGGTGCAGTCACCCATGTATTGGTCAATGACCCGACGCGTGGCTATGCGGTGGAAATCGAAAAGATGTTGGAAGCGGGAGCTGCGTAAAAAAACTGAAATACCGTCATTTGCAACCGAATAGAGGGTAAAAAAGTTTAAATCCATCGAAATTCATCGAATGTTGTCGCACGAAACCGCCGGTGAAAACACGCGAAAGCCATTGTGTAAGCTGGAAAAATATGGTAAATTAAGGAAGTCGCACGGATGTGACAGGACACCCGTGCAAAGGCAGTCAGGCAGCAAAAAATTTTGTCAGGAAGGCAGTGATTGACAACATGGAACGAAATATTCGGGTAATCATCGCAGACGGAGATAAAGACTTCCGCACGGTGCTCAGTGGTGCGCTGCAAGCGGAAGACGGTATCGAGGTCGTCGGAACGGCGGGGGACGGCATCACCGCACTGGAACAGGTGCAGGCGCTCGAACCCGATTTGCTCTTGATGGACTTGATGCTGCCCGAACTGGACGGCATGAGCGTGTTGCACCGCATTGCAGAAGATGGACACAAAATCGGGGTGTTCATCGTCTCGGCATTCTCAAGCGACGCGGCTGCCACGGAATGCAGTAGTTTGGGTGTTAGTCATTTTCTGCGCAAACCGATTAGCTGCGAGACACTGGCCAGTCGAATCCGGCAATGGCACATGGCAGGGCAGATGGCAGCACAGATGGAGCCTGAGTCAAGCTCAAAAACACTAAGCGACATCGACTTGGAGCTGCATGTGACCGAAGTCATTCATCAGGTGGGTGTGCCCGCGCATATTAAGGGCTATCAGTACCTGCGCGAAGCCATTATGATGGCCATTCGAGACATGGAATCGGTGGGCGCCATCACCAAAATTATGTACCCCGGCATCGCCAAAAAGTTCCACACGACCGCATCCCGCGTCGAACGCGCCATTCGTCATGCGATTGAGGTGGCTTGGGATAGAGGAGACATCGAAACGCTTCAGTCCTATTTTGGCTATACTGTGTCGGGTGTCAAGGGAAAACCGACCAATTCTGAATTTATCTCGATGATTGCAGACCGTCTGCGTCTCCAAATGCGGCGCGGCTAATGGCACACGCTGCATGTGTCCGCATGATTTGATATCCTTGGTTGCCTCCGGCCGCTTGCTGGAGGCTTTTTTGTACCCATTTGCTCCATTTGGGGTCTGGAAAACCGGCGCGATTTGCCGTATAATAGACAAGATAAACATACCATTTTGCACGCGCCGGTTTTTACCGCCGCGGGAAAGAGAAGGTACTGCGTAAATGAAAATCATGGTCATTGACGGCAACAGCATCTTGAACCGCGCCTATTATGGCGTCAGATTACTGACAAACCATGAGGGCTTGCATACAAATGCGATTTATGGATTTTTGTCCACGCTGTTCCGCTTGCAGGATATCTATACACCTGACCGTATTGTGGTTTGCTTCGATGTCAAGGAGAAAACGTTCCGCCATCTCAAGTTTGATTCATATAAGGCCACCCGTCAGGGAATGCCCGACGAGCTGGCAGAACAAATGCCTGTGCTCAAGCAAGTATTGGACGCAATGGGGCTGGTGCGCTGTGAACAATCCGGATTTGAGGCCGATGACCTCATCGGCACCATCAGCCAAAAAGCCGAGCAAAACGGCGATACCTGCCTGATTGTTACCGGTGACCGCGACAGTTTACAACTGGTCAGCGACCGCACCACTGTGCATCTGGTGTCATCCAAGGGCAAGCAGGATACCAGCCGCGATTTTACCCCAGAGCTGTTCCAGACCGAATACGGCTTTGCCCCTGCACAGTTAGTCGATTTGAAGGCGCTGATGGGTGACAGTTCGGATAATATCTCAGGTGTACCCGGCGTGGGCGAAAAGACAGCACACAGTCTGCTTGCGCAGTTCGGTACACTGGATGGTGTGTATGAACATCTGGATGACCCGTCCATTAAAAAGGGTGTGCGCGATAAGCTGGCCGCAGGGGAACAGGCTGCCCGTGATAGCTATTGGTTGGCGACCATCTGCCGCGACGCGCCGCTGCCCATTGATTTGACCACGCTGCCGACCGCACAAGCCGATAACGAAACATTGTATGACCTGTTGACCCGACTGGAATTTAAGTCCTTTTTAACGCGGCTGGGGCTGAGTGATACCGAACGCCCGATTGATACGGCCAGCCGTGCCCGCCATACGGTACAAGATACTGACAGTTTACACGCGCTGTTTAACCGACTGGCAACCGCCCCCAATGTGCCAGCCTTTGTCGCACCCGATTTGCGCGCGTTTGCATTGTTGGAAGATGACACGGTTTGGTTAGCGGTATCCGAGGACTTTGCACTGTCCGACTGGAACGACGCACTTGCACGGCTGTTCGGTGGCGATATCACGCTGGTGCTGCACGATGCAAAACCGACCTATGCCGAACTCATGACCGCCGGACTACCTGCACAGGGCGTGGCATTTGACACCAGTATTGCCGCCTATCTGCTCAACCCAACCGAATCGGCTTATGATTTGGAACGCGTGACGCTGGCGTATTTGGGACGCGAACTGCCCACCGCTGACTTCAAAGCTGAAACCGCATTTTCACCGCTGGGTGGGCGCGATGCGTCGCTGGAAGCGATGGCAGTCAGAGCCGAGGCGGTTGCGGGCATTTATCAGCAGACCAGTGAACAACTGGAACAGCGGGACATGCACAGCTTGTATTTTGACATGGAATTGCCGCTCATGCGCGTGCTGGCGAGTATGCAGGTCATTGGCTGCAAGGCGGATGCCGACCAGTTGCGCGCATTTGGTGGACAGCTTGACAGCCGCATTGCCGCGCTGACCGACCGTATCTACACGGCTGCTGGACATGACTTTAATATTCAGTCGTCCAAACAGCTTGGAACCGTGCTGTTTGACGAATTGGGATTGCCTTGGAGCAAAAAGACCAAAAGCGGCTACTCAACCAGCGCCGAGGTGCTTGAAGGGCTTGCTGGATATCATCCTATTGTTGCCGATGTACTCGAATACCGCCAGCTCACCAAGCTCAAAAGCACCTATGTGGACGGACTGTTAAAGGTCATTGCATCTGACGGTCGTATCCACTCGCACTTTCAGCAGACAGTCACTGCAACCGGTCGTCTGTCGTCGGTTGACCCCAATTTGCAAAACATTCCGGTGCGTACCGAGTTGGGGCGCGAACTGCGCCGGATGTTCGTGGCCGAGAACGGCTGGCAATTGGTCGATGCCGATTATTCGCAGATTGAACTGCGCGTACTGGCGCATATGGCAGATGATGCCGCTATGTGTCAAGCCTTCCGCGATGGGCAGGACATCCACGCCATTACTGCCGCCAAGGTGTATGGCGTGCCGGTTGAACAAGTCACCCCACAAATGCGTGCAAGCTGCAAGGCCGTCAACTTTGGTATCGTCTACGGCATTTCCGATTTCTCACTTGCGCAGGATATCGGTGTGACGCGCAAAGAAGCCGCTGCCTTTATTCAAAGCTATCTGGACACCTATCCGGGCGTGCATCATTACATGGAGTCCATCAAGCAGACCGCCCGCGAACAGGGCTATGTGCAGACCTTGTTCGGTCGTCGCCGCGCTCTGCCCGAACTGCAATCCAAAAACTTCAATCTGCGCGCCTTTGGCGAACGTGCCGCCATGAATACACCCATTCAGGGTACGGCGGCCGATATCATCAAAATCGCTATGCTGCGCGTATTTGAGCGCCTGCAAGCCGAAGGTCTGCGCGCTCGCCTGATTTTGCAGGTGCATGACGAACTCATTGTCGAAGCGCCGCAAGATGAGGCCGAGCGAGTAGCTGTGCTGCTGCGTGAGGAGATGGAAGGGGCGGTCAAACTCAAAGTGCCGCTGCTTGCCGAGGCCAAGACAGGCAAAAGCTGGTATGAGACAAAATAAATAGGGGGGATAACCTCAGAATGGAACGCGATAATATGGAAGAACTGATTTTTGTTTGTACAGGTAACACTTGCCGCAGTCCGATGGCTGAGGGGCTGTTCCGCGCACTGGACGGCGAGGCCCGCACTGGTCTGCACGCTTCGTCTGCTGGATTGTTTGCGCATGAGGGTTTACCCGCGTCCGAATATGCAGAGCAGGCCGCTCAGGAATTGGGCGCCGACCTGTCCGGCCATCGCGCCCGCCAACTCACGCCCGAATTGGCACGACAGGCGCGGTATCTGGTGTGCATGACCGCCGCACATTATGACCGCTTGGTACAGGCGATGCCGTGGGCACAGGAGAAGGTGTTCACGCTCGCGCCACATGATGTGGCTGACCCGTTCGGCGGCACGCTGGAAACCTATCGCGCCTGTGCCGCACAGCTTGCCGACGACGTGCGCACCCTGATTGGCAATCTGGAGAAGCGCGTATGATAAACATTTTGCCCATGCAGGAGCAGCATATAGAAGGGTTAGCCAGTATCGAGCGGGCGTGTTTTCATGCGCCGTGGAGTGCAGATGCCCTGCGCGAAGAACTGGGCAAAGGTTTGTTTTTGGTCGCCCAAGATGAAACCGGCGTGCCAGTGGGCTATGTGGGCTGTCAGACCGTGCTCGATGAAGGGTATATCACAAACGTAGCCGTAGACCCGGCGCACCGGCGGCAGGGCGTTGCCCGCACATTGCTGACCGAGCTGGAGACACGCGCACGGGCGCAAAATCTGGCGTTTGTGACGCTCGAAGTGCGCGCATCCAACGCGCCCGCCATCGCCTTGTATACGGCGGCGGGCTATGAACCGGTTGGACGGCGCAAAAACTTTTACCGTGCGCCGACCGAGGACGCATTGCTAATGACATTAACGCTACGCCGTGCGTGAGACAGACACACCGCGCCGGGCGCGGTTAGACAAGGGGAGAGCATATGAACATTTTAGCTATCGAGTCATCTTGCGACGAGACTGCCGCGGCAGTCATCGCAGATGGCCGTACAATTTTATCCAATATCATTGACTCACAGGTGGAAACCCATGCGCTGTATGGTGGGGTTGTGCCCGAAATCGCGTCGCGTGGGCATATGCAGGCAGTTGTGCGCGTGACCGATGCGGCGTTGCACACGGCAGGATTGACCGCTGACGACGTGGACGCAGTTGCGGCGACGTGTGCACCTGGCTTGATTGGCGCGGTGCTGGTCGGGGCGAACTTCGGCAAGTCGCTTGCCTTTGCACTGGGCAAGCCCTTTGTGCCCGTCCATCACATTCGCGGCCATATCGCCGCCAATTATCTGGCGTTTCCCGAACTCAAACCGCCGTTTTTGACGCTTGTGGCATCGGGTGGACATTCGCTGATTGTGCGCGTTGACGATTACACCAAGTTTGAAATCTTGGGCGGTACCCGTGACGATGCGGCTGGTGAAGCCTTTGACAAAGTGGCGCGTGTGCTGGGCGTGGGCTATCCGGGCGGCCCCAAGATTGATAAAATGGCCGAGGGCGGCGACCCTGCCGCCTATCCATTACCGGTCAGCCGCGTGAAAGATGCACCGATGGACTTTTCATTCTCCGGCCTGAAAACCGCGGTCATCAATCTGGCGCACAATGCCGAGCAAAAAGGGCAGACGCTGGACAAAGCAGGCTTGGCGGCTTCGTTCTGCCATGCAGTCGTTGAAACGCTGGTGCCCCGACTGGCGCACGCGGTCGAACAGACCGGCGTAAAAGATGTAGTGTGTGCGGGCGGTGTGGCAGCAAATTCTTGGCTGCGCCGTGCGCTGACCGACATGGCAAAGCAAAAACAGGTTCGTCTGTATCTGCCGCCGCTCGCGCTGTGCGGCGACAATGCCGCCATGATTGGTGCGCAGGCGTATTATGAATATCAAGCCGGGCACTTGGGGCACACCGCGCAGAACGCCTTTGCTACTGCCGAAATCACCGAAGATATTTGTGGAAAAATTCGCTGAGCGGGCAAAAAGTTCTGGTAAATTGGGCGCAAATGCGGTACAATAATAAAAGGCTTTTTGCGCTGGGCAAAAGCCAACCGATTTTGTAAAGATACACATTGGGGCACGGCGCGGGCGTTCCCGCCGTGGAGAAGGCTGTGGAAGCCGCCATTTTTTGCTGCGTTTTCGCAAAAACGCAGGGCGCATCGGTAGGGTGCGTCTGTCAAGACAACAAGGAGCGATTTGATAGTATGGGTATGACGATTGCAGAAAAAATCTTGAAAGCGCATCTGGTGGATGGCGCGATGGAGCCGGGTCAGGAAATCGGCCTGCGCATCGACCAGACACTGACTCAGGATGCCACAGGCACAATGGCTTACCTGCAATTTGAAGCGATGGGTGTGGACAAGGTAAAAACTGAACGCTCGGTCGCTTATATCGACCACAATACCTTACAGTCGGGTTTTGAAAACGCCGACGACCACAAGTATATTGGCACAGTAGCCAAAAAACACGGTATCTACTATTCTAAGGCAGGCAACGGCATCTGCCATCAGGTACATTTGGAGCGCTTCGGCGCACCGGGGAAGACCCTCATCGGTTCGGACTCCCACACCCCGACTGGCGGCGGTATCGGTATGCTGGCATTCGGCGCGGGCGGTCTGGACGTCGCGGTTGCAATGGGCGGCGGTGCATATTACATCCCCATGCCCAAGATGGTGCGTGTCACCTTGACCGGTAAATTGAAGCCGTGGGTTGCAGCAAAGGATATCATTCTGGATGTACTGCGCCAGATGACCGTAAAGGGCGGCGTGGGCAAGATTGTCGAGTACGCCGGGCCGGGCGTGGCAACCCTTTCGGTTCCCGAACGCGCTACCATCACCAACATGGGTGCCGAGTTGGGCGCAACCACTTCCATTTTCCCGTCCGACGAAGTCACCCGTTCTTTCCTCAAGGCACAGGGCAGAGAAGATGTTTATGTGCCGCTGTCGTCCGACCCCGACGCAGTATATGATGAGGAATACATGGTTGATTTGGACAACCTCACCCCGTTGGCAGCAATGCCGCACATGCCGGACAATGTAAAGCCGGTGTCCGAAATCGGTGCTATCAAGGTCAACCAGTGCTGCATCGGTTCGTGCACCAACTCCTCTTATTATGATATGATGAAGGTTGCTGCTATCCTCAAGGGCAAGCATGTACATCCCGATGTCTCGCTGACCATCAGCCCCGGCTCTATGCAGGTATTCCACATGCTGGCGAAAAACGGCGCACTGGCCGATATCATTGCATCGGGTGCGCGTATTCTGGAATGTGCGTGCGGCCCGTGCATCGGTATGGGTCAGTCGCCTGAATCGGCAGGCGTGTCGTTGCGCACATTTAACCGCAACTTTGAAGGCCGTTCTGGTACACAGGATGCACAGATTTATCTGGTATCGCCCGAAGTTGCAGCGGCATCGGCATTGACCGGCGTGCTGACCGACCCGCGCACACTGGGCGAAGCTCCCGAAATCCAGATGCCCGAACAGTTTGACATTGATGACGGCATGATTGTACCGCCCGCTGACGACCCGTCCACGGTCGAAGTACGCCGCGGCCCTAACATTAAGCCATTCCCGCTGGGTCATGCGCTGGAGGACAGCTACACCGGCAAGATTGTGCTCAAGACCGAGGACAACATTACCACCGACCACATTTTGCCGGCTGGCTCTAAGTTGCTGCCCTACCGCTCTAATATCCCGTATTACTCCAATTACTGCTTTATCAACGTTGACCCCGAATTCCCTGAGCGCTGCAAGCAGCAGGGCGGTGGTGTCATCGTGGGCGGCGCCAACTATGGACAGGGTTCGTCGCGTGAACACGCAGCCCTTGTGCCGCTGTATCTGGGTGTACGTGCCGTATTGGTGAAGTCGTTTGCCCGTATCCACAAGGCAAATCTGGTCAACTCTGGCATTTTGCCGCTGACTTTCCAGAATCCGGCCGATTATGATGCCGTTGCGCTGGGCGGAGAGATTTCGCTGCCCCATGTGCGTGAGGAAATCGCGGCAGGTCGTCCGGTCACTGTGGTTTGTGGCGACCGCACGTTCTTAGCCGATTGTGACGTTTCCGACCGTCAGCGCGGTGCGCTTCTGGCGGGCGGCACACTCAACTACGCAAAGCAGCAGCACTAATCAAGGAGGAAACCCCAATATGTTACCCGAAAAGACTCGTGAACAGTTTGAAAAAGTAGTCGAAAGCCAGCTTGCCCGCATTCAAGCCATGAAGGAACAGGGCGATTTTGTGGATTATTCCAAGCTGGATAAAATCATCATCGGCGTGTGCGGCGGCGACGGCATCGGCCCCATGATTACCGGTATGGGTCAGCATGTACTGGAAACCCTGCTGGCAGACAAGGTAAAGGCGGGCAAGGTTGAGTTCCGCGTGATTGATGGCTTGACCATTGAGCGCCGCGCCGAACTGGGCTGCGCTATTCCGCCCGATGTCATGGAGGAACTGAAAGCCTGCCATGTCATTCTCAAAGGCCCAACCACTACACCGCGCAAGGGTGACCCGTGGCCCAATGTCGAGTCGGCAAACGTTGCCATGCGCAAGGCGCTCGACCTGTTCGCCAATGTGCGCCCGGTCAAGGTACCCGAACAGGGCATTGATTGGACGTTCTACCGCGAAAACACCGAAGGTGGCTATGCTGTCGGCTCGCAGGGCGTGCAGATTGGCGACGACCTGTTCATTGACTTCACCGTTGCCACCTCTCAGGGCTGTGAGCGCATCGCGCGTTTGGCGTTTGACTATGCGCGCAAGACTGGTAAAAACCGTGTTTCGTGCGTAACCAAAGCCAACATCATCAAGACCACCGACGGCAAGTTCCTTGATACCTGCCAAAAGGTTGCTGCTGAATACCCGGAAGTAGAGTTCGACGACTGGTACATTGACATTATGACTGCCAAGCTCATCGACGACAAGCGCCGTCGTGATTTCAAGGTGTTTGTCCTGCCCAACCTGTACGGCGATATCATCACCGATGAGGCTGCCGAGATTCAGGGCGGCGTGGGCACGGCTGGCTCGGCAAACATCGGCAAGCGATATGCTATGTTTGAAGCTATCCACGGCTCGGCACCGCGTATGGTGCAGGAGGGGCGTGCACAGTATGCCGACCCGTCCTCTGTACTGCGCGCATCGGTTATGTTGCTGGAGCACATCGGCGAAATTGAGCTGGCAAAGAAACTTGACCGCGCGCTGGATATCTGCATGTTTGAAAACAAGAAATATGTCATTACAGGACGCGACACCGGTGCAACTGCACAGCAGTTCACCGACTATGTATTGGAAACCATTGCATCCCTGTAAGCACTCACAACAAAGGAGGTCGTCCGGATGGAGAAAAAGCAGAACGTGTCCCGCGCGGTCATTCAGCGCCTGCCGCGGTATTACCGCCACTTGTCCTCCCTTCGGGCCGCGGGAGAGCAGCGCATTTCCTCACGCAAACTTGCCGAAATGCTGGGCTTGACGGCCTCCCAAATCCGTCAGGATTTTAACTGCTTCGGCGGCTTTGGTCAGCAAGGGTATGGATACAACATCGAAAAGCTGTGCGAGGGTCTTGAAGATATTTTGGGACTAAAACGTCAACACACGGCAGTGTTGATAGGTGTAGGCAATTTGGGGCGTGCGCTGATTAAAAACTTCAACTTCGCCAGCAATGGGTTCCAGCTTTTGTGTGCATTCGACTGTGACCGGATGGTGGTGGGCAGCGGTATGAATGGTGTGACCGTGCGCGATGTGTCAGAACTCTATGCTTATGTTGACCAGCACAAGCCGGATATTGCGGTTTTGACCGTGCCCCATGCCATTGCGCCCCAACTGGCACGCGATTTAGTCGAACATGGCGTGCGCGGATTGTGGAATTTTACAGGTGAAGATTTACACATGGAAAATCTGGGCGTGCCGGTCGAAAACGTACACTTTTCTGACAATTTGATGACGCTGTGCTATCAGGTCAATCAAGGGGAAAGCGATTGATTTTGGTTTTCTTCTAAGTGAATAGAACAAAAGTCCTGCCACATGGCAGGACTTTTGCATTTTGTCTCTATTGAATGTGTTCTTCACAAAAGTTATCCACAACGCGAAAACCCATTTCGTCCGGAGAAGCCAGACGGTAAGTGCGAATACTTGCACTATCAGTAGTTGGGCATAGACGCTTTTCCGGGTCGAGTCGGAAACAAGCCGACTGTGGATTTGGACGCTTGTTCATGCTTGCATCACCTCACACACAGTATGTGTTCGTGCGCAAGTGGTTATGCAACGGTTTTTATTTGTCCCAGTCGTCAAATGGGTCTTCCAGTGCTTGCGCCGCGCTGAGGTCGTAAGGCGTGGTTTGATAAACGTAATAGTTGAGCCAGTTGGTGTAGAGTAATTGCCCGTGCGACCGCCATGTTACTTTTGGTTCCTGCGTAGGGTCGTTTTCGGGGAAGTAGTGGCGTGGGATTTGTGGATTCATACCGCGACTGAGGTCACGGAAATATTCCTGTTTGAGCGTATCGCGGTCATATTCAGAATGTCCGAACACAAAAATCTGCCTGCCGCCCCGTGCTTCAACAATATAGACACCGGCTTCGTCAGAAACTGACAACAACCGCAGTTCCGGATGCTTGGTGATATCCGAAGCGCGTACCTCGGTGTGTCGGCTGTGGGGCGCATAGAATACATCATTGAACCCGCGTAGCAGGCGCTCGGTGGGGACGAGCACACGGTGTTCAAAAATACCGCTCATTTTTTCGGGCAAGATATACTTGGGCACGCCGTAATGATGATAAAGCCCTGCTTGTGCACCCCAGCAGATATGTAAAGTAGAGTGAACATGAGTTTTGCTCCATTCCATAATCTCTACCAGTTCGTTCCAGTAATCCACCTGCTCAAATTCCATTAACTCAACCGGTGCACCGGTGATAATCAGACCATCATAGCGATTGTTGCGGATGTCGTGGAAGGTTTTGTAGAAGGTCAAAAGATGGTCTTCGGGTGTGTGTGTAGATTTATACGTCTCGGTCTGCACGAGGTCGATTTCGATTTGTAGCGGCGTGTTGGACAGACAACGCAAAATTTGGGTTTCTGTCGTGATTTTAAGCGGCATCAGGTTGAGCAGGGCAATGCGCAATGGGCGGATATCCTGCGTGATGGCGCGTCGCTCGGTCATAACAAATATATTTTCCGATTCCAGCACGGCGCGTGCGGGTAGACTGTCGGCAATTTTTATGGGCATGGTGACTCTCCTTTATTTTGTGTAGTTGCAACCTATTTCATTATAGCACACACGAATAAAAAAATGGAAGATGGAGAAACTTGAAGATATAGATATAGGAAAAATTTGAAAATCTTGTTGACATTTGTAAAAAATGGTGGTATTCTAAATAAGTCACATAAAGTATGTGACAACCATATAGGGAGCTTTTGAAAAATAAGTTTAAAAAAACGGAAAAACTTGTTGACAGAGGCAAATCAATATGGTATTATAAATAAGCTGACCGCAAGGAAAGCGAAACCGGAAGAAAA
>NZ_CALWJM010000014.1 GCF_944381005.1 uncultured Butyricicoccus sp. | reverse complement strand
TCTGGTCAGCCTTACCGCAAAGCAGGTTAATCATTCCTATAATCTTCTCCCAGGGCGCCGCCTGCGACGCTCTACTTGTCATACCATTTCTCGGTAGGTGCAAAAATCTGCAACATCTTTATTTCGGGGCTTGACTTTTAATAGTTAGTCTCTTAATAAACTGGTTCTTTCAAACTGTAAAGAAAGCCCGAAACATACGTTTCAGGCCATTGTACGACATAAAAAATGTGACAGCGGGGGTGGTAAATCTTGCGGCTTAGGTTCGGTTGGATTTCCCCGAAGGCTGCCGTGCGTCGCCGCTCCGGTGGTTTCCCATGAAAGCCCGCGCCGGAGTGTCACCACATCCGGGACCGAATTGCCACTGAGTCCGCACTGCAATCCCACGCCCGCCCATATTTCAGACAGCCTAGGTGATTTCCACGACAGGTTCGGTGTTCTCCTTAGCCTCTTTTGCAGCTATGGTTTCAGCAATCAATGCCCGCCAGACTTATGGCCATAAGTCGGCAGGTGGGTATCACATCCACCATAACCACGCAAGGCAGGCTACTCTGTACACAGCACGTTGAGGCGCCGCACAGGCCCGACTGGCCGGTCAGTTCCTGTGCGTCTTTCGCTGCACCGCATTACAGGTTTCACCCCGGGCCGTAGGACATCCATCAATTCACAGGGAATGCTATAGGTGTCCCACAGCGTCGGGTCTCCACGGCAATAGGGTCGGTATTTCATGCCATTGAAACGCGCCCTAAAGCCTTAACCCCCAGCACCCACCCCAAACTGGGCGTAAGAAGCAAGCACCAGAGACTTCATCGATATGCCCTTCGATGGATTTTTAGGCCCATCCTGGGGAGAAACCGCCTGACTAGAATACTGCGTCACACGGATAAGTTACCACAATCGCTGTGTTTTTTCAAGCGGTTGTATGTAAATTTTATGCGAACGATACAATTTTATTCAACTTCTACGGTCAACCAACTGCTCTGCCAACTCAATCAAAAAATCACTGGACGGAAAAACTTTGACCGCTTCTGTTGCCTCGTCGGTCAGTTCACGCACCATTTTTCGGCACGCAGACAGCCCAAGCAGCTTGGGAAAGGTCGATTTTCCACTTTTTTCATCCGAGCCAATCGGTTTGCCAAAAACGCTCTGGTCGCCCTCAATATCCAAAATATCATCCTGAATCTGGAACGCCAGTCCTAACCGGTCTGCATAAATTTTCGCTGCCTGCATCTGCTGGGCGGTGGCACCACCCACAATGCAGCCCATCTGCGTCGCCGCACGGATAAGACCGCCTGTTTTCTTATCCTGTAAATCGACCAGTTCTTCATATGATAACTGCTTGTGCTCTGCGGCTAGGTCAAGCACCTGACCGCCAATCATACTAAAGTAACCCGCCTCATGCGCCAGCACACCAACCGCCTGTACCATCTGCTGGGCTGTCAACCTCGGATTTTGAGCCGCTCCCGCCGCTGTTTCAAACGCATAGGTCAACAGTGCATCTCCAGCAAGCACAGCCATTCCCTCGCCATAAACTTTATGACTGGTGGGACGGCCACGGCGTAAATCATCATCGTCCATGCAAGGCAGGTCATCGTGAATAAGCGAATAAGTGTGAATCATTTCCAGCGCACAGGCAAACGGCAAGGCATCTTGTGGTTGTCCACCACTCACGCGGCAAAATTCCATCGTCAGCACCGGACGTAACCGCTTTCCGCCCGCCAGTGCAGAATATCGCATGGCTTCAACAATCGACTGCTGACCGGTACAGCCTTGTACGGTCAAATACTCATCGAGTGCGCGTTCAATCGTCTGAATATATTCTTGCAAGCGTTGTGAAAATTGCATCAGACATCCTCCTGCATAGCAAACGGTTCTTGCTGCACGGCACCATTCTGGTCAACCGTCATTTGTATAACCTTTTGTTCGGCTTTATCCAGCTGCACATGTAAAGAAGCTGCCAGTTTCGCGCCTTCCTCAAACAAATGTAGACTGTCCTCCAGCGGAACATCGCCTTTTTCCAGTTGACATACAATCTCTTCCAACCGCTCCATAGCTTGTTCAAATGTTTGTTTTTTGGGCATGATGTTCTTTCCTCGATTTCTGTACGGTTTGAATCCTTGCTTGGGCGGTACCCTGCGCAAAACGCAACGTAACCTTGTCTCCTGTGTTTAAGGATTCACTGTTGGTAACAACTTGATTGTCCGCATTGGTCACGACTGAAAAACCACGCGACAACACACGCAGCGGACTCAGTGCGTCCAACCGTCCCGCACAGGCGGTAAACCGACTGCGCAATCGCTCTTGTTGTCGGTGTATACCAGTGTGCAATCGTTGCGTTTGCACACCAAGCACAGTCTGCGCACGCTCCATTCGATGTTTCTGCGCCTGCTGTAACCGCGTCTCCAACTGCAAAATCTGTTGTCGCTTATCTGCCAAATAATATGCTGGTGTGCGCTGACGTAAGCGGTTATACAAACCATCCAAACGCATGGATTCCCGCTTCATTCGGTTTTGTAATGCCGTCGTCAAGCGCATTTGTGCGTGGTCTACCGTCATGCGCAACTCTGCTTGGTCTGGAACAGCAAGTTCTGCCGCTGCCGATGGCGTTGAAGCGCGCAAATCAGCCACAAAATCTGCAATCGTTACATCCGGCTCATGTCCAACAGCAGAAATTACCGGAATCCGACTGTTATAAATCGCCCTTGCCACGATTTCTTCATTAAATGCCCACAAATCTTCCAGTGAACCGCCCCCACGGCCGGTTATAATCACATCGGCTTTGCTGTGCAGATTGACCCGTTCCAATGTCTGTGCAATCGACTGCGCAGCATTTTCACCCTGCACCAAAACTGGCCACACTTCAACCTGTGCTAACGGATAACGCCGCCCTAAAATACGAATCATATCGCGTACTGCGGCACCGGTTGGCGAAGTTACCAACGCAATAGTTTGCGGCATCTCTGGAAGCTGTCTTTTGTGCTGTTCGTCGAACAGCCCTTCTATATACAGCTTTTGTTTGAGCCGTTCAAATGCCATATGCAAAGCGCCTGCGCCATCAGGCATCAGGTCTGCCAGATACAGTTGTATCTGCCCGGTTTTTGGAAAAGAGCTGATACGCCCACGTGCAATCACTTTCATTCCATTTTCCAATCGAAAACGCAAGCGCATGGCATCTGCACGGAACAAAACCGCACCAATCGCACCACCCGCATCTTTGAGCGTCATATAATGATGCCCCGATGTATGCTGCTTATAATTGGAGATTTCTCCCTGTATAAACACATTGCGAAAAACCGGATTGCTTTCCAACAAGCTCTTGATTTGCTGATTGAGCTGTGTGACTGAGTAGATATGGCTCATACCAGTTGTTCTCCCTGCTGCACCGCAGCCAAAACCGCCGCACCGACCGCATTGTCTCCCGAAAGAACCGGTTCGGCAAACCGCGCATCGAATACACGCGCCATGCGCATTTGTAAATACTGGTTGCTCATCACACCACCCGCGCACAGCACCGGCAATTTTTCTTTTTCCATCGCCTGTTTGGTTGCCTGCTCAATCGCAGCCGCGATGGTGCGTATAGTAAATGATGCAACTGCCTGTGGTTCGGTCTGTGCTGCACACAAATCATTTATCTTATTTTCCATTCCGGACAAGGAAAATTTACAGTCCTTTACCTTTGGACAAAAAAACTCTGTGCTCTGAGACTGTTTGGCCAGCTGTTCCAATTCCGCACCTGCTGGAAAATGCAATCCCAAGCGCGCACCCGCTCGGTCAACCAATTGACCTGCCGCAAGGTCTGTCGTTCCACCGATACAATTGGCTTGCGGACAGCCATCCTTTCCCGGCTCCACGCGCAAAAGTTCGGTGGTTCCTCCCGACAAATGCCACGCATAAAACGCACGATGTAACAGCCAGTCGAGCACATGTGCAGACAGTGCCGCCGCTGCCAAATGTCCTTGTTGATGCGAACACACATACAGCGGTACGCCGAGCAAATGCGCCACACTACGCGCCACATTTTCTCCTGCCAGAAAGCATGGCATATAGGAGCCTTCTACGGCTCTTGGTCTGGTCGATACGCACACCGCCCGAATTTGCGATGCAATACCAACCGGTAAACCGGCAATCATTTCGTGTAAATGCAGTGTATGCTGGAACAACGCATCCGACTGCCGCAGGCCAATCGCCCCATCTGGAACATCCAACAAACGGCCACAATTGTGCCATTGCCCGGTTTGCGCATCAAACAGCGCAGCCGATGTGCGATAATTGGAGGTATCCAGTCCTAGATACCAACGGCTCATACGGTTTCAGACGCCATGCCGCGTGCAATCGTCCCCAATACGCCATTGATAAACGATGCGGTTTCTTCGGAATCATAAATCTTAGCCAGTTCAACCGCTTCATTGATTGCCGCACCTATCGGCACATCTTCAACATACTGTATTTCATATAATGCCAGCCGCAAAACGGCAACTGTGATACGGGACAGACGGGACATCGACCAGCCTTTTGCATTGCGTTCAATCTGTCCATCCAGCTCTTCCAAATGTTCTGCCACACCCTTGACTACCGATACAATGTACTTGGTCTGCGTTTCATCTAGCTTACCTGCATACAATGCAATATCACCGCTGATAGAGCGCATGATTTCCTCGTCCAAGCGCTCGGTCATTACATTTTCCGCCTCAAAAGCGCCAAATCCCAATTCAAAAACCAAATGCAATGCAATTTCTCTTGCTTGTTTTCTGCTAACAGTATTATTCACGGTATTCCTCCGTCATTCATTCTCACATTTTCTCAACTAATAATAGTCTTATTTTACCCGATGGTGTATCTAATTGCAAGAAGCGTCCAGCCAAAATTAAAAACCTTAATTGAAAATTTCTTGGTTATCCGTTTCAAACAGGCGGTCAACCCGCTCGCACAATGCCGGATGCTGGGTAAGGGTAGGGTCTTGCCGTAAAAGTTGCTCGGCCTCCAGCCTTGCCTGCTGCATCCACACAAGGTCATGCGCCAAATCAGCCATCTTGAGCAGTGGCAATCCATGCTGGCGCTTGCCAAAGAAGTCACCCGGCCCGCGCTGTGCAAGGTCTGCCTGTGCAATCTCAAATCCGTCATTTGTTTTGCATAGAACTTCCAATCGCTGCTTGGCCTGCGCACCTTTATCCGCACCAAAACAAATGCAATACGATTGGCGTGTGCCGCGTCCTACACGTCCACGCAACTGATGCAATTGTGACAATCCAAATCGGTCGGCATCTTCAATCACCATAAGTGTTGCATTGGGCACATTGACGCCCACTTCAATAACTGTGGTGGCAACCAGTATTTCCAATTCTCCTGACACAAACGCATCCATTATTTTTTCTTTATCCTGCGCTTTCATCTTACCGTGCAAAATGCCAATCTTTCGATGTGGTAATGCTCTTTGAAGGGTCACTTTATGCTCCTCTACACTCTTGAGCGCCAGTTCTCCTTCTTCCACCAGCGGACACACAACATAAACTTGCCCACCCGCTCGCAACTGCTTTTCGATAAACGCTTCAATTCTTGGGCGCATTTTTTGCCCTACCGCATAGGTTGCAACCGGTGTGCGTCCCGGTGGCAGCTCATCGACTACAGATACATCTAAATCACCATACAGCAAAAGTGCAAGCGTGCGCGGAATGGGTGTAGCCGACATAACCAGCATATGTGGTGCATTTCCCTTTTCAAAAAGCGCCGCACGTTGCGCCACACCAAAGCGGTGCTGTTCATCGGCTACAATCGCGCCCAACTGGTGAAAAGTCACATCTTTTTGAATCAGTGCATGGGTTCCAATCACAACCGAAACAGCACCGTCAGCAATCTGCATTTTACGCTGTTGTTTGTCGCGGGCACGCATAGAACCCAACAGCAACGTACAACTTATCCCTTGCCGCGCAAACAACGGTGCCAGCGATTCAAAATGCTGTGCGGCTAGAATCTCGGTCGGAGCTAAAATAGCCGACTGATATCCATTACGCGCGGCCAAACTGCACAGGACGGCAGCCAATACCGTTTTCCCACACCCAACATCACCTTGCACCAATCGGTTCATCGGCTTGCCACTGCGCACATCTTGCCAAATCTGCTGTGCTGCACGCTGCTGTGCGCCTGTTGGTTCAAACGGAAGCAAAGTCCAAACATCTTCCGGACTTCCAGTTTCAAACCGATAACCCACCGTGTCTACCCGTCGTTCTTTTAAGCGCGCCAATCCACAGCTAAGCAAGAACAATTCCTCAAAAACAATGCGTTTTCTTGCGCGTTCTACCTCCTGCATAGACTGTGGTCGATGGATACACCAAATAGACTGTGCCTGTGGCAATAGCGCATGCCGTGCAATAATGTCGTCTGGCATCCAGTCGTTTATCTGTATACCTTGTGCGAGAGCGGCTTCTGTAACACGCTGCATATCTTTTTGCGTTAGCCCTGCTGACAAGGGATAAACAGGTACAATCCGTCTGGGCGGCTGTCTGTCGTCTAAAATCGGCTCACATACTGGATTCACCATCGTACGCTGTGTGCCTTGTCCTTGTATCCGCCCATAAAACAGGTATTCTTGCCCTTCGCACAAACCAGCCGCTGTATAACGATTGTTATAATAGGTAATCGTCAGCGTACCAGAAGCATCAAACACGCGAAAGCGTGTGATTTCCATGCCTTTCCGGATACGTTTAGTCAATGGCTGTGTGCCAACCACCGCGCACACGCTCACCTTTTCTCCTTCTTTTGCAGCCGCTGCTGATACAATACGGGTGCGGTCTTCATAGTCACGCGGATAACATTCCATCGCGTCCCACAGGGTATGAATGGACATTTTCTCAAGCAGCGCGGCTTTTCTAGGGCCAATCCCTTTCACTGTGCGGATGCTATCGGTCAGGCTCATTATACTTGATACTCTCGGTGCAGTGCAGCGACAACGCCCAAAATTCTTGCGTCCTGCCCGTCAATCGGCTCATAATCCGGATTTTCCGGCATCAGCCACTTGTGCTTATCTTCGTCTATCCGCAAGGTCTTACAAGTCGCCTCATCTTCAATCAGCGCAACCACAATTTGGCCGGGATGAGCAGTATCCTGCTTGCGCACGATAATATAGTCACCATCTAAAATACCTGCTCCAATCATGGAATCGCCTTTAATGCGCAGTGCAAAAAATTCCCCATAGCCGCCCGCCTGCTCGTATGGCAAATAGCCTTCTACATCCTCTACTGCCAAAATAGGCATTCCGGCTGTGACCTGTCCTAAAATGGGAACTTGTGGCACACTGGCTGGCGCACCTTTTACAACCAATGCCCGTGTCTTGTGGTCCCCTTTTTCCAAATACCCCTTCTCTCGCAGTTTCACGAGCTGGGCGTGTACCGAAGAGGACGAACTCAACCCCACATGCTTTCCAATCTCTCGCACCGAAGGGGGATAACCTTGCTCTAATGTTGCTTCCGTGATATATTCAAGAATGCGTTTCTGCTTCTCGCTTAACTTCTTCATATAGCACCATCCTAAACAATCCTAACATTTGCTTTGCCAGCGAAAAGAAACGTTTGTTTGCTTTTCTTTTCTACCATTATATATGACTTACCCGCAAAAAGCAAACGTTTGTTGTACTGACCCACAAATTTTATCCACCTTGGTCTAACCCTTTCTCAAACAACACATTTTGTCACCTTATCCCCATCTTGCCGAAAATATATCTTGTTTATTCTTACGGATTATTATAAAATGATTACTAGGTACACAATCATCTTGAACGGTTTGCTTTCCTGGAGGTACTTATGAGAATCAACAATGAACTTGGATATATTGAAATCTCCCCCGACGTCATGGCCGGTATCGCAGGATACGCTGCATCTTCCTGTTTCGGCGTGAAAGGCATGACCGTCCGCTCGGTTGCTGATGGCGTCGCCCATCTGCTGCGCCGGGAAAATATGAGCCGCGGTGTGAAAATCACTGAAGCTCCCGATGGCGGCGTGAATATTGACTTGCACATTGCCGTTGACCACGGAATCAATATCGCCTCGGTTTGCCGTTCCATTATCAGCGAAGTGCGCTATCATGTGGAACAACTGACAGGCATTGATGTCAAAAATATCGATATCTATGTCGAAAGCATCAAAGCCGATTGACAGAAACGAAGGAGTAACACAAAACATGAATGAACAGAAAATCACTGGACCTCTGTTCCAACGTATGGTCATTGAGGGTGCGTTCGCTATCGCTGAAAAAAAAGAACAGGCAAATGAGCTGAATGTATTCCCTGTCCCCGACGGCGATACCGGAACCAATATGTCCATGACCATGCGTGCGGCTCAGGAGGAATTGGAACGGCTCAATGAGCCGACACTCGGCAAAGCCGCCGATACCGCGGCTTCTGCCCTGCTCCGCGGTGCGCGCGGCAATTCTGGCGTTATCTTATCTTTGCTATTCCGCGGCATCGCAAAAAAACTGCGTGAAAAAGAACAGGCCGGTGGATGTGATTTCGCCCTTGCCTTGCGCGAAGGCGTCGATACCGCTTACAAAGCGGTCATGAAACCCGCAGAAGGCACGATTCTGACCGTTACCCGCGTGTCGGCGCAACATGCCGTAGAACTGTGCCAAGCTGACCCCGATTTATCTGTCGAAGCAGTATTCGCCGCTGTGCTCGAACGCGGCCAGACCGCGCTTCAGGAAACCATCACCCAAAACCCCGTGTTGGAAAAAGCTGGCGTTGTAGACGCAGGTGGATTCGGCTTTCTGGTGATTTTTGAAGGCATGTTCGACGCGTTCCGCGGGATTGAAAAACAACATGTGATAGAGCAAACAGCGCCTGATGCTTCCACTTCTGCCGATTTCAGCGCCATTTCGGACGAAGATATCACGTTCACCTATTGCACCGAATTTATTGCAGAACGCAAGGACAAGGCGCGCAATGTCGGTCGGATGCGCGCACTTTTGAGCGAAATCGGTGACTCTCTCGTCGTCGTGGAAGATGATGACATTGTGAAGGTGCATGTGCATACCGACCAGCCCAACAAAGTGCTGGAAGAAGGTCTCAAATTCGGCCCGCTGCTCACCGTAAAAATTGAGAATATGCGCCAGCAACACACCGCCAAAGTCATCGAAGGTACGGTCGCTCCAGTTAATCGCGAAATTTGCGCACCGGAAAAGAAATATGGTTTTGTTGCGGTCGCAGCCGGCAACGGTCTGCAAAACGTATTTGCCGACTTAGGCTGTGACGAAATCGTGCAGGGCGGTCAGACCATGAACCCCTCAACCGAGGATATTCTGCGTGCAATCGACCGTACGCCGGCTGAAATCGTCTATGTCTTCCCCAACAACAAAAACATCATCATGGCTGCTGAACAGGCCGCTTCTCTGTGTGACAACAAGCAGGTTATCGTGATGCAAACCAAAAACATCCCACAAGGTATTTCTGCTCTGTTGGTTTTCGATGCCGAAGCGGAAGAATCTGATAATACTGCCGCTATGAAAGAAGCGATTGCTGGTGTACGCGCCGGACAGGTCACCTATGCCGCACGAAACTCAGAATTTGACGGCAAGAAAATCAAAGAAGGCGAGTATCTCGCCCTGTGCGAAGGAAAACTGACCGCCAACAGCAAGCGTCCTTATGACGTAGTCAAAAAGCTCATTCGTGAGCTTGTCACCAGCGACAGTGCCTTTGCCACGATTATCTACGGCGAAGGGGTCAGCGAGGAAGAAGCCGCCAAGGTAGAAGAACTGTTCCGAAAGGAAAACCATGACCTTGAAATCACAGTCATCAGCGGCGAACAGCCCATTTACTATTATATCCTTTCGGTAGAATAACAAAAATCGCAATCGTGAAAGCTCTCCTGAAAATGGAGAGCTTTTTCCAAGGAGTCCATTATGTCTATATTTGATATCTTCGCAAAACTGGAACAAGAACGCAAACAATCTGCCGACCCTGTATCCGGCCCAATTGAATGGTTGGTGGTCGGTTTGGGCAATCCCGGCTCTAAATACGAAAATACACGTCACAACGCCGGTTTTCGCGCACTGGATGCTTACTGTACCAAAACCGGTCAGCGCATTGACCGCATGAAATTCAAAGCACTGGTTGGAGAAGGCACCCTAGGCGGCAAACGGGTATTGTTTGTCAAACCACAGACGTTTATGAATTTATCCGGCGAAGCCGTGCGCGATGCAGCAGAATTTTACAAAATCCCCCCTGAACGCATTATCGTGCTGTTTGACGACATTTCTCTTGATGTAGGGCGCCTGCGTGTGCGCGCCAAAGGGTCTGCCGGTGGACAAAACGGCGTAAAAAATATTATCTACCAGCTAAACTCCGACCAATTTCCCCGTGTCAAAATTGGAATCGGCGCCAAACCGCATCCCGATTACGATTTAGCTGATTGGGTACTTTCTAAATTCCAAGGAGAAGAGGAAGAAAAAATCCAACAGGCCGCCGCTCGTGCAATGGAAGCTGCGGAAGAAATCATTCGCAACGGCCCCTCCGCCGCTGCTCAAAAGTTTAACGGTCAATCCACATAATTTCAAAACCAAAAGAGCTGATTTCCCAAATTTCGGAAATCAGCTCTTTTTCATATTGATTCAAATTGGTTTAATGCTCAGCCCAGTCAATACAACCAAATAAGTGATAAGCAATATAATAGGCGGTGAAGTCATAAGCAAGCGAATGACACCCTTTTCGGCATAGCCCTTGCGGGCATAGGTCACAATCGGCCGCCATAACTTGGAGATGCACAAAAATAGCGCAACCAATCCAAACGCAAACAACGCCTGATTGACCGCTTCGGCCGCAACTTCATCTGCCGAACTGAGCCAGCTGACCGCTTCGGCTGTAAAGTTGGTCAACGCATGAATGAGAATCGACGCTGGAAGCGAATATTCCAACGCAATGTAACCAAACAGCATCCCACACAAAAGCGCCATCGGAAGCTGAATGATATTGCCGTGCATCAACCCAAACAGAACGGCGGCAAATACAATCGCAAATGTTTTGCCATAGGGCTTGAGATACTGCAACACGAAGCCACGGTACAGCAATTCTTCGCAAAAAGGAGCAATCAGCACACTATATGCCAGCATGGTCGGCGTAACCGAAACCGCTGTCGCACTTTCGTATGCACTATAAAAAGAAGCATTCAGTTGGTTAGCGATGAGTTCCATGGGTATCGTGAACAGCGAAGCAATATTCTGCAAGCCCAGAACCAACAACAAGCTGCCCAGTACAACCACCCAGTTTAAACATTTGCGCTGCCTTAAAAAGTATCCCGGCAATTCCTGCACACGCGTTGTCAGTCCAAGCGCAAAACAAGGCACAATGCCTGCCAGCGCACCCGCAATCAGCGCACCGCCACTGTCGTACAACATGCGACTAATATCTGCATTGGTTGCCATCGGGTAGCGAATCACCAGAAACAGCGCATATATTTGTTCTCCTGCCCACACCACGCCCAACATCAAAAGCTGTGAGACAATCAGCACCCAGCCCAATCTGGAAAACGATTTTTTGCAGGCTTTCTGTGCTGTGCGCTGCATACCTATCACCCCCCTTTACGCATCAAGCGCCCTTCTGAAACGAGCAATCCAAGAAAGACCAATACCGTACCAAAAAACGCTTGTACGGCCATATGTTCATGCAGCACCAATGCTGCACAGACAATCGTGACCACGGGAGATAAATAGATGTACACACTTGTTTTTATCGCACCCAGCCGCTTGACCGCAATATTCCACGTCGCAAAACAAGCCGCGCTTGCCAGAAAACTGAGAAACGCCAGCGTAAGCAAAACTATCGGCTGCCGCAGAGCCTCTCCAGTTGGGGAAAAACCACTCTTCCACACAACCGGAAGCATAAATATAACACCATATAAAAAGATATGCCGGGTCATCGCAATCGGATGATACCCAAATTCTGCCAAGCGACGGCTGAGCACAGAATAAACACCCCACGCAATCGCCGCGCACAGCGCGAGTACATCTCCTATAGGATTGAGTTGCACCTGTTCTCCTGCACTGAACGAGATAAACGCAATCCCGCTGATGGCAAGCCCAAACCCAACAACAAACCGTGTCTGTAACCGTTCGTGCGCCGCTATCGCCCAGAAAATCGCGGTAAACATGGGCGCACACGACACAATCACGCCAATATTTGAGGCCGTCGAGTAGCCCAGCGCCACATTTTCCAGCAAATAATAAATCAGTACACCGGTCAATCCGGCTCCGGCAAAGTAAAGTTCATGCCATTTGGATTGAACATGCAGCCGTTTGGGATAGGCCAATGACAAAGCGGCAAATCCCAACACAAAGCGTATCAGCAAAATCTCAACCGCAGTAAAATGCTCCAGCAATACTTTGGTTGCAATAAAGGTCGTGCCCCACACTGCAACCGTACCGACTGCCAGTGCATGTCCAATCCATTCTTTGTCTTCTTTCATAACTTCCCCTTATCCGTCGATAAATCCGCCGCCAATGACGATTTCTCCATCATAAAAAACGGCAAACTGTCCGGCTGCCGGTGCGCGTACCGGTTCATCAAAAGTGACGACCGCCTTTTCTTGCGCTTGTAGCGTCACATGTGCCGCATTGCTGCGCTTAGAATAGCGCACCCGCGCTTGACAGTCAAATGCACCGCTCTCGGCATACTCCGGTGCGCACAGATTGAGGGCTGACACCGTAATCTGCTTCCGGAATACATCATTGAGCGATAAGACCACCTCGTTGGTCTCTGGCCGCAGTTCGTGTACAAACAGCCGTCCGGTTGCTGCCACACCAAGCCCTTTGCGCTGTCCAACGGTATACTGGTGCAATCCCTTGTGCTGTCCCAACACCTTGCCGTTCTCGTCAACGAAATTGCCCGGTGCAAGTGCCGCTCCGCGCTGTTCCAGCCATCGTCCATAATCTCCGTCGGGAATAAAGCACACATCCATGCTGTCTTTCTTTTCCGCAACCGGAATGGCACTGGCACGCGCCAGCGCACGCACTTCGGCTTTGTCGGCCGCCTCTCCGAGCGGGAATACACAGCGTTCGAGCACCGAACGCGGCAAGTTTGCCAGCATATAGGACTGGTCTTTGGGCGAACGTGCCTGCAACAACAATGCACGCCCCTGCGCATCGCGCCCGATACGGGCATAATGTCCGGTCGCAATATAGGGTGCTCCGATTTCATCGGCATACTGGCACAAGGCTGTAAACTTCACCTTACGGTTGCACACCACACAGGGATTGGGAGTGCGTGCGGTCTGATACTCATGCTGGAAATATCCGCACACCTCCCGCTCGAACATTTGCTCCCTGTGCGCAATATACAGCGGAATATGCAGGGCATCCGCGACGCGCTGCGCTTCGGGCGCACCGCCTAAGCCGACATCCATATACAGTCCATACACTTCATAGCCTTGTTCGCGCAAAAGCCGCGCCGAAACTGCCGAATCGACTCCGCCCGAAAGACCTAATACAATTTTCTTCATCCAAGCCTCCATTCCTCAGGCGACCAAAATAGATTATAGGGACGCGGATTAAAACCTGTTAATAATCCGCTTCGTACAATCACCTGATTGCGTTCAAATGCCAGCGGCAAAATGGGCATCTGCCCCAGAAAATATTCATAAAAAGCATCTTCTGCCTGCTCTCGCTCGGCTGTTCCCGCAGTCCGCATGGACATAATCTTACTGTCCAACGTTGCATCGGTGATGCGTCCATAATTGAGCGAGCCGCCCGACATGAGCAGCGCACGCAAGTCAAAATCAGGAGAAAGCAAAACATCTCCATAGTACAAATCAAACATACCGCTGTTGAGCGCCTGTTGATACTGTTCAAACGGCACACTGTTTACATTGAGCTGTATGCCGAGCTGTCCGAATGCGGTCACCAGTTGACTACATACGTTATTTTTAAAGCTATTTTCCGAATTGCACAACAAGGTCAGGCTAATGGTTTGTCCCGAACTGGTTTCCACCCGTCCATCACCATTGATATCCTGAATCCCCATCTGTGCTAAATAGCTGTTTGCCTGCTCCAATGCGCCAGATAACCGGCTTTCCTGCACCATCTCCGGCTGTGGATTGACCGGAACCACTGCCGGGTCGGCAAAGGTTTGCAAGGAAGATTTGCAAATCATCGTGCGGTCAATCGCCAAACTTAACGCCTTGCGGAAATTCTCATTGCCCAGCAGTGGATGAGACATGCGCACACCTAAATAGTGCAGTTCGGTTGTCGGGGTCTGGTAAACATCCACCGCACCCTTAATCGTCGCTGGGTCGTCGCTGATACGCTCGGCGCGCGTCACCGAAATGTCACCAGTCGAAAAACTACTGACGACCGCATCTTCACGCACTGTACCCACCAGACCAATCGACGCTACTGTTGTAACCTTTCCTTCGTGCCAATATTCGTTGGGCATCAATTTATATTCATTATCGGTTTTGGCGGCGGCAAATGGCCCGGTTCCAATCGCAAAATCGCTGCCCTCACTCCCTTTCTTAAAAATAGGAATGTCCAGTAGGCTGAAAAAACGACTGTTTGCCGCGGTCAGGTCAATTTGAATGGTGCGATTATCAACTGCGCGAATCGAGGACATGTAAGAAGCTCGTGTATAATATGGTGACGTACTGGTAGACTTTGCCAACCGATAACTATATACGACATCTTCCGCTGTCACGTCCGACCCATCGGAAAACTTCAAGCCCTGCTTGAGCACCAGTGTGCAGCGTGTCCCTTCCATCTCATAACTTTCACACAAAACCGGTTCTGGCTCAAAGGAATCATTCAAACAAAACACACCTTCATACAGTGCTTCACATACGACGCGATTGAGCGTAGAAACCGATGTAATCGGGTTGACCTTTTCCGCGGTATAGTAAGCCAGAGAGACCTCACCCGGCTGCCGCTGGCTTTCGTTGACCAATTGGGTCAATGACGGGCTGTTCTCGTCTAACCGCTCGGTCAGCGTGCATCCACATAGCAGGGACAACGCTAGCGCACAGGCTGCCACACGCGCAATCTTGCTCGTTCTCACAGGCAAATCACCCCCGCCTGTACGCCGCGATGCCCATTTGTTGCCCGATGTGACCAAAATACATCGGACATGCACTTTGTACACAGACCACTGTTAATGATATTTTCTTCTTGCAATCCAGCATAACGCAAGGTCATTTGCTGAATACCCTGCAAGTCCACATGATACTTTGCGCCGCGTGTTTGAATAAACGGGGCAACCCGGTCGCCCATCTGTGCATACATGGCTTGCGGCACATCGGCATCGGTTTCAAAGCAGTCACAGCAGATAGACGGGCCTATCACTGCCACAATCGACTGCCGCGATGCACCCAATTCGGCCATTTTATCCACGGTCTTGGCGGCAATCTCCTGTGCAGTTCCCCGCCATCCGGCATGGCAGACCGCACATACACCAGCCTTTACATCACAAAATAAAGTTACAACACAATCGGCATAAAAGCCTGCCAGCGGTGTATTTGGCAGAGCGGTTACCAGTGCATCCGACCGCCAATCCATTGGCTGATGCAAACCAGTTCCAACCGCGGATTCTTCCACAACCGATACCCGGCTTTCATGCACCTGTTGGGTCAAGGTCATACGGCCAAACGGTATTTGCAGCGTATCTGCCAATATTTCATAATTACGCCGGACGTTTTCCGGCTTGTCGCCGCGCTGAAAACCAAAATTCAGGCTTTCACAGTCACCTTGACTGACTCCGCCTCGTTTGGTGGTAAAGGCATGCCGCACCGGCAAGCGGTCACAAGTATAATATACCAAATCGCCGCATTGTCTGCGGCGTATGGAATCGTGCATAAGGGTTCCTCCATATTATTCCATCTGGAAATTCTATTTACTGCGCACTTTGCATCTGTACGCCCATTTTTTCAATCCATTCGACTGTTTAACCTCTTTATTATACTACATCTTCCCCATGCTCCACAAGTACCCGTTCGGCCTTCGGGCGCGTGTTTGTCAGGGTGTATGAAAGATACACCAAAATCGTGCCTGCTCCTTGACAGGAAAGACAAAAGGCTATACAATATTTGTGGTAATACCTTTTGTAATATTCATCGGCGCCCAGGCCATGAAACTTATGGTGGGTTATTATTGCTTTGCAGATTTCCAAAAAATTTCCTGGAGGTGTTTGACAGAAAACATGAATACCATAATCACTCTGATTGTTGGTGTTGTCGGATTGATTATCGGTGTATTCGTTGGCTGCCTGTATCGAAAAAAGGTAGCCGAAAAAGAAATCGGCAGTGCCGAACAAGAAGCCACCCGCATCATTAACGATGCCATTAAGGCTGGCGAAACCAAAAAACGCGAGGCGATTCTGGAAGCCAAGGACGAAATTCACAAAAACCGTACCGAAGCTGAACGTGAAATCAAGGAGCGCCGCAACGAGACTCAAAAATTGGAGCGCCGCCTGACACAGAAGGAAGAAGCGCTTGACCGCAAAACCGATGCGCTTGAACAAAAAAATGAAGAGCTGAACCGCAAACTTGCGCAGGTTCAGAAAACTCAAGAATCGTGCGACCAGCTCAAAAATGAGCAGATTGCCGCATTGGAACGTATTTCCGGCTTGACCCGCGAGGAAGCAAAAGATTATCTGGTTTCCTCCATCGAACAGGAGGCTCAGCACGATGCCGCCGTCAAGCTGCGCGAAATCAATCAGCGCATGAAAGACGAGGCCGAATCAACCGCCCGTGAGCTGATTTCCATTGCAATCCAGCGTTGTGCCGCCGACCACGTTGCCGAAGCAACCGTTTCGGTTGTACCGCTGCCCAACGATGAAATGAAAGGCCGTATCATCGGCCGTGAAGGTCGAAATATTCGTACCCTTGAAACCCTTACCGGTGTTGACCTCATTATTGATGACACACCGGAAGCGATTACCTTGTCTTCTTTCGACCCCGTGCGCCGCGAAGTCGCGCGCATGGCACTCGAAAAACTCATCGCGGATGGACGTATCCACCCTTCCCGCATCGAGGAAATGGTGGAAAAATCTCGACGCGAAATCGAACAAATCATCAAAAGCGAGGGCGAACGCGCCACGTTTGAAACCGGTATTCACGGTTTACACCCTGAGCTTGTCAAGCTCCTCGGCCGTCTGCGCTATCGCACCAGCTATGGCCAGAACGTCTTGCTGCACTCTATCGAAGTCGCGCATGTCGCCGGTATTCTGGCGTCCGAGCTTGGTCTTGACCCCGTGCCCGCTCGCAGAGCCGGTCTCCTGCATGATATCGGCAAAGCCGTTGACCACGAGGTCGAAGGCTCCCATGTCAGCATCGGTGTAGATTTGGCGAAAAAATACAAGGAAAATCCCCAGATTATACACGCAATTGCCGCTCACCACGGTGATGTTGAACCGCAGACCGTCATCGCCTGCTTGGTTCAGGCTGCGGATGCCATTTCTGCTGCACGTCCGGGTGCTCGCCGTGAAAATCTGGAAAACTATATCAAGCGTTTGGAAAAACTGGAGAATATTGCAAATACGACGCCCGGTGTTTCTAGTTCGTATGCAATCCAGGCAGGACGCGAGATTCGCATTATTGTCAAGCCCGACGAAGTTTCGGATGACAGCATGGTGCTGCTTGCCCGCGATATTGCAAAACATATCGAGGACGAGCTTGACTACCCGGGTCAAATCAAAATCAACATGATTCGAGAGACTCGCGCAGTTGATTACGCAAAATAATCAAAAAATAATTTTTTTAATCCGACAACACCGCCGAGCAGGGAAGCAATTTGCTTCCCTGCTCTTTTATTCTGCCCGTTTTCTCTCCATAAAAACACAGAAGCACACGAAATTTCGTGTGCTTCTCCCTCTTTTTGCCGCTTATGTTCCATTCTGTCGGCAAGTAAGCAGAACAACCTGCCGTTTGCGCCCCAGTTCCTTGAGCAATGCCACACCCCGCTCGGTCCTGGCATCGTCCGAGGTCAAAAACGGGTCATCCAAAATCAGTGGTGCTTCCTTGGCACCCACTAACGTTTCACAAATCGCCAGCCGCAATGCTAAGTACAATTGGTCGCGTGCGCCCGAAGAAAGCTGCAATTCTCCCAATAGCTGCCCGTCTGCCCCTGCCGTTCGCGCGCGGAAGCGGTCATCCAACCGAATCTCCTGATAATTGTCGGCGGTCAGATAGGCCAAATAGGACTGCGCCAGCTTGGTAATCTGCGGCGAAACCCGCGCTTGCAACCCTGCATTTTCCTGCGCCACAATATCACGCGCATGTTTGACTGCCTGATACTGCTTTTGCAGTTTGCCAACTCGTTCCCGACAAACCGACAACTGTGCGCGCACCTGTTCGGGTGTGCCAATCGCATCCGCCTGCCCCTGCAACCGCAAAAGCTGTTCTTTGGCTGCGTCGGCCTTGCGGCGTGCTTCCGACTGTTTGGCATGTAAGATATCAAGCTGTTCTTGTTCGTCCTGCTCCTCTTCGCCGCGCTGCATCTCCAACACGGCATCGCCCCACGCACTCTGTTCACGGCGAATCAACTGTAAATCTGCCAGTGACGACCGAATGACCTCGGCTGCGTCTTCGACATTGCTTACCTTTGCGGACAGTTTGCGACCGGCTTCTATCACGCGGTCACGTTCATCCATCAAAACAGAGGCCGCCATTTGTTGTTCATTCAACAAGCGCTGATATTCCAATTCTAGTTGCTTTTTCTTTTCCTCCATGTCAGGCAACGGTGCGGGCGGTTTTTGTACGCTGCCCAGAAAGGTCAATAGTAAACATACGATTGCCAAAATAGACAGGATAATCGGCAGTTTACTCGAACCCGACACCCCTGCAACCTCTGCCATGCCCGGAAACCATTCGACTTGCAACACACCGGTAGCAGCCGCCAACAGGCCAAATATCAGCGCAAAGATACCTGCAATCCAGCGAATCTTGGGGCGTGTGACGCGATTTACCTCTATTTCACGTTCAAGTTGTGCCTTTTCCATGCGCTCGACCGCCTGACGGCGGCGGGTTTCAATGACAGGCATACTCTCACGCTTTTCTCGCTCCAGCCGCACTGCACCTTCATACCCATACAGGATTTCTCCCGCTTCCCGCACCAGTGCTTCATCCGGCATCCGGTCTTTAATCTCATGGATACGCTGCTGGCGCTCTTCGCACAAAATACGGCGGCGGCTATCTGCATCGGCCATGCGCTCAGTATAGGATTGGTATTCGCTTTCATACGCATCTTGCGCCTGCTGTGCCTGTTTTTCTAGTGCTCGGCACTGTTCTTTTTGTTTTGCAATGTCATGTGACAGGCTTTCCAGCCGCTCCAGTTTCTCCTCCAGTGCTGCCTGCTCACGCTGGGCATCGGGCAGTTCTCCCTTTCCCCGATTGGCCTGAATGTCCAGCCGCCAGCGGTCAAGCTGGGAAAGTGCCTGTGCCGTACTACCAGAGACATCACCGGTCTGTGCCATCGAAAGCAGCAACTGCTGCAATTCCTCCGACGGCCGGTTCATATCCTCTCCATCTACCATCATACTGGACAAAAACGCATCCTCGCCCATGCCGAGCAGCACCTGCCCGCAATTTTTGGCGGTCAGCAAGCGGCATTTCTCACCCGTATCGGTGTAAAATGCGTCAAAATCCTGCATCGGGCCGCCTTTTCCGGTCTGGCGCAGGATGGTGACCAACCGCCCGTTCCACTCAATCTCTAACCGGCCGGACATCGCGTGCCCGTCCTGTGGTACATATTTGGATTTATCGGAAAGCATCTGTTGTGTGTCGCGCCGCGACAAGTTCAACCCGTACAGCATCACCCGCAAAAACGCGCACAGTGTAGATTTTCCCCAGCCATTGGGTAAGACGAGATGGGAAAATCCATCGGCAAATTCTATTTTTCGGCCATTCATATTCCCAAAATGACCTTGCAGTGATTTTAATTTCATTTTTTACTCCATCGCTTTTTGCTCGATTCATTTGAATCCCATTTTTGCATCGCTCTTGCGATAAGTCTTTTGTGCATAATCATATATAGTATAGCACACTTCTCCGCTTACCATCAAGCGCCCGCCCCGCTCGATTGCAAGATTTTTGTCCGCATTGGATGGAAAATACGCGGTATTTTCCTCTTGACTTTGCTATGTTAAAGTGGTAGACTAATAACACTATCTACGGGACTGCGGCTGATGTCCTGTAATCCCATTCTATAAGGGATGATTTTAAACATAAAGGAGACTATTTTCCCATGAATCAGAAAAAATTGTTTGCGCTGCTGTGTGCAGGCGCTGTTTCCGCTTCTCTCTTGACCGCTTGCGGCGGCACCACCACACAATCCGGCGAAAACACAGATACTTCATCCGAAACCGCTTCGTCCACCACCGAGGATACCACCTCTTTGTCATACATTCAGGATAAGGGTACATTGGTTCTCGGTCTGGATGACCAGCTTCCCCCGATGGGCTTTTTGGACGAGTCGGGCACCATCATCGGCTTTGATATCGACGTAGCTGCTAAGGTGTGCGAAAAGTTGGGCGTTGAACTGGTTACCCAGTCCATCAACTGGGATTCCAAGCAGATGGAACTGGATACCAAGAACATTGACTGCATCTGGAATGGTCTTTCCTGGTCAGAAGACCGCGCCGAAGCGATGAGCTTGTCCATCCCCTATCTGGAAAATCATATGGTTCTGGTCGTCCCCACCGACTCCAGCTACCAGACAATGGACGACCTGAGTGGCAAGAACATTGCCCTGCAAACCGGCTCGACCGCGCAGGAAGCCTATGATGCAGAACCCAAGCTCAAGGACAATACCACGATGGTCGGCATGGATAACAATATGTCCTGTCTGCTCGACGTCGAAAGCGGCGCGTCTGACGCAGCTTTGATGGATGAAACCGTTGCAAACTACCTCATTCAGACCGGCGGCAAAAATCTGCGCGTAATGGATGACTTCCTGTATGCCGAAAACTACGTCATCGGCTTCCGCAAAGGTGAAACACAGTTGACCGATGCGGTAAACAATGCGCTGGTCGAGCTGAAAGAAGATGGCACACTGGCTGAAATCTCGACCAAGTGGTTTGGCTCGGATATCACCACGGTAGAAGCACCTTCTGCAACCGAAAATACAGACGATGCAGCCTGATTTTGTCTCAACTGCACAAAAAAGAGCGGATATTTTATCCGCTCTTTTTGTGCGATACCGCCCCGCTCGACAGATTTCTATGATATAATAAAGAGCCACTCGCATTTCTGCACCCCAAAACACAGGAGGAACCCATGTTTTTCGATTTATTGGACAAAATTTCGGGCATGATGCCTGTCCTGCTGGATGGAACCGTTGACGTCCTAAAAATATTCATTTGGACGGTCATCTTATCGGTTCCGCTCGGCTTTCTGGTCGCGCTTGGCCGTAACCTCAATCTCGGCGTTCCAATCGGCCGCTTCCGTATCCGTCCCATCTCTTGGGTCGTACAGTTCTATCAGCTCATCATGCGCGGTACCCCGCTCATGCTTCAGCTTATGTTCGTCATGTATGCTCCCTCTTACATATTCCACGTCGGCATGGACCGCTTCACCGCCACCATTCTGGCGTTTAGCATCAACTATGCCGCCTACTTCGGCGAAATTTTCCGTTCGGGCATTGACTCCATTCCACATGGTCAATATGAAGCCGCAAAAATGCTCGGCTACACCAAAACACAAACCTTTTTCCATATCATCCTGCCCCAAGTCGTCAAGCGCGTCATCCCCCCGACCGGTTCGGAATTTATGGTGCTGATTAAGGATTCCGCGCTTGCCAACGTCATCGGTCAGCCCCAGTTGTTTGATTCGGCAAAAAAACTCATGACCACCAATTCCAGTATCCTGCCGCTGGTCATTGCCGGCGTTATCTTCCTCATCCTGAACGCTGTGGTAGAATATGCGTTCAAACTGCTGGAAAAAAAGCTCAACTATTATAAAGGATAATTGCTATGAATCTTATCGAAGCCAACCATATTGAAAAATCCTTTGGCAGTCTGCGCGTGCTCAAAGATATCTCCATGCAGGTTTCCGAAGGGCAGGTCGTCTCCATCATCGGGCCTTCGGGTTCGGGCAAATCGACCTTTCTGCGCTGCCTGACCCAGCTCGAAACCGCCGACCGCGGAAACATCACCGTTTGCGGGGAAAAAATGATGTGGACAGAAAACGGACGCGCTGTATATGCTGACAAAAAAACGCTGCACGATATTATCTTAAATGTCGGTCTGGTATTCCAAAACTTTAACCTGTTCCCCCATTTCTCGGTACTGGAAAACCTGATTGATGCGCCCATCCGTATCCGCGGCATCTCACGCGAACAGGCCATTGAACGCGCACGCGAACTGCTGCGCAAAATGAACTTGGAATCTAAGGAAGCGTCCTATCCGTGTGAACTGTCGGGTGGTCAACAGCAGCGCGTGGCGATTGCCCGTGCACTGGCCATGCAGCCTCGTATCCTGTTCTTCGATGAACCAACTTCGGCTCTTGACCCCGAACTGACCGGCGAAATCCTCAAAGTCATCCGTGAACTGGCCGAAGAACACATGACGATGGTGATTGTCACACATGAAATGGCTTTCGCCCGCGATGTCGCTGACCATGTTATCTTTATGGCAGATGGGGTCATTGTGGAGGAAGGTACACCAGAACAGGTGTTCGGAAATTCTCAGAACGCCCGCACCCAATCTTTCCTCAGCCGTTTTTCGCAAAATTCCTAATTTGTCAAGCCCCATAACCGTTTGTTGTGGATAAATTTCATAAAAGCCAATTTACAATTCATTTTGTACGTTTAAACAAGGGCAAAGTCGAAAAATTCGACTTTGCCCTTTTGTTATCACAACCCCATAACAATACCATAAAGACGCCATAAAAAAAGTGGTATGTTTTTTGTTATTTCCTGTTGAACTCGTGCTTGGTTTTTGGTACAATTATCTCAGAAGCAAAGAGCGCTCACACCGCGCTCCTTTTCCACCGGTGAAAAGCCGATATCCGTTATCGGTCTTTACACACGAAATTTATAAAATGGAGATGTTTTACATGGATTCTTTTAGCGCTTCTCTGATGAAGGATAAGAGAGAGATTATCATTGCTCCCACCATCTACAAGTTCCAGAACTTTGGCGAATTTGCTGAGGAGTTCTCTCTGGGCGAACGCGATGTTGTCCTGACCAACGAGTTTATTTACAAGCCCTTCATGGAACAATACAACCTGCCCTGCACCTATGTATTCCAGGAAAAGTTCGGTGCGGGTGAGCCGTCCGAGGCCATGATTGAAACCATGTACGAGAAGATTCCTTACGACTCCTACGACCGTGTTATTGCCATCGGCGGCGGCGCCATCATGGACCTGTGCAAGCTGCTCGGCTGCAAGCGTCCTTCTTCCGTGCATGAACTCTACTTCAAGAGAGAGCCTGTTGTACATGAAAAGGAAGTCATTGCTATCCCCACCACCTGCGGCACCGGTTCCGAAGTTACCAACATTTCGGTTGCTATCGTCAAGGACGAAAAGGACGGCAAGCTGACCGGCGGCGAAACCAAGCTCGGTCTGGTTTCCGACGACATCATCCCGAACAAGGTATGCCTGATTCCCGACCTGCTCAAGACCCTGCCTTACAAGCCGTTCGCAGCTTCGGCTATCGACGCGCTGATTCATGCAACCGAATCTTTCCTGTCGCCCCACCGCAAGACCGTTACTTCTGAGATGTACTCGGTTAAGGCAATCGAAATGATTCTGGAAGGCTTCCGCCGCATTGGACTGGAAGGCCCGGACGCTCGTCTGGATTATCTGGGTGAGTATGTCACTGCTTCCCTGTTCGCTGGTATCGCTTTCCTCAAGGCTGGCTGCGCAACCGTTCACGGTATGTCCTTCCCGCTCGGCGGCACCTATCACGTTCCGCACGGCGAATCCAACTATGCACTGTTCAGCAAGATTCTCGAAGTTTACGACGAGTATGAGCCGAACGGCGAACTGGGCAAGTTCAAGGAAATCGTTGCACGCTGCCTGGGCTGCTCCAAGGACGATGCACTGCGCACTCTGAACGTAACACTGGAAAAGGTTCTGCCGCTCAAGCCGCTGCATGAGTACGGCTTTACCGAAGCCGACATCACCGGCTTCCCGGTATCGGTTATCGCAAACCAGCAGCGCCTTATCACCAACTCCTATCGCCCGATGACGCAGGAGCTGATGGAGCGCATCTACCGCGAGTGTTTCTAATCCAAACGGACTCCGCATCTTATAAAATATCCATTCCGGAGCCGATTCCCTGATTCGGAATCGGCTCTCCTTATCCGGCGGAACTTCCTCTCCTTCTTCCGCCATTGATTCTGATTTTTTGAAAGAAAGGATACTGTTTCTGTTATGATGACCAAGGACCAGTACATTGAATCCCTGCGCAAGCTCAACCTGAATCTATGGATGTTCGGCAAGAAAATCGAAAACCCGGTCGATGACCCGGTCATTCGCCCTTCGCTTAACTCCTTTGCCGCAACCTATGCGCTGGCGGAAGACCCGCAGTATGAGGACTTGATGACCGCCACTTCCCATATCTCCGGCAAGAAAATCAACCGCTTCACCCATATGCACCAGTCCACCGACGACCTGATTAAAAAGGTCAAGATGCAGCGCCTGCTCGGTCAGAAAACTGCCGCTTGCTTCCAGCGCTGTGTCGGCATGGACGCGATGAACGCGGTATTCTCCTCCACCTACGAAATTGACGAGGCTTGCGGCACTAAATACCACGAAAACTTTGTCAAGTTCCTCACCCGTGTGCAGGAAGAAGATTTGGCCGTTGACGGCGCAATGACCGACGTGAAGGGCGACCGTTCGCTGGCTCCCTCCAAGCAGGCCGACCCCGACCTGTTCCTGCATGTCGTAGAGCGCACCCCCGATGGCGTTTACGTCACCGGTGCAAAGGCGCACCAGACCGGCTTTGTCAACTCGCACGAAGTTCTGGTCATGCCTACCATTGCAATGCATGAGGGCGACGAAGATTACGCAATCTCTTTCGCCGTTCCCACCGATTCTGAAGGTATCACCCTTATTTATGGCCGCCAGTCGTGCGACACCCGCAAGCTGGAAGAATACAACGACATCGACGTGGGCAACAAGACCTATGGTGGTCACGAAGTTCTGGTTATCTTCGACCACGTGTTCGTGCCCAACGACCGCATCTTCCTCAACGGCGAAGTCAAGTTCGCTGGCATGATTGTCGAGCGCTTCGCAGGCTACCACCGTCAGTCCTACGGCGGCTGTAAGGTTGGCGTGGGCGATGTCCTCATCGGTGCAACCGCTCTTTCGGTTGACATGGCAGGCTGCGCAAAGGCTTCCCATGTAAAGGACAAGCTCATCGAGATGGTACATCTCAACGAAACCCTGTACTGCTGTGGTATCGCTTGCTCCTCGCAGGGTTCCAAGACCAAGTCGGGCAACTACCTGATTGACCTGCTGCTGGCCAACGTCTGCAAGCAGAACGTAACCCGTTTCCCCTATGACATTGCTCGTCTGGCACAAGACCTCGCAGGCGGCGCAATGGTTACGCTGCCCTCTGAGGCCGATTTCCGTCACCCCGAACTGCACGCTTATATCGACAAGTACTTCAAGGGTGTGGCTTCGGTTCCCACCGAAGACCGTATGCGCGTACTGCGCCTGATTGAAAACATGACCATGGGCACCGCCGCTGTCGGCTATCTGCCCGAATCCATGCACGGTGCCGGCTCGCCGCAGGCACAGCGCATCATGATTTCCCGTCAGTGCAATATGGAAATGAAGAAGGAGCTTGCCAAGAAGATTGCTCGCATCGACTAAGCGTTTTACTTCTCACGAAAGGCACTCTTTACCGAGTGCCTTTCGTTGTCTATTTCTACACATTCATTCGCAGGAGGTCTTATGCGCCAAATCGCCGTAAAATTCTGCGGCGGCTGCAACCCCGGTTACGACCGCGGCGCGGCCTATCAGCAGATTCGGGAGGCCGTGGCCGACTGCGCTGCGCTCTCCCTCCCCGCTCCGGGGCAATCCTATGACGCGCTGCTTATCATACGCGGCTGCACAGGCTGCCCCTACCTATATGAGGAAATCGACGCAAACGAACGGACTCTTTGTGTCAAGCGTGATGACATTCCGGAAGTCATTGAAAAAATCCGGACTCTATAAATACATAAATATATTAAGGATGATGCTTCATGAAGAAAGTAAGGATTTTGTCCGCAGATGAGGCTGCCCTGCTGGTACAGGACGGCGATACCATTGCAACCGGTGGTTTTGTAAGCTGTGCTTGCCCCGAAACCCTGTCCAAAGCACTGGAAAAACGGTTCCTCGAAACCGGTCACCCCAAAGACCTGACCCTGTTCTTTGCTGCCGGTCAGGGACACCGCGACGGCACCGGCGGCGACCACTACGGCCACGAAGGCATGGTCAAGCGCGTTATCGGCGGCCACTGGGACCGCGCGCCTCATCTGGGCGAGCTGGCGCTGGCAAACAAGATTGAAGCCTACAACCTGCCGCAGGGCGTTATCTCACACATGTACCGCGATATCGCCGCACACAACATCGGCACCATTACCCATGTCGGCCTGAAAACCTTCGCTGACCCGCGCAATGGCGGCGGCAAGCTCAACGAATGCACCAAGGAAGATTTGGTCAAGGTGGTCAACATCGACGGCCACGAACGCCTGCTGTACAAGGGCTTCCCCATCAATGTCGTATTCCTGCGCGCGTCCTACTGCGATGAGTTCGGCAACTGCACCGTACACCGCGAAATCGGCCCGCTTGATGTCACTGCAATGGCACAGGCTTGTAAGAACTCCGGCGGCCGCGTCATCGTTCAAGTCGAAAAAATCGTGCAGGGCGGTTCGCTCGACCCCAAACTGGTCGCTATCCCTGGCATTTACGTCGATTCGGTTGTCATCGGCACTGAGGAAGAAAACATGCAGTGCTTGGGTATGCCCTATGACGGCGCACTGACCGGCGAATTCCGGATTCCGGTTGACGCTATCCCGCCCATCCCGATGGACGCAAAGAAAATCATTGCGCGCCGCGCTGCAATGGAATTGCCGCAGGATGCCATTGTCAATCTGGGCACCGGCGCTCCCGAAAAAATTGCAAACGTTGCGGCAGAAGAAGGCATTTCGGACAAAATGACCTTGACCGTTGAGGCCGGCTCTATCGCCGGTGTGCCCTACGGCGGCACTCAGTTCGGTGCAGCCGCAAACGCAATGTGCATCATTCCGCACAATGTACAGTTTGACTTCTATCAGGGCGGCGGCTTGGATGTCGCATTCCTCGGCCTTGCAGAAACTGCTCCCAACGGTGACCTGAACGTGTCCAAGTTCGGCACCCGTCTGGCTGGTGCCGGTGGATTCATCGACATCACCCAAAACGCGAAAAAGGTCGTTTACTGCGGCACGTTCACCGCAAAGGGTCTGAAAACCGACTGTGTAGACGGCAAGCTGGTCATCACACAGGAAGGTGCAAAGAAGAAATTCGTTAAGCAGGTAGAACATATCACCTTCTCCGGCGACTATGCAAACGAAGTGCATCAGCCCGTTCTGTACATCACCGAACGCGCCGTCTTTGAACTGCGTCCCGAAGGCGTGACCCTCATCGAAATCGCTCCGGGTATCGACCTGCAAACCCAAATCCTTGACCAGATGGAGTTCAAGCCCCAGATTGCTGAACACGTCAAGGTCATGGACGAGCGCATTTTCCGTGAAGAGAAAATGGGTCTGGCAGACGAGTAATTTTGCCTTGTTTCTGCAAAATGGCGCAGAATGATTGCATTTTTAACCATTCCTTTTCATATCCTGCATTTTTTTGAGTATTTTGCACAAAAGTTTTTTTGAAAAATATAGGATTTCTCTTCCATTTTGCGGGAAAGTTTGATAAAATTATAACGAAGTATGCGGGTGTGCCTCGACCGCCCCCGCTGCCTCAGGAGGCCGCGTGATTGTTTCCCGCCTCCTAAATTGACAGGAAAAGGAGAGTTTCCAATGAACGTTTATATTTGCTCGGCAGCCCGTACTGCGATTGGTACTTACGGCGGCACGCTGCGCGATGTTTCCCCCGCTGCTCTCGGCACCGCGGCTGCTAAGGCTGCTATCGAGCGCGCTGGCGTAGACAAGGCAGCCATCGACGAAGTCCTGTTCGGTCAGGTTCTTCAGGGCGGTGTCGGCCAGAACGTTGCCCGTCAGGTTATGGTAGGCGCTGGCCTGCCCCTCGAAACCCCTGCAATGACCCTCAACAAGGTATGCGCTTCCTCCATGCGCGCTATCTCGCTCGGCTCTCAGATTATCCGTTCGGGCGAAGACCAGATGATGCTGGTCGGCGGCTGCGAGTCCATGTCCGGCGCTCCCTACATCAGCCGCAATATGCGCTGGGGCGCTCGCATGAACGACGTCAAGATGGTTGATATGATGGTCTATGACGGCGTATTCGATGTATTCAATCAGTACCACATGGGCATTACTGCCGAGAACGTTGCCGAGAAGTACGGCATCACGCGTGAAATGCAAGACCAGATTGGCTACGAGTCCCAGATGAAGGCGGCTAAGGCTATCTCCTCCGGCCGTTTCAAGGACGAAATCGTTCCGATTGAGGTCAAGAAGAAGAAGGAAACCATTATTTTCGATACTGACGAGCATTGCCGCCCGCAGACCACTCTGGAAGGTCTGGCAAAGCTGCGCCCGGCCTTCAAGAAGGACGGCACCGTAACCGCTGGTAACGCTTCTGGTATCAATGACGCTGGCGCTGCCATGATTATCGCTTCCGAAGATTTCGTTAAGGCACATGGCCTCAAGCCGCTGGCTAAGATTCGTGCATTCGGTTCGGTTGGCTGTGACCCGTCTATCATGGGTATCGGCCCCATCGAGTCCACCCGTCAGGCACTCAAGCGCGCTGGTCTGACCGTTGCTGACCTCGACCTGATTGAGTCCAACGAAGCATTCGCTGCTCAGGCTGCTGCTGTAAACCGTGAACTGGGCTTTGACATGGACAAGGTCAACGTAAACGGCGGCGCTATCGCTCTGGGTCACCCGATTGGTGCGGCTGGCTGCCGTATCACCACCACCCTGCTATACGAAATGGCAAAGCGCGACCTCACCATCGGTCTGGCTACCATGTGCATCGGCGGCGGTATGGGCGAAGCCATCATCGTTGAGCGCGACGAACTGTGTAAGTAAGGGGTTTCCCAAATTGTGGCAGTCGGGACGGCGCACCGCCGTCCCCCTACCAAACTGACCTCAAAGGAGATTTGTTATCATGACTGATGTACTCGTTGAGAAAAAAGGCCACGTTGCGGTCGTTACCATCCAGCATATGCAGGCAATGAACGCGCTGTCTACCGATATGTACGCACAGCTCGAAGAAGCATTCGATTCCATTGCCGCTATGGATGACGTTTACGCCGTTGTCCTGACCGGTTCTTCTATCGTAAACAAGAAGGGCAAGACCGTTAATTCGTTCGTTGCTGGTGCCGACATCTCGCAGATGTCCACCATGACCGTTGCAGAAGGCAAGGCTTTCGGTAACGATTCTAACCGCGTTTGCTGGAAGATTGAAAACTTCAAGCGCCCGGTTATCGCTGCCATCAACGGCTTCTGCCTGGGCGGCGGCTGCGAACTGGCTATGTGCTGCGATATCCGTCTGGCTTCGGACAATGCACTGTTCGGTCAGCCCGAAGTTGGCCTGGGCATCACCCCTGGCTGCGGCGGCACCCAGCGTCTGGCTCGTCTGGTTGGCATGGGCAAGGCAAAGGAAATGCTCTACACCGCTCGCGGCAACTACTCGGCTCAGGACGCGCTGGCTATGGGCCTTGTAAACTATGTCTATCCGCTTGACCAGCTGATGGATGAAGCGATGAAGCTCGCAGAAGAAATCGCCGCTCAGGCTCCTATCGCGGTTGCTCTGACCAAGGAAGCAGTCAATGTCGGCATCCAGACCGACCTGAACTCTGCACTCAAGCTCGAAGGCAACTGCTTCGGCGAGTGCTTTGCAACCGAGGACCAGAAGTACGGCATGGCTTGGTTCCTAGACAAGAACCGCGACAAGCCCGCCAAGGAGTTCAAAAACAAGTAATTCATCGCTTTCGCGATTCGTTTATGAGGAGAGAGTATCATGAAAGTTTGTGTATTCGGCGCCGGCAATATGGGTGCGCGCATTGCTGAAGTTTTCCTGACCCACGACCACGAAGTAACCCTTATCGACATCAAAGACCAGTTCGTTGAGGGCGGCGTAAAGCGCATCAAGGGCGACCTGGATTTCCTGGTTCGCAAGGAAAAGATGACCGCTGACCGCGTTGCTGACCTGCTGGACAACCATCTGACCACTTCCACCGACCGCAACGTGGCAAAGGATGCCGATTTCGTTATCGAAGTCATTCTGGAAAACATGGATTTGAAGAAAGACCTGCTGCGCGAGCTGGATAAAATCTGCCCCGCTCACACCATCTTCGCTTCCAACACCTCGGCACTGTCCATCACCGAAATGGCTGCCTGCATCCCCAACCGCGCCGACAAGTTCATCGGCTGCCACTTCTTTAACCCGGCTCAAATCATGAAGCTGGTTGAAGTGACCCGCGCTATGCAGACTTCGGACGAAACCTTCAAGTTCGCTTACGACCTGATGACCGAGCTGGGCAAGGTTCCGGTTGCTGTAAACGAAGGCCCTGGCTTCGTTGTAAACCGCATCCTGATTCCGATGATGAACGAGGCAATCGGCATCTATGCAGATGGTCTGGCTTCCCCGTCCGACATCGACGTTGCGATGCAGAACGGCGCTGGCATGAAGTCTGGCCCGCTGCACACGGCTGACCTGGTTGGCCACGATGTAAATCTGGCTATCATGGAAACCCTGTACCGTGAGACTGGTGACCCGAAGTACCGTCCGCACCCGCTGCTGCGCAAGATGGTTCGCGCTGGCTGGCTCGGACAAAAAACCGGCAAGGGCTTCTTCACCTATGACGGCCCCTTTGGTAAGGAAATCCCCGGCGGTGACCTGACCGTTCGCTGAGTTTCCTAACTCTCCATTTTTGATTTTGAATACGCAATGCCCGAAAGTCTATGGACTTTCGGGCATTGTTTTTTTAACCGTTGCCAAAAAATAAGCGCACAAAAAATGCCGCACTGACAAACGCGGTCAAATCTCCCACCAGTGCCGCGGGCACGGCATAGCGAGTACTGCGCAAACCCAAACTGCCCGCATACAGGCTGATTGTATAAATACTGGTTTCCGATGCGCCCAGCATGACCGCTGCAACTCGTCCCGCATAACTATCTACCCCTGCGCGCTGCATGATATCGGTTCCCAGCGCCAATCCACCGCCGCCGCTGATGGGCTTTAGCAGCACCAGCGGTGCACACTCCGCCGGTATTCCCAGTATAGAAAAAAACGGCTGCATCACTGCCCCCAACCAGTCAATCACCCCCGATGCCCGCAGCATATATACCGCTGTCAGCAATCCAACCAGTGTCGGGGCAATCGTTGCAGCCGTCTGCGCACCTTTTTTGGCACCACTCAAAAAACATGAAAATACATCCACGCCCCGCACAAGTCCGGTCACGGCGATGACTGCAAGCATCGCCGGTATCATCCATGCCCCCATTTTTGCCTTTCCTCCCGAAAAATCTTAAACCATCGACGTGATTCGACAGATGTTTTATTTCACTTATGCGATAATACACCCAACGATTGGTTTGGCCGGTTAGTCTGTTTCCGGATAAAACGGTCGAAGACAATGCGCTGTAAACAGTGCCGCTGCAACCGATAGGATGGATGCCCCCCACACCGCCGGCATAATATCAAACGGCATTTGTGCCCCCATCCCGGTTCGCAATGCGGCAACTGTGGACGGTATGAGTTGTATGGAAGTCGTATTCAAAATAATCAGCATCAGTACGGCATGGGGACTGCCTGTGCGCCCTAACACGGTATATAAACGGTCGGCTGCCCGCAATCCCAGCGGGGTCGCCGCATTGGATAACCCCAAAAGGTTGGCCGTGACATTGGCACTCACCAGTTCCATGCTTTTTGTATCCTTTCCCGCTGCCCCAAACAATGGCCGCAGCAATGGCCGCATGAGCCGTGTGATACATGCCCCGATACCCGATGCCGACACCACTTCCATCATCCCTGACCAGAACATCATCAGTCCAATTATCTCTATCAACAGCTTTATCGCTTGCCCGGCTCCCTGTGCAGCCGCCTGTGATACTTCCCCCGTTCGTCCCGAGCATATGCCCCCAACCCAGGCAAGTACCAAAAATGCTGTCCATATCCTTGATAGCACACTGGCCACCTCCTTTCTATTTCACCCCGTTTGAGGAGAGATTCGCTATGAACCAAAAACCTACTGGAATTGTCCGAAAAGTTGACGACCTCGGACGTGTCGTACTGCCCTCCGAAATGCGTCGTGTACTTCAAATAGTTGAACAAGACGCTGTCGATATCCAAATGTACGAAGATTGTATCTTGATTAAAAAACATACGAACCATTGTATCTTTTGCGGTGCAACGGAAGACCTCTGCCCTTTCAGCGGCAAATATATCTGTCCCCACTGCCTGCACAAAATCCGCCACTTATAAACCTGTGCGCCGCCCATTCACTTGGGCGGCGCGATATTTTTCTTTGGTCGCTAACCCCCCTCGTATATGCCGCTCTCGCTTGTTGCGTCCCAGTACCGCCTGCACCTGCGTGTACAATACCCCGTTGAGCTGCTTGAGCCGCGTTGTGATGTCTTTATGTACGGTCGATTTGCTCACACCAAATTTCTTGGCAGCCTGCCGCACGGTCGCTCCTTCCTCTATGATATACTGCGCCAAACGTATCGCTCGTTCCTCCGGCAAGCCTTTCATGTCCATTCCCTCCACTTGTAATCTTGTGTTTCCAACCTATGCGTCTCAAATGGATTTTAGGACAAGAGATTTTTTCACCTCGCGCCGCTTCACCTCTTTCCCTCCTATCGCATAGGCTGGCATGAGGCGTTTTTCCCCTCAAATTTTCTCAAAAGGAGCGATGACCATGTATTATGACCCTCTCGCACCGCGTGGCCAAACCACTACGCGCGAATGCGACAATCTGCCGCCAGTCAACGATGAGGACGGCAACCAGAATGGAGGCAGCGACAATAATGGCAATAATCCCTCGACCCCGGATGTTACCCCGCCGCTTCAGCCCGAACAGCCCCTGCCCCCGCAGGACAATGAGAACTCCTCCGGCAACTTGCCAGCCGACTCCATCGACCCCAAACTGCTATCCCTTGCAATGGGCTTCGTCCCCTACCAGTCTTGGGGTACCCCTTATGCCGTCGATGTCGGCTTCTCCCGCGGTACCATCTTCCCCGGACTCGACAAGCCGTTCCTTGGCGAACCGCCAATCAACTCCACGCCGCTTCGATGGGGGGTCTGATGCCATGACCGAACGTGAAACCATGCTGCGCAAAGTCCAGATGTATGACGCAAATTGTCCATGGAGTTCATGGGCTTTTTGCTTTCGGTGCAACAGCAGGTGCAACACACCTACTCGCGCACCTTTTTACTTATGCAGAAAAGGGCACCAGCCGGTGCCCTTTTCTTGTGTCTCAAAATATAGGTTTTGTTTTTAAATGCAACTTATTATTGTGTGATATTTCATCCATATCTTATGATTCTATAAAACTTTTCAGAAGCATTTATCTATCCCTTGGCTCTTACATTACTGCTGTTTTCAGTGCCTTGATTGCGTCCGGCAGCTTCTCAATCTGCCCGCCACACAAGCGGTCAAGATAGACCATCGGCTGCACACTGCACTCCTGCACAGCGATTTCTCCCTTGTCGTCCACTTTGACAATCTCGGCATCAATCAAGCGCCGAAATGTGTTCTGTGCCCAGTCGGGCATCTGGTCAGTATGTGTGTAGGTTTTCATGTTTTCTTCGTCCTCCTGTTCGTTCCAGAACTCTGTGTACAAAATGTTGGTATCCACCTTGCCGGTCACGCCGGGCACCGTGCCTTTGTCGCTGTTCTGCCAGATATCAAATTTACCGCCATAGGTGGGCTTGTCTGCCCACTGTGCCAGCCATACCGCGTCCGAATCCACATGGATGTAATCTTCAAACCAGCTTTTGGACGCATATACCCCGCAGCGGTATCCAGCCGCGCGGATTACATCAATGAACGCTTGGGTAATGGCTGAAATATGGGAACGGGTAAAGGAAAAGCCATGCTTCTTTTTATATCCGTCTGCGTCCTCCATATCAAACCAAAGCGGCATATCAAACTGCCTGCCGTTGATAATATCCAGCAGATGCCGCGCCTCTGTGCGTACATCCTCGATGCTCAAAGCGTAGCTGTAATGATACACGCCCACACGCAATCCCGCCGCCTGTGCGCCCGCCAGATGGCGCTCAAACCACGGGTCTACATAGGTCTTGCCGTATCCAGCGCGGATAATGGCAAAGTCAATACTGCCCGCTGCGCGTGCCCAATCCACCGCGCCGTTATGCTTGCTCACATCAATGCCTTTCACAATATCACTCCTCGCATGTGTCCAATCGTGTCCAATTTGGACACATTTATTTTTGCTCATTTTTACCTTGCAGCTGCTCGATGGCCTGCATGATGACATCCGGAATCGGCAGGCCCATCAAGCCAGCGTTTTCAATGATGCTGATGGTCTCATTTACCACATAAGCGATGACCACCGCGTCACGCACAAATGCCGTGCCCAAAACAATGTCCAGGCGAGCCGCAACCAGAACGATAACCAAGGTCATGCCCTTTTTCAATAGTCCCTGCCAGCAGGCGATACTGTTGAGTGCGCCGGTCTCACTCTTATCGCTGGCTTGGAACACGCCCGCAACAATCAGACCGGATACATAGTCTACCGCCATGAAAATCAGCAGTGTGATAAGTGCGGCATCCCAGCCGCCAAACGCCTGGCTGATTGCGCCGCCCACAATCGCTGCACTGCCCATCAAGGCGGCTTTTGTGTCTGTCAGATGGATTATCATATGTACCTCCTACAACCTGTAATGTGGCTTGTCTTCACCGAAAAACCGCCACCGAATGATGTCGTCCAACACAATGGCAAGAGCGCTCAGTACAATCCAGAGCAGCGTAAACTGTGGGCAGATTTGCCCCAGCAGATTGCCTGGCATATCTGAGTAATCCCAGATATTCAAACCGAGCCAGATGTTAACAATGCAGCCTGTGACCAGCTCTGCGACTGTGGCAATGATGGCTCCGGTTACCGCCTGCGGAACCAGCTTCCAACCCGTCCAAATCTCGTTAAGACCACCAATAATCAAAAACAACACCGCCGCCAGAACAAACATTGTCCAATGGCTGCGCCCTCTCCAGAACACCTCAAATGTCACATAAAGCGAACCGCCAAAATAGGCGAGATACACATATTTAGCCATCCGCCGCATCGCTGCCGCCTCCTAACCGGCTGAGCACTGCCTGCATCTGCTCCTGTGCTTCAGCCATGAGTGTATTGTACTGCTCCAAATAGATGCCGGTCAGCGCCTGCCCGTAAGTAACAGCCTTGACTGTTTCCGGGTTGTCCAGCGCCAACACATACTGCTTGAGCTGGTTGTGATAGGTCAGCTGACCCGTCTTGTACATAGACAGTGTGGAGTAGATTGCCACAATATCCGCTACCGGATAGGTTTTGCAAGGGCCGTCGTTCGCATGGTAGATGTAGCCAGTCGCACCGGCAAGGCAAGCCGTAAACATCTCGCTTACATTTGCCTGGTCAGCCACAGTATAAGTAAACGATTCCCGGCTACCGCTCGGCAAATCAACCGACGTACCTGCATCAATCGCAGCGCTGCAAGCGTCGGCAAGCTCCTCCAGCTTGGTCTTTTCCTTCTCGCCATCGGGGCGAGTCTGTTTATCTGGTTGATACCAAAGTGCCATTGTTATTGAAACCCTCCTTGGATAGACATGATATAACCGCCGTTCTCGCTCTCACCGTCTTGACCGCGCTCAGCCGTGACACGGAAGTTAAATGCCCAGCCGTTCGTCTGCGTCTTATTGGTAAATACATGGTTGCGCCCCGCCTTGACATCGGCTGTCGCGTCCTCCCACACTGGTTCTTCGTCTGCACCATTGTTGGTCACTTCAATCAGGCAGTCGGCATCTGCTGGAATTTCACCCGTGATAGACAGCACACAGACCTCTATCTGCTGTTCAGATGGCAGCGGCTCGGTCAGCGTGATAACCGCCTTGTGTACCTTCTTGGTAAAGGTCAGGGACAGCACAGACGACTTGCCGCCGGTATCCTGCGCGGTAATTGTGACCGTATTGGCACCATTGAGGATTTTCTGGAAGTATTCGCCAGTTACTTCAAAGGTGTTCTGTTCGCCCAATGTGGGCTGGTAGCTGCGCTTTATCAGGCTGCCCACCGCTTCGGTGACCGTGACCGCTTGCTGCTCTGCATCGGTTATGGTGTAGGGAATGGTGAAGCCGTCTGACTTCACACCCAAATCACCAGATAAATCGCTTGTAATGACCGGCGCGGTGTTGTTCTCAATCGTGCGGCTGGGGCTGGTGGTATAGCTGGATTTTGCACCCATCGCGTCATAAGCGCGTACCCGATAAATCACACTGGTGTGTTCCCCTTTTGGGATACTATCCCGATAACTGAGCGCGGCACCCTTATAAAGTTGGGTAAAGGCTCCTGTGCCGTCCCACTGGCGTTCTAACTCGTAGCCCTCCAGATTGCCGTCTGCATCACTCGCCGCTGTCCATGTCACGGTAAGCGTTTCACCGCCCGACGGGGCAAGCGGTACACTGATAGACGGCGGCGCACCGGGCGCACGGTTATTGACCACCGTTTTGTTGGAGCTTGTCCGCCAACCGGACTTTTCCCCTTCGGTATCATAGGCACATACGCGGAACATGACCGTGTTGGTGCCAAACGGAATGGTCGTGCTGGTACTGGTCGCCGTGCCCTGATAGATTTGTGACCAGCTACTGCCGCCATTGTACGAACGTTCTACGATGTACCCTTCTAAGTTGCCATCCTCATCCGTGGATTTCGACCAGCTCACCGAGCATGATTTCCCGCCGTAGACCGTTGATGGCAAAGTAATCGTAGTAGGGGTGGATGGTGCAGAATTCGGCTTTACTCTAACTCGATATCTATTTACATCATCGGAATAGGTAAAATAATACAAAGATGAAGTATTTTGAAGAAGAAGTTCTCTTTTTGTTGCACTACCATAAAATTCAGTAAGTACAAGTGATGATATATCAGGTGGAGTTTGGTCGCTATATGTACGAATAAAAACAAAATATTCTCCAATATTTACCTTAACATGCGTCGGACTTCCACCTATCGGGTGGTCTATTTGGATTGTCCTAGCTTCCTGTGGAATGACTCTTCCTGGTTCTGTGAAAGAATAACTTTTAAATAGCACAACATAATTGCCGCGACCATCAAATGTTACTGAAAAAATGTTCTGCCCTGATTCTATTACATTGTTTACATATGCCTCATAATTCACTAAAACTCCACCCTCGCTTTCGGTTCATTCCACACGCCTTGCACGGTCACGCTGTCCAGATTTTCAAATGTCACGCGAAACGGGTTGCCGTTGACGTTTGTGCCGTATTGCAGTTCAATCAAAGACAGGCGGGAATCAAACTGGTCGAGTTTGCCCAGCAGAAACGGGTGTGCCGCCGGGTTCTGATTGTGCTGCTCTACCAGCCGCCGCGCTTCGTCCAAGAACTGCGGCAGGATAACGACGGTGCAGTATTGTGCAACATCCTCAGCGGTCATAAAAGCATCTGCGTTATATTCCAGAATGACTTGTGGTGTGTTGCTCACGCCAATCGCCACGGGGAATCGTCTGACCTCGACCGCGCCGTTTGTATATGCCTGCACCCATTGTGGGTAATCTCCCAGATTGCCATAATAAATCATGACTTCCGAGCCGTCCTTGGCTCTGGCAAATACACCAAACTCGGACAGATAAAACCCGCTGTCCAGCCCGCCGTTTAAGTCGTTGCGGTACTCTATCGTAAAGTCTACCTGATTGCCCTTAACCAACGGTTCTGTGCTGGTTGCCTGCGCGATGGGCTGCACAAGGTCGGTCAGGGTCGTCGGCTGCACCTCGGCGGGCACTTGTCCGGTTCCCACCATGCAGCGAGTTAAAATCAGTTGTTCGCCCACAAGCAGGCTGGTAATCAAGTCCCGTCCTGCGTTCGGGACAATAAATCCATACATGGTTAGTTCACCTCCATCGGTGGTAGTTTGATGGTCACAATGCTGCACAATGCGCCGTTTACGTTTGCCTGCATGGGTGCGTATTCCGGCAGATACGGCGGCAAGTTGGTCGTCTGGTGATAGGGCACCAATGTGCCGCCGATGTAAAGTGGTGCCGCTTCGACAGGTGTTCTAGTGGTCTGTATCAATCCCAAATGCGCGGGCAGTGCTTCGCGCAGTGATGCCCGACAGGCTTCCACCAATTCCTTTTTGTAATTGGAAAGTTCATATGACACTTCCACCATATATTCCCTTGGATATTCGGTCACGGTGCATCGGTCGTGATTGGTGTAGGCGTTCACAATCCGCCGTAACTGCTCAATGGTCGTCGTCGCCGCTCCACGCATTTTCGCCTTTAAGATACTGCGCCGTTCGGCAAGTGTCCGAGCCATCTGTGTCGGAATTCCGTATGCAAACTCCCATAGTGCAAGCCCCCAAGTTGCGGTATCTACATTGAGCTGCGCCAAAAAGTCCACTGTCGCTGTATATGCTGCTTGTGCTTCGGGTTCCTCCGCTTGGATAACTGCCATCAATTCAGGTATCTTTCGTACTCGTTCGGGCAGCAATTCAGTCAACACACGGCATCACCTCCACGCTGATAAGTACAGGCACTTGCCCCAGCTGCAAATCAATATTATCCTGTGTACCATTAAGCGTCAGCGCGGTATAATCGCGCACGCCATCCACTCCCATTAGTAAAAATGCAATTCGGTTATAAGACAAAAATGGATGGTCAAAGGCAGTTTGGGCGATATATGCCTGTATTGCGGCCTGAAAATCGGTTTTAACCGTTTGAAGTGCTGCCCCTTCCTGTAACACAACCACCGCTGTTATCGCAATCTCCACCCCGGTCACGCTTTCAACGGTCACTTGTGCCCCAACGGCGCGCCGTTCTTCAATATGTGCAGCGACCTGTTCCACCAGTTGCTGTCCAACCGGTCTTATCTCCATATCTGCTACAATCACTTTGACCGTTCCCGGCCCGTTCCAAACTTCCAAACACCGCGCTGCACCGATTCCTACCACTTCCAGCGCCCAATGTTCATAGTGATAGCGGTTGCTGCTGGTGGCTGGTTCGCGCCAATGGGCGTATAATCGGGCGAGTAATGCCGCATCGCTTTCTTCATTCATACCGCCTTGCGCTGCCTGTGTGTTGGTTACGGTGTCCAATTTGGACACCGCCTGCACCGGTCGTGTAATGGCACCCACAGGCACATTGTATTGTGTACCACATTCCACCGCAGTGGCTGGCACATTGGCTGTACCGGTCATCCCCAACGTGACCGATGACAGAGTTTCAAACCGCAGTCCATCCTCGGTCATAAAAGCAGTTCGGGCTGGTATTGTGCATCCCTGTGCGCCGGTCAGTGTCAATGTCACCGTTGCCTGATATCCCGGCTTGCGTGTGATGCCAAATTCGCTCGCACGCTTGTCAATATAAATGCCAGAAGTCTCGTCCACGAATGCAATGGGAATCAGTGCATCCAACTTGTGATAAAATTCACTGAGCACATAGGATACCGGCTTGGTGTGCAGCTCAAAATAACTGCCTTCCCCAGTAAAACAGGTCGCGTCCGTCCGCTCCCGAATCTGTTTTTGAATCTGTTCCGGTGTGATATCTTCATACAAGGTCGTTCACCTCCATCTGTACCATACCGTAAATGCTCACAAGGTCAAATTTGACCGTCAATTTGCCCGCGTGGAATGCAACCACCATGTTATCCAGCCGCTTGACATAGGGCGACACCATTAAGCACTCGGTCACATAGCGCCGTACCTCGGCACGTTTATAGTCTTCTGACCACGTCTGCCCCATCAGGCTGTCAATCTCATTGCCGTAATTGCTTGTAAACAACGGCCAGCGCCAACGCTCGGTGTGCAGTGCATTCCATGCCCACACAGCAACCGCCGCAGCGCGCTCAACAAAGACCGGTTGCCCCGCCCGATAAACCGGACGGTCTGCCGCAAAGTCCCATTTGACCTCACATGCAACCGGCAGTACCTGCGTGCCATCCAATGCCGCCTGTGGGTCAAGAAACGGAAAAATCTGTTGTGCCATAGTACTACTCCTTACGGAAGAATATCGACCAGATAAATGCTTTGTTGGTCACTCTTGGGCAGCACCAGTACACGTTGTCCCACTTTCAGTGGGCTATGGACAGTCATTTCAAACGTGCCCACAATGGCATGACGATGCACCGCCGTACAGGTTTCGGGCTGAGTCTGCCAATCGACTGTCACCTGTTCTGTGCGCGTTGTGAGCTGCCGTGCAAGGGTGATTTCATCCCCGTAATAGGTTTGCTCCCCCAGCTGCACGGTCAGCGGCGCAAGCGCGGTCACAAATCCGATTGCAAACCCATCCACCGGGTCAGTTCTTGGATTGACCGCAGCGGTCAGGCTGCTGTATGTGTCATTCATCATCTTCTTCCTCCTCGTCCTCTTCGCCTGCATCGCCCTCGCGCATCTCGGACTGATAGCTAAGCGTCAACTTGGTTTCGTATGTACCCTTTTTCCATGTATGCGTGTCTCCATCCACCCAGAATACACCAAATTGACCGGTGTACGGCTCTTGCAAAACGATGGTGTCACCGGTCATCAGCCGTGCATCACCCAAAATGGTCACCGAACAGGTATTTTCCAAGGTATTGTCTTTGAGCAACGTTTGTGCCTCATCCTTGACATCTCGGTCTTTCTCTTGCTTGACCTCGCGGTGACGCATACCATACCGATGAACTGCATCCAAGTCCTGCACCAAATCAACCGTCTTGCCATCCTCGTCGATGATAGCCACATGATTGACCATTCCTTCAGCACTCTGACCATAGGTTGCCTGCTTGAGATTGAGTCCGGGTTTCACCACAATGTCAGAGGTGTCCTTGCGCTCGACAATCTGCAAAGCAGCACCACGAAAACGCTGCACATACTTCTTTCCGGTCTTCTCACTCGACAAGGTGTAAGCTGTGTCAATAATCTTATAGATGGGCTGGCTATTGAATCGGCGGTGAATTGGCACACTTGGCGCAGCCAGCGACCAGATAGGTACACCGAATCGGGTGCACACGGTGGTTGTGATTGCGTCGGCGGTCTCACCGTCAAACCGGTAAGTCGCCTCGTTTTCCTTGAGAAACAGCCCAAAGTCAAAGGCAGTCACGCGCATGGCGGTGTCATCGGTTGACTTGGATTTGGATTCGACCAAACCGCGAAAGATGTGCTCATTTTGTTCGTACAGGTCGAGTACCCCGCCCACTGGGATGAACACATACGGCAAATTGGGGTCGTTCGGTGATGCGATGGTGTAAAACTCCAGCGTGCGGCAACAACTGTCCAAGTCTCCTGACAGCGTCATGGACTGTACCATACTGGTGATATCATATATCCCGTCATCGTTTTTCATGGTTAGCCGCATCCCTATCCGCCTCCTGTCAAAATCGACTTATCCGGCAACTTGAGCGTATCGCCGTCATAAATCAGGTCGGCATTTTTGATACCATTGTAATCTGCCAACTTATATGCCAGTTTGCCGTCGCCGTAAAACCTGCGGCAGATGCCCCACAGAGTATCACCAGATTTTATGGTATATGACTGCTGGGTAACTGCGGGCGCATCCCCAGTACGCACAGCACTTTGCACTTCCCCATCTACTGTCATCGGTGTAGGTGACAGTATCTGTAAACGACGGTACGGCATAAGCGACAGGATGGCATACACATCATTTGTGCCATCCTGTTCACCATACCGAATATATTCGACCAGCACTTCACGCGATACCAGCGTGTCCGACACCACAAAGCGCAACACCAGCTTTTCGTTCACCGCCCGCTCGAAAAAGGCAATGTAGGTGTTCGGTTCGGGCTGCGCACCCGGCGTCAGGAACGGATACTGCTGCGCCGGGAACATGCACTCAAGCGTAAACGCATAGATGGCAGGAAAGCCCGCCAACGCATAATCACCAAACTGCGTAAGGTTTACCACCTGTGCCCCTTGGCCGGTCTCCACCTGATAACTGGACGGCGTAACGGGCAAAATCACTTCCTGTCCGCTGGCCACATCATGAAAGATAAATCTGCGAAGCATACTTCACCTCCCTCACGGTTTGCGCCGCAGTTGTGCTACCCGTATCTGATGCAAAAGCTCTGCCGCAATTGCAGAAATGTCGGCCTGCTCACGCACAGTAAAAGAATTGCCTGTAATGACCACCTGTCCAGCCGCTCCGGCATATGTCATATCCTGCTCCCGGGCTTGGCTTGCCGTCAACACACGCTCGCCTTCATGCAACAGTGCGGGATATTCGTCATACGGCACACGGTCAAGACCAAACGCATAACCACGACCAGGCAGGTATCCACCTGTCTGCATCACGGTATTTGATGTGCCTGCATTATTCAATGTTGGCATGGAGGCATATGCAACAGCAGCTGCTTGCCGAATTGTAGCCGCCAATCCTTTGCTATACTCCTGACCTTTCCGCTGACCAGCATTATAAAACGCCGCATTGGATGCACTATCATCTCGAATCTGTGCAGCCAAAGCAAGTTCACTTTCTAGCGCGACTTGTGCCCCTTCTGAAGCATTGTAGGCACTAATAGCCAAAGTTTGCGCACGCGCTAACACTTGCCCTGCCTGTGCTCCGGCTTCCTCACCACCGTTTTCCATCGCATCGGCATACTGTTGCTGCATTTCCTGCACAGCGGTCTCAATATCACTTTGAGAAGCACCATAGTCCATTTGTAACTCACTGCCATTCATAACCGCCTGCATGATATCGCGTTCCATTTCATCTTTACTGTTTTCCAGTTCAGCTTTCCATTCTCCAATCATTGCATAAGCATCTTGCATCTGCTGCCCGGTCTCGCCGCCCAAAAAGTCAATCTGCTCTTGCAGACCTTCTTTTCGCGCCATATTGTAACCCTCGCCCATCGCGTTCGCAAGTTCTTGATTCATACCCTCTAAGGTGGATTGCAAACCACCCATCGTCGTGCTTTGTTTTTCCATCGAATGACAAAATTCATCCATCAAGGCGCGAAGGATGGTGCGCGCTGCTTCGTCACCACTGATTTCACCATCAGAAATCAATTCCTCAATCTCTCCCTTACTGACACCTCTTGCCTGTGCCAGATAACCATATGCATCAATTCCTCGACCTCTCAACACATCAAGTGGTTCGCTGGTAATGGTATTGGATACATTCATTTCACCGATTGCCTCAGCAACAGCATTCATTTCTTCGGTACTCATTCCCAGCGCTGCACCTGCATCACCAATAATGGTCAATGTCGGTAATAAATGGTCAACGCCATATCCAAACGTTTTGAGTGTCTTAGACATGCTGACCAAATCATCATATAAAAACGGTGTGACATTCGCCATTTGCTTGAGACCAGATAGATAATCTTCTGCTACTTCCTCGTTTTGGAACAAGGTCGTAAAAGATACCAAGTCATTTTCCCGCTGAGCGGCAATTACCGTGCCTGTGTTCAGCATCTGGGCTTGCTTGGCCAATGCGTTTTCGGTGGACTCCTGCACATAACTTTTGAACGCCTCATCTTTTTCCTGAAAGATTTGCGTACCCCCTTGTAAAAGCCCAATCGCACCGCCTGCCAACGCGCCGACCGCCGTGCCGACGCCTGGCGCAATCGCGGTGCCAATGGCAGCACCCGAAGTTGCACCGCTCAGCGCCGATGAAAACATGGTGCTTCCTGTACTGCCATAGGCAGATGCCACAAAGGTATTTGCAATATCGGTCACGGCGTCGCCCACCATTTGCACCGCCCCAGCCTCTGCCAGACGGTTAAAGCCCTGTTGTAGCGTCTGCCAACCACTGCGCACACCCGGCTGGTCATCGTCTGTATCTTGCGGCTGCTCCTCACTGTTTCTGCGGCTTCGGTTTTCCTCCCCGCGCGATAGGTTCTCAATATCCCGTTGGGTGCGCTGTGCCTGACGGGAAACCGCGCCCAGATTGTCCCGCAATTGGTTGTACTGCATCTGCGCATCTTCTACCCGAATCTGTGACCGCCCCAACGCTTGGTTGACCTCGCTCAACCGCTGTGCTGCGGTCTCCTGTTCCTCTGGTGTGCTGGCTGCCTCCATTGCCTGTTGTGCCTGTTCTGCTGCCTGCGCCAGATTTTGATATTCGCGCTGGGCATTCTTGAGTGCCCTGCTGGCATCGGATACATCAATCTGCAACCGCACGCGGTTGGCGCTGAGCTGGTCAAGCGCCTCTTGTAATCCGTCAATATCGCGCTCAAACGGTCGTACTGCCTGCTGCATACGATTGATGGCTGTTGTGAAATTGTCCTGCGCCGAAACCATAATGCTGACATCTGGCACGGGCTATCCCCTCCTGTCCTCAATTTCCTGCTGTGCCAAGGCACGCAGTACAATTCGCTCTCCTTGTGGGATGGTGTGAAAAACGGACGGCAACACATGATGATGCCGGAATAGATAGTACATCAAATCTGCGTCACCGTCCGTGGTCAGTTTTTTTGCACATCCTGCACCAGTTCAACCGTTTTGCGGTGGTAGCCCGCCAACGTCGAAATATGCGTGCTGAGTTCCTCGATTTCACCGGGCAAAAACAGCTTTTTTACCAGTTCTGCCGGCGTTTCGGCGTCAAAGTGTTCGCGCAGCGTGCGGTCACGCAGATTGGGTGTTTTCACCCCCGCCAGTACCGCGTGAATGGCAAAATCCTTACTGCGTTCCCGCAGGTCTGCGACTTGATTAAAGGTAAGCTGACGCAGTTCGAGCGTCAGCGGCTGACCATCTGGCATTACAAGCCGTGGGATGCAAACCGTTTCGGTTTTGGGGGTCGGAATAGACAGTGCCAGCAAAGTTTCAATCGTAGTAGCCATAAAACATTCTCCTTTATTCGGGTTGGATAATATCCAGAAATTTGTGACGGGTAAATGTAAACGGGTGTGTGGTTGTGCCCAGCTTGCCGCCCGCCCAGTCTGCCAGCGTTTCATCGTCAAACGAAACGTTATAAAGCGCGATACGCTCTGCACCATAAGAATCAGGGTCTGCCAGATTGGAAATGATGCTGACACGCGAATCACGCCCCTGCAAAATAGAATCAATCGAATCGTGAAACCGGCTGTATACTTTGTTGAGCGTAAGCGAGCCGGTACCGTCCAGACTGACCGTTTTCTTGTCGTTGACCATTTGACCGCACATGGTCACGGTTTCCTTATTCTTGGTGTATTTGGCTTGACATGCCGTACACTCGGCAATCAGCTCTCCATCCACCCAAAGTTCCCCCCATGTGCCTGAAATCACACGTTTTGCAGAATCCATGTTTTTCTCCTTTTATATGTTTGCCTCGATGTCAATTTCTTCGATTGCATCCAGAATGGTGACAGCAATGCGAATGAACACCTTGTCTCCGGTGTCTGCACGCCGAATCTGGTCATCTGTCATGCCCGACACATCCACCCCAATACTTTTGAGATAGGTGCGCGTCTTTTCCAGATTGATTTCCACCGTCCAGCCCGCTGCAATCAGGTCATCCCGATAAAGCTGTTCCAGATATCCGTCAATCGCGGTCAATAACAGGCATTTATTGTCATAACTGTTGGGATATTTGCCAATATAACTGTCCTCTGCGGTCTGGCGAATGTCCTGCTCCATCATGTGCATACATTCCACAATCTTTATCTTTTGAAATGCAGTGCCCTTGCCGTCAATCGTGGTGACAAACGAATTGATACCACGCCCAACCTTCACTTTCTGACCGTCATGAATCAAAATGAACTTGCCCGCTGCAATCGCAGCATCGCCCTCTTCCCGCGATAAACGCGCACAATCAGATAATTCAGGTAATGGCGCATAGGTACATGCAATCTTCATCGGTGTGCCCGCAATCAATCCAGCAATCCGGCTGCACATCTGCCCAGCCGTCAAACGGGTATCCGCCCCAATCACGCAGTCCCCTGTGGTCAGGTTGATAACACATTCATGGTCAGCCGGTGTTTCTGGCAAAACCGCTTTATAAATTGCATGATTATTTTCACGCTGGTTTTTGACCCAGCTTGCAACCGCCTGTGCTTCCTCGCTCGAAATGTCGGGCGGCCCTGCCATGTAATCAAATTTTTGTGTCTCCAGATAGTGCAAGCCTTGGGTCAAGTCGTCCTCGGTGGATGCGCCCACGCGCACAATCAGATAGCGCGGCGGCTTGGTGTAGCCAATCAGGGCGCGGCTGATGTATGCCTGATTGTCTGCGCTCAATCCCTCCGGAATATCACTCGCATCATAAATGGTATAGGTCTGCGCCTCGTCCTCACTGCCGCGCAGCAGCAGCGCTACAACGCCCTTTTCCGAACGTGCAATCGCTGCAATGCCTGCCGTCTGAAAAGCAATGGTAATGGAAGGTAATTTCATTGGGTTCCTCCGTTTCGTACTTCTGTTACAATGTCAAGTGTCTGAACGGGCGGTGCTTGGGTTTGTTCGGTCAAACGGTCGTCAAACCAGTGCAAGGTCACCTTGACAATGCACGCAGTTTCGATGCGCTCACTTTCCAGCTTGTCAATGTGCAAAGCGCGGTCACCTACTGGCAGCACGCCCAAGCTGAGCATTTGCATCAAGCGGTCGGTCTCCTCACCCAGCCGGTCGGTATCAGCTTCATAGTGTTCGTCTACCCGGTCGTTTATCTGAATCCCAAACACCTGCCGTCGCTCAACTGTAAACCGGTTGCCCCCGATATCCTCACGCTGTTCGGCAACCAAAAACAGGCTTGGCCGCTCAAACTGTTCGGGCCATGCGTCGCGGTAAGTCGTGCGCCCCGGAAAGCACTGTGCCGTTTTGTCGTTTATCGCGTCCAGAATGTCTTTTTGTGTGGTCATTCGTTCAGTTCCCTTGCAATCTCATCTGCCCACTGCTCGGCAGCCTTGGTGAGCAAACGAGCAGCCGTCGCGTGTGTAGCATGATAAAATCCGCGTCCATTGACAAAAGATAAAGGCGGAATCACACTATACTGCCGCCAACGGCGGCGGGTGCGGCTGCTGACACCATAGCCCGCACGTCCAACACGATGACCGTTCTCAACGTAGTTGGTAATCGCACCAGCGCCACTGTCCCCATTAGGCATCTCTATCGCGCGCACGGCTGCATAGCCGCCTCTGGTTCCAATATATTTTGTTTGCCACCGGCGCAGTGTACCGCGCTGATGATATTCGTTGTGTCCCAAATAGTGCCCCCTGGTGCTGATAGGCGCGCGGTGGCGCACTTCATCTAATAGTCGTGCGCCCAGCCGTTCATGCAATGCCCGCTGCTGGTCAGGTGCATTACAAATAATCTGTTGTATTCTCTCGGATAAGTACCGCAAATCCCGGCTGATTTCCTGCATTACGCATCCTCCTTGCGCACGACTTCATATTCGTTTTTGTACGGGTCTAACGTGTGTCCAATTTGGACACAAAAGGCGTCCGTCCCGACCGTCACGACTTCACCTGTATGCAGCGTCACCGGCTTGGGCGTGACCAGCACATAAGTCGTTTCGGTCACGTCCTGCGGGGTCAGGCTGTCAAACCGCACATACTTTTCGGTCATGCAGGCCGGAAATGTGTAGACTTTGGCTTGTGTCAGAGTCGGACGGTTGTGCCGCGCATCGGTCGTGACCTGTTTGCGGCTGACTGTACACACAACCGGTGTAACCGCTGCGGCTTCAATCGTTTGATACAAGCGGTCGTGCTCGGTTTCTATGCGGGTCAAAAACAGGTGCTGCCCGTCCAGTTCCATCGCATCATGCAGGGTCATCCCGTCCCGGCGGCGTATTCTGAGCCGCACCGACCGCACGCCAATGCCCACACGCGAAAACAGATTGCTTGTTTTGGGGTAGCTGACCGCCGCGTGGATAGCAGCAGCCCGTTCCCATGTACAGCCGTCCGGCTGCTCGCACAAGGTCAAAAGATACACCCGCTCGCGCAATGCACCTGCATTATGATTGGTCATGCGGTACCCCCTCAGCTTTCAGTTGGTTGATGAGCGGACGCAGACCGAGCGGCAATTCCTGCAAGCCGCTGGCAACCACCTGCCGGTTATCATACCAGTGCAAGGTCAGGGCACAAACCGCGAGCACATACCGCTCGTCGGGCGGGTCACGCGGCTGGATGCCTGCCCCTGCCAGATAGCCCTCAGCGGCTTGGATAAGTGCTGTGATAAACGCATCGTCGTGCGCATCCTCCACAACCATGTACGCCTTCACCGCATCCAGATTGCAGGTCATCCGCCCACCCCAGTCAATGCCAACGTACGTTTGACTGCCGCAGCGCCATCGGTTTTAATCTCGTCCATACGCATGATAGCGCGCGCCTCGGTCGAGTTGGTACCCCATGCGTTGCCGCCGATGTTGGTCGTGGCAAGCTCCATGTTCTGACGACGAATCAATGTGCCAAACTGTGAGAAATCACCCAAATAAATCGGTGCCTTGCCCTCACCATTTGCCAGAATTGCGTCGGACAGGACGATAATTGGACGACCGCTCAATAACATCCGCTTGGGCTGTGTGGGGTCGGGCTGGAGCAGTCCACGGCCGTTTTTATCGGTCAGGTTATCCAACACGTTATACCCCGATTGGTTGGTTAAAATGCTGGCTGTCTGCGAGATGGACGGGTCAAGCGCGGTGTTCAGTGCGGTCTTGAGTCCCTTGATTTCCTCACCCGCTGCGATATCGGTCGCAGACAGTGCGCCCAACAGTGCCAGCAGGTTAATATTCTCGGTCAACACCGACTTGCGCCCCATCCAATTGGCCAAATAGGTCATCAATCCGGCCGTCTCGTCTGCCAGCAGGTCATTAGACAGCGGCACGATAAGTGCATAGTCTTCAACCGTGAAGTCCACGCGCTGGAACTTGGGCTGGTCATCCTTGTCAATCGTTCCCATCTCAGAGACCTTGGTAAATCCCTTGGTCGGCATGGTGTCATAGACGCGGAAACCGGTGCGGCTGGTCGTGACCTCGGTGGTGAAAAAATCAGCTAGGGCAACCTGTTGACGGCGCACCTCGTTGATTTTGGTCTGCATGTCGGTCGGCACCAAAAAGCCGCCGTCTGCACCGTCCGGACTGCCGCCAGTCTCCTGCAAGGCATCCATGAGCATGGAAATACGCCCATCCCCGCGGTTCTGCTTGGGGTTTAAGCCGCATTTCATTGCCGTACAGAATGTGCGGGCGTATTCGCGTGATGACAGCATATCGGTCACCGAACCCGGCATTTGCTCATGCTGCTGGGGCTGGATACCGCCCTGCATGTCACCCTCCTGATAGCGCATCATCTCATTGATAAGCGTCTGCTGTGCGTCAATCTGGTCAACCAGCGCGGCTGCTTTATCCATCGCCGCCTGATAGGCGGTCATATCATCCCGCCCCAGTGCGTCTTGGGCATCCTTCAAAAATCCCGCGCGCTGATGTTTGAGGTCATATAGTTTGTGATGTAAGTTGGACATAAATCTTCTCCTTGTCGTTAAATCATGCGCGCCCACTCCAGCGCAAGCTGGGCATTGGCGCGTTTGTGTGCTTGGCTCGGTCTGTGTGCTTCCGGCGTGTGCGCCTTGGCATAAGCCTCGCGTAATTTGCCCATATCGGGAAATCCCCCGTTTATCAGTCCCCCGCCCATGCAGTTCATCACCTGTGCGGGCGTGACCGCCTGTGCCTGTCCGCTAATCTCATCTATCAAGCCAATCTCCAACGCCTGCTGTGCGGTCAAAAAGGTCTGTGCCTGCATCCGGTTTTTAAGCGCGGCGCGGCTGATTTTGCCTCCACATTTGGCGGCATAGGCGTTGATAATGCTTTCGGTCGCGGCGTGCAGCAGACCCAAGCTCTCGCGGTGCGCGACTTCGTTGCCCTCGGTCACTGTGCTGGGCAGATGAATCATGACCTGTCCGACGGGGGTACAGCAGGCAGTCTGCACGCCCGCCAGCAAAATAGACGCCGCCGAACCGGCAAGGCTTTGCACTTCGGCGCGGGTGGGCACCTCGGCGCTTATCAGCAGACTGTACATCTCAAATCCGGCATACAGACTGCCGCCGCCCGAATTGATTTCCAGCGTCAGCGTATCACCCGGCAGGGTGTTTGCCAGCGCGTCTCGGATGTCCTGCGGGCACACCATATGAAACACCTTGTCCAATCCAAAATACCGAATCATACCCGCATCTTCATCGGATGCAATCATGCCATTTACCGATACTCTCACTTGGTTTTCTCTCCTCCCTTGTTGCGTGTCACCGATAATTCGTCAAACCGTTCCAGCGGGATATAGTTTAGGGAAGCGTTGCGCGTGTCGCCGCCCGCCACGTCTGGCAGGTCTTCCAGCTCCCGCACATCGTTGACCGAATAGGGACCAATCTCACGCATGACCTTGTACCAGTTGGCACGCGCCGACAAATCGCCGCGCAATTCTGCATTTTGATTGACCCGAATGCGCAGATTTTGCCGCCGCTCGCTGTCAAACAGCAGTTTATAGGTGTATTCCTGCTCGTACTGAGTCAAGACCGGCATCAATGTGTCATTGACATACTCAATCGCGTTCTGTTCATTTGAGGAATATGACTGCTTGCCCGCACTCAGCTTATACAGCGGCATGGCGAAAAATCGGCTGATGTCCTCGACGGTCACGCCCTTGGACTCAATAAACTGGCTGTCCTTGTTGGTGATACCGATGGGCTGATATTTTGTGCCCAAATCCAGCACCGCTACGCGAAAGGCATTGTCCGCGCCGCTGTGGATGCGCTCCCACTCTGCCCGAATCGCCTCACGGTTTTCCTTAGACAAGTCGGTTTCGGTGGACAGCACCCCTGGCACCTGTGTGCCCTTGGCATAGTAATTCATCTCATACTGCTGCGCCTGCCGTCCGGTCAGGATGACCTCAGCGGCGTACCGCAGCACCGAGATACCAGTAATCCCATCACGCGAAAACCCTTTGAAGTGCAGCACATCGGCGGGCGGCAGCTTATACATCCGTCCAGTGCGCGGCATACGCACCATATACCACAGAGTACCTGCGGCATCCAGCCACGGCGTTACCAGTTCGTTTTGCAGCGGAATGAACTCAGTAGGCTCCATCGTGACCCGGTCGCGCACAATGTAAGCATAGCCGTTTCCAGTTAACAATCGCTCGGTTTCCAGCATCTTCTTAAACGTCGCGGCGGTCATCAGTTCATTGGGGCGCACGGTCAGCAACGGCAAAACAGGGTGAGCAGTCACCCGCTCGCGCGTCGTACCGTCCATCAGATAAAGCGGCAGCTTAGCAACCGAGTTTGAAATGCCATCCACCGCACGAAAAACCGCGCTGAGTTTTAGCGCACTGTCGGGCGATGCCATGCCGCCCACAACGTTCACGCCCCAGCCGGTCGGGTCAGATAAGGTCAGCACTGGGTCTTGTGCCGCGCCGCCCACACTCCGCACCCGACGGAACAGGTTTCCTACAATCAACCTGCACCACCACCCTTTCCGGTTTCATCCGGTGGACGGTCAAGCAGCCATGCCGCCAACCAAAACAGCAGCCCCACCACGGCAAAACCCAGCGCCGGGGCAATCAAAAAGGCGGCGTGCTGCACACTCCATGCACCCGCAAGCACACAGACATCCGAGCCAATTTCCAAAACTTTGCGCATTTCTTTCTCCTCCCTCACATGCCGAAATCCCCGTCGGCTATCTTGTCTGCCAGCGTGCGCTTCTTGGGCTGGTCAATGCGCACCAGCAGGCGTGCCAGCGCGTTGAGCGTCGCCGCCAACGGGTCAATGCGCTCAGCGTCATCCTTGTGCCGCTTACTCAGCTTAATGTCACCAAAGTTATTGACCACCTCGATGGCATTGCCCATACACCACAACGCCAGCGGGCTGTATTCTATCACCAGCCGCCCTTGCAGCAGCAATTCCCGAAACCGCTTGGTTGCCTGATTGAGTCCGGCGCAGGTCTGCGCAATCTCAACCACGCTTTCCTCTCCCCGTTCTTCACGCATCTGAATGGCAAGGTCGGTCGCATTATGACCGTCATAGTCGATTTCCTCCACCTGCCAACCGTGTACCCGCTCGCCCTCGCAAATCCAGTTGTTGACGTAGCTGTTGTCGGTCACATCGCCCGGTGTCAGCGTCACATATCCCGCTTCCGCCCATGTCAGATAGGGTACGCGGTCGGTCTTTTCGTGCCAATCCGCACGGTTCTGCGGCAAAAATCCGTGCATCTTGACTGCAAACCGCCCGTCTTGCAGTGCCCACACTGCACCTGTGCCGGTCAAGTCTATCCGCTTGCCCAAATCGTAGCCACAATGACAGGGTTTGCCATCGGTTAAGCTAGAAAATTCTTCCCGCGGAACCATCGCCGCCCGCGCCAGCGTCAAAAGCCGCTCGTCAAAATACCGGTTGACGCTCGCCGCCTGCCAGCGGCACAGCCGGCGGGTCAAAAATTTACGAATCTTCTCCGGGTCTTGCGATTCGTAGGCGGTCACATACTCACTTTCAATCTGACTGCGCAGTGTGTCGGCGTACAAGCCATGTCCGCGCAGAATCGGGTTTGCCTTGACCCAGCAGCGCTTGTCATGCGGGTTGTCCCCGTCGTCTATCTCTCGAATCATGATGAAATACCGCTGTTCCTTGCGCTGTAAGTCGCTGTCTTGCAGCACGCGCTTGCAGTATTCTTCTTCCTTATAGCACGGCTTGTGTGCGGCATCGTCTCCCGCCGTTGTAATCACGTCCAAAAGCGGCTGGCGACGCTTGCCGAACGAGTTAAAACCCAAGTCATAAATCTCTGAGTTTTCATGCGCGTGGTATTCATCGACCACAAAATAACTGGGCGCACCCGAATCCTTGTTCTTGGTATCCTTGGACAGCGGGCGCATCAGTCCGCCGCGCGTGCGATGGTAAACCAGCGTCTTTTTGATGACCATGCGCTTGGCAATGGCGGGAGATTTTGCTCCAATCTTCTTGGCATCGCCATACACGCGCTTGGCTTGTTCGCGGTCAACCGCTGCACATTCCACTTCCGGCTCCTGTTCAAATTGCGCCAATTCCGGTTGATACGGCGGATACAGCACGTCAGCGCACATATGGTACAGGCATTGCCCTGACTTCTCGGTGCTCTTGACATTGCCGCGCCCGCGCTTGTTATAGGTGCGATTGAATCGCCGCACACCGGTTTCCCGATGCACCCAGCCGTAAGTCACGCCCAAATCGAATATCTGCCAGTCTAAAAGCTGAATGGGCTGACCCGCCAATGGGCCGCGCACCTGCGGGCATTGCAAGAACCAGCGCACAATCCGGTCGGCGCGCGTCTGGTCGAACACCCACGGAAAATCATCGCTTCCCTGCCGCTTGAGGTCGTCCAGATGCCGCTGGCACGCCAGAATCTCCCATTTACAGCACGATTGCCGCAAATTGCCTTGCGTCACGCGCTTGGCGTAAGCCGCGCACGCATGGTGCAGACCGGTCGATTTTCTCACGGGGCATCCCTCCCATGGATGAGCTGGCACAGACATTCAAGCGGACAATGGGACGGTCTTGTATCGCCGCTCGCAGGCTGACCGGTCAATGTACAGCGCAGACCGTAAGGGTCAGGCATATCGCACACCCGACAGCTTTCGGGCAAAGTCTCTACGACGAAATGTGTTTTCTGTTCCATGTTTTCCTCCTTGTGTCCAATTTGGACACCGTTGCCCCGACCTCATCCGAACAAATCCTCGTCCGGGTCAATGGCTTGATTTTCTGCCCGACGGCGCGCCATGCGCAGCCGTCCAGCTGGTGTCAACCCCAGTTTGTCCGCATACTGCAAAATCTGGCGCTCCAATGCCGCAACCTTGCCCGCCAAATGGTCGGCTTGGTCAAGATATTCCGGCGCATGTGCATCCCCTTCTTTTTCCGCTTTGCGGTAGGCGCGCACCGCGCTCTTGCGCAGCCGCTCCAACTCATTGCGCCGTGAAAGCTGCACGCAGTACAGCCCCAATACCTCACTGTCCAAATCGTCCAGCAGTTCAATGCCCTCCATGCGCGCAATGGTCTGCGCCCAGAACTTCTTGGCGGCTGCGTCCGATACGAACGGTGGACAGGTCAACGTGACTTCTTGCCGCTGGATGCTCTGTTCGGCTGCAAGACGCGCGGCACGCTCCTCGTTTGTCATGTGCCGCGTCATGTTCTCGGTGCGGCTCACCGGTGTCGGCATCTGTTTTCACCTCCTTGGATTTGCTTGATACGGGATATTTCTGGGGAGAAGAAGGCCACGCGGTTCTGACCGCCCCCACTTTTCAAACTTTTTCTGGGTGGGGGGGACTGTAAGCCGCGCGCCTGGGCGCAGGTCACACCCGCGCACGCACGCGCAGCGCGTGACGTAGCTACGTCAACCCCTTTCCTGCATGGATGCGTTCAGCTCGCGCATGGTTTTGGCACTGTGGCAGGTATGACACAGGCTTTGTAGGTTGCCGGGGTCGGCAAACCGTGACCACCGCCCGCGGTGCGGCTCTATGTGGTCTACCTCGGTCGCCCGCACGCGCTTGCCCTGTGCCGCACACATCCGGCAAAATGGCTCACGCAAAAGCTGCTGTGGCCGTAGCTCCTGCCGCCAAACGGGCAGCCTGTACCAGTCATGCCAGGCTGCACTCACGCGGCGCGCCCTCGCAAGTCCTTTGTGTGCCGCGCAATAGCCCTCGCGCGTCAAGTTCGCACACCCCGGTTTGCGGCACGGTCTGAGCGGCTTACTCGCCATCAACATACCCCCTCATAAGCCCAATCTCATAAGCCCAATCTCATACGCAAGGTCGGCACGCATGGTCAACAAAATCTGGTGTTCGCGGTCGAGCCGCAGCCGCCTTCGCCGGTTGGGTTCGGTCAGCATCTGCGCACGGTTGCGTGCAATGGCTTGTTCCAGACGCTTCTGCGCTTCGATGTACTCACAAATCAGCGTGTTCAGGCTTTTCCATTCGTCCAATTCGGCTCACCTCCTCGAAAACAA
>NZ_CALWJM010000013.1 GCF_944381005.1 uncultured Butyricicoccus sp. | reverse complement strand
AACGGCACTTTTTCGACCGTACAAGGCGTGATGAAACCGGATGAAGAGGGTAGAAGGGTGTTCCCCACGATGAAGCCGCTGAGCGAATAAAAAGCAGAAAAAAGCCTGTGCGTCGCGTGACGATGCGCAGGCTTTCGGCATATTGTTTCATTTGAGAGGACATATGGAATTTACTGCGATTACAAGCCGCCAGAATACCAGGCTGAAACATCTGGCGCGACTGGCGCGTGAAAAAAAGTACCGCCTGACGACCGGCGAAATGGTGTGCGAGGGCGAAAAAATGCTGGGCGAAGCACTGGATTCGGGTGTACCGGTACAATCGGTTCTGGTGCGCAGCGATATAGAGCAAGATAGATTGCAGACCGTGCTGCAACGCGCACAGCAACAGGGTGCCGCCCTGTTTACCGCCGACCCTAAGCTGTTTGCACTGGCAAGTGATTTGGAAACCGCCCCCGGCCTGATTTTTTGCTGCAAGCGCCCGGTGCAAAACACAGTCGATTTTACCACGGTACGCCATGCGGTGCTGCTCGACGGGCTGCAAGACCCCGGAAACTTGGGGACGATTTTGCGCACAGCCGATGCCTTTGCACTTGACCTTGTGATTTTGTGCGAGGGCTGCACCGACCCGACTGCGCCTAAAGTCGTGCGTGCCACGATGGGCGCGGCATTCCGGCAGCCGGTATGCCAAATGCCGCTGACCGATGCGGTGAGCGCGCTGCGCGCCCAGCAAATTCCGGTGTATGCGGCGGCATTGGAGCCAGACAGCGTGCCGCTGTCCGCCGAGGGACTGCCCGCACGGGCGGCGGTCATCGTCGGCAACGAGGGGCGCGGCGTGACGGCGGCTGCACTGGAGCAGTGTGACCAAAAGTTGATAATCCCCATGGCAGGGCGTGCGGAATCGCTTAATGCAGGCGTTGCCGCAGCTATCCTGATTTGGGAGATGACCAAAAAGGGAGGATAAACCATGTCAAAGCGCGTATACTGGCTGTGGTTGGCTACCCGCAGCGATTTGAGTGCACAGAATATTCGGGATTTGACCGAACGGTTTGGCACACCTGAATTTCTTTACGGTGCCAATCGGGATGTGCTCATCCATGCGGGGCTGAACAAACGTCAGACCGACGCGCTGTGTGACAAGGATTTATCGGGCGCACAGCAGATTTTGCGCACCTGTGAACAAAAGAAGATTCAGATTTTAACCATTGAGGACAGCGGTTACCCCGACCGCCTGCGCGAGATTTCCGACCCGCCGCCGGTTTTGTATGTGCGCGGCACGCTGCCCGATTTTGACCGTGCACCGGGCATTACCATCGTCGGTACGCGCGCGGCTTCGGCGTATGGACTGCGCATGGCCGAACGATTCGGCGCGGCATTGGCGCAGGCGGGGTTTACCATCTTGTCCGGCATGGCACACGGCACAGACAGTGCAGCCCATCGAGGCTGTTTAAAGGTGAACGGCACAACGGTTGCTGTACTGGCAAACGGCGTGGATGTGTGCTATCCCAAAGAAAATCAGTACCTAATGGGCGATATCATGCTGTCGGGTGCGGTTGTCAGCGAAAATCCACCCGGTACACCGCCCGAAGGCTTTCGCTTTCCCATTCGCAACCGCATTTTAAGCGGTATGTCGGTCGCCACTTTGCTGGTCGAAGCGCCTGCGCGTTCAGGTGCCCTTATCACCGCGCGCCGTGCATTTGACCAAGGGCGTGAAGTCTTTGCCGTGCCCGGCCCGCTGGACACACCGGGCGCTGTCGGCGGCAATCAACTGATTCGAGACGAAGTGGCGCGCATTGTCACCAGTCCGATGGACATTGTACATGAACTTGCGCCCATGCTGCGCCAAAAACCGCAAGAAAAACTGGTGCGCACGGTATGGGTGCGGGGATGGGATTCGGCAGGACAGGTGCCGATATCCGAGCACCCACCGCGCAAGCCCGCCATACCCAAACCAAAACTAGATGTATCCAAACCCCAACCGAAACCGGTATCCAAACCAGCGGCACAAGTGTGTAAAACCGACCGGTTGCCCGACTATCTGGACGGTACCGAACGGCTGGTTGCACAGGCAATCGCGGACGGTGCACAGACGGTAGATGCCGTGAGCGAAGCCACCGGCCTGCCCGCTTCTGAAATTGCAGCGGCGCTTGTGGTGTTGGAGCTGGAGGGCGTGGCAGAACAAAAAGCGGGATGCTGCCGTCTACTTTGCTAGAAATAAAATCACGGGGTTGCCCCGTGTTGCGATAGAACACTTGAGTGGAGGAATACTATGTCAAAATTGGTAATCGTGGAATCCCCAGCCAAGGCAAAGACCATTGGCAAGTATCTGGGCAGTGACTATGTGGTCAAAGCCTCGATGGGGCATCTGCGTGACCTGCCAAGAAAAACAATGGGTGTTGATTTGGAACACGATTTTCAGCCCGAATATGGCCCCATTGAAGGCAAAGATAAAATCATTTCCGAACTGCGCAAAGCCGCACAGGAAGCCGACTTTGTTTACCTTGCAACCGACCCTGACCGCGAGGGTGAAGCCATTTCATGGCACTTACAGGCATTGTTGGATTTGAAAGAGGGACAGTTTAAGCGCGTGACCTTCAACGAAATCACAAAGAATGCCGTCCGTTACGGCATCGCGCATCCGCGTGACATCGACTTGGATTTGGTTGACGCGCAGCAGGCGCGCCGCATCCTTGACCGTATTGTAGGCTATCGGCTGTCGCCCTTTTTGTGGCGCAAGGTTAAGCGGGGCTTGTCGGCTGGCCGCGTGCAGTCGGTTGCAACTCGCTTGGTCGTAGACCGTGAAAATGAAATCCGTGCCTTTCAACCCGAAGAATATTGGTCGATTGAGGCAACCTTGCGCACGGCGGCAGATGGGGTGTTCTCAGCGCGTTATTACGGCGAAGCAGATGGAAAAGTAGAGCTGAAAAACGAGGAACAGACCCGTAAAGTAGTAGATGATGTGACTGGTCAACCGTTTCAGGTAGCGACGGTCAAGAAGGGCAAAAAGAAAAAGTCTGCTGCACCTCCGTTTACCACCTCCACATTGCAGCAGGAAGCCTCCCGAAAACTCAATATGGTGCCGCGCCGTACCATGAGTGTAGCGCAGGAACTGTATGAAGGTATTGATTTGGGCGGCGAATTTGGCCTTACCGGTTTGATTACCTATATGCGTACCGACTCCTTGCGCCTGTCGGACGAAGCAACCGCTGCCGCCGCCGAGTATATCAAAAACCGCTATGGCGAAGCGTTCTATCCGGGTAAACCGCGTGTGTTTAAGACCAAGGGCGGCGCACAGGATGCACACGAAGCCATTCGCCCCTCTAATGTTGCGATTGACCCCGAATCGGTGCGCGAACAGCTCACACCCGACCAGTACAAGCTGTATAAGCTGATTTGGTCGCGGTTTGTCGCCTGTCAGATGGCAGACGCGATTTTGGACACGATTTCGGCAGATATTACAAGCAAGGGGCATGTATTCCGCGCTTCTGGGCATACGGTCGCATTCCCCGGCTTTACGGCAGTCTATGAGGAGAGCACTGACGACGACAAGCAGGGAGAAAAGAGCGAGGCGGGCAAGCCGTTGCCGGTATTTGCCGAGGGCGACACGCTGACAGCCGATAAAATCGAGCCAGCACAGCATTTCACCCAGCCGCCTGCCCGTTATACTGAGGCATCACTCATTCGTGCGATGGAAGAAAAGGGCATTGGTCGCCCGTCCACCTATGCGCCGACCATTGCCACGATTATCGACCGTGATTACGTCAACAAGGAAAACCGCAGTCTGCGCCCGACTCCGCTGGGCGAGGGTGTTACCGGTTTGCTCGTGGATAAATTTAAGTCGGTGGCCGACTATGAGTTTACCGCCAACATGGAAAATCAGCTTGACGAGGTGGAAACCGGCAAGGTGCCCTATGTCAATCTGCTGCACACCTTTTATGATGGATTTGCAGCCGCGCTCAACCAAGCCGAAAAAGATTTGGACAAGACCCGCATTAAGATTCCCGATGAAGAAACCGACGTTATCTGTGAGAAGTGCGGGCGCAATATGGTCATTAAATCGGGACGATTCGGAAAGTTTTTGGCGTGTCCGGGCTTTCCGGAGTGTACCAACACCAAGGCACTGTCCGAAGATACCGGCGCATCCTGTCCGGTATGCGGTGCAAAGGTGGTCAAAAAGAAATCGGCGCGCGGTTATGTGTATTACTCTTGTGACACCTATCCCACCTGCCAGTTTATTACATGGGATAAACCACTTAAGACCAAGTGCCTGATTTGTGATTCATCGCTGTTCCGGCATACCGACCGCGATTCTAAGGAAGTGACCGACGTTTGCTTGCGTGAGGGCTGCACCTATAAAGAATTGGTCAAAGAAGGTGTGTCGCCAGAGGAGGCCGAAAAGAACCGTCAGCGCCGAGAAGCGCGTGCGGCAAAGGCCGCCGAACGGGCAGCGGCAAAGGAAGCTGAGGAAGCCGAAAAGAAAGCGGCGAAGAAAACGACGCGCAAGAAAAAGAGTGAGGCAGCAGAGGACGAGGCAGAGCCTAAGAAAAAGACTACGCGCCGGACGACTAAAAAGGCAGAGACTGCCGAAGGGGAAGAAGCGCCCAAGAAAAAGACCACGCGCCGCACGACCAAGAAGGCGGAAGCCACCGAGGAAGAACAACCGGCCAAGAAAAAGGCCACCCGTAAGACTACAAAAAAAGCAGATACGGCGGAAAGTGAAGCGGCACCCAAAAAGCGCACGACCCGCAAGACTGCAAAGCAGACCGAAACGGAGGAAGTATGAGCAAAGTAACCGTAATAGGAGCCGGGCTTGCGGGCTGTGAAGCGGCTTGGCAGTTGGCAGAACGCGGCATAGAGGTCACGCTGCACGAGATGAAGCCCGAAAAAATGACCCCGGCGCATCATTCGGCAGATTTTGCCGAGCTGGTGTGCTCGAACTCGCTGCGCTCGAACGAATTGACCAATGCTTCGGGTCTGCTCAAAGAAGAATTGCGCCGTCTGGGCGGTTTGGTGGTACGCTGTGCGGATGCAACGCAGGTCGAAGCGGGTGGTGCACTGGCGGTTGACCGCGAAGCGTTCGCAAAAAAAGTGACCGAACATATCCGCAATCATCCGCGTATCACGGTTGTATCCGGAGAAGTAACCGAGCTGCCCGAACAGGGAGAAGTCATTGTCGCAACCGGCCCGCTGACTTCGGATGCGCTTTTCGATGCCATCCATACGCGGGTTGGCGGGGAATTCCTGCACTTTTTCGATGCGGCTGCCCCCATTGTGACCTTTGAATCCATTGATATGGAGCACGCCTATTTTGCATCCCGCTATGATAAGGGCACGCCGGACTATATCAACTGCCCGTTCACCAAAGAGGAGTTTGACGCCTTTTGGCAGGAGCTGACCACGGCAGAAGAAGCCGAAGTACACGGTTTTGAAGATAAACTGGTGTTTGAGGGCTGTATGCCGATTGAAGTCAATGCGCGGCGCGGACATGACACGCTGTTGTTTGGCATTTTGAAGCCGGTCGGCTTGCCTGACCCCAAGACAGGCCGTGACCCTTATGCCGTCTTACAACTGCGCCGTGACAATGCGCAGGGCAGCTTGTACAATCTGGTAGGCTGTCAGACCCATTTGAAGTGGGGCGAACAAAAACGAATCTTTTCTATGATTCCCGCCCTGCGCAATGCCGAGTTTGTGCGCTATGGCGTGATGCACCGCAATACATTTTTGGATTCGCCGCGATTGCTTGACCATAACTTTGCCTTGCGCACCGAACCGCGTATTCGTTTTGCCGGACAGATGACCGGTGTAGAGGGGTATATGGAGTCCAATGCGTCGGGCTTTTTGGCAGGGCTTGCCACAGCACACAAACTGCTGGGTAAACCGGCACCCGATTTCCCGTCCACAACCGCGATTGGCGCATTGGGGCGGTATATCTCCAATGAGACCGTTGTGAAGTTCCAGCCCATGAACATCAATTTCGGTATCATTGACCCGTTGGGATATAAAATCCGAGGCAAGCGGGAGAAAAATGCAAAGATTTCCGAGCGGGCGCTCGAAGTCATTGACAACATCAAAAAGGAGTTAAAGGGCAAATGAAGATTGCGGTAGACGCAATGGGCGGCGACAACGCGCCCGAAGCGGTTGTCTGTGGTGCGATTCGTGCGGCACAGACCTTTCACGAAGAAATTGTGCTGGTCGGGCAGGAAGACAAAATTCAGGCAATTCTTGCCGCGCATGGTGCGCAGAATACGCCGGGCTTGACCGTACTGCACGCCCCGGATTTGGTGGACATGCACGACGACCCGGCGACTGTGCTGCGTGCAAAGCCGCAGTCGTCTATGGCAGTCGCACTCAATCTGGTGAAAAAAGGCGAAGCCGATGCCATTGTAAGCGCCGGTTCGACCGGTGCTTTGCTTGCCGGTGCAACCCTGTTCTGTAAGCGCATCAAAGGGGTGCGCCGCGGCGCATTGGCACCGGTCATGCCGTGTAAAAACGGCCAAGTATTGCTGATTGATGCTGGTGCAAACACCGAATGTACCGCCGAATACTTACTGCAATTTGGCGTGATGGGTTCGCTGTACATGGAGAAAATCAAGGGTGTGCAGCGTCCGCGCGTTGGATTGGTCAACAACGGTTCGGAGGACTCCAAGGGCGACCCGCTGCGCAAAGAAGCCTATGCGCTGCTCAAGGCGGCGGGCGATGCCGGACAAATTCACTTTGTCGGCAACGTCGAAGGACGCGACGTGCCGCTTGGCGCTTGCGACGTGGCAGTATGTGACGGCTTTGCGGGTAATGTCATGCTCAAGACCATTGAGGGTGTCGCAAAGTTCATGGCGGGCGAAATCAAACAGGTCTTTTTGGCCAATTTGGGCACAAAATTGGCTTATCTGGCTTGCAAAAAGGGCATGGACGAGTTCCGCAGCCAGTTCGACCAGGATGCGGTCGGTGGTGCACCGTTTATCGGTATCTCCCGTCCGGTCATCAAGGCGCACGGTTCGTCCAATGAGATAGCCTTTATGAATGCCATCCGGCAGGCGATTGAGTATAAAAAAAGCGGCATGATTGAAGCCATTGAAGCCAATGTTTGTCAGCTCGCCGGTCAATAACGGCACACCGAAGGATTTTGCAAAAAGGGGCTTGACAGGCGGCGCAATCCTCACTATTATCAAATTATCTTGATAGGTGAGGAGGCGAAATCCGATATGGTACTGGAACGGTTGGCAGAACTGCTCAGTGAGCAGTTTGGCGTGGAAGCGGAGTCCATCACGCTGGAAACGTCCTTTGAAGAAGACCTCAATGCGGACTCACTCGACCTGGTCGAGATGATGATGGCGCTGGAAGAGGAGTTCGACGTGGGCGAAATCAGTGAAGAAACGGCCAGAACACTCAAAACAGTGGGTGATGTGGTCGATTTGATTGGCGCGCAGGACTAAAAATGCGGATAAGAGCCTGCCTTTTGGCGCAGGCTCTTATTTATGATATGATTGCTATGTTTCATCAAAGAAAGGAATATTCCCATGTTACAGGAACGAATCGGCTATAAGTTTCGCAATCCGACCCTGTTTCGCAAGGCGATGACCCATTCTTCCTATGCGAACGAACAGCGTATGCGGCATTTGCAGAACAATGAACGGCTCGAGTTTCTCGGCGATTCCGTACTCGGCTTTGTGACGGCCGACTATCTCTACAACCAATTTCCCGACTTGCCCGAAGGACAGTTGACCAAGCTGCGTGCGGCTGTGGTATGTGAGCATACGTTGTACGAAATCGCCAAGGAGCTTGGCATAGACAAGGAAATTTGTCTGGGACACGGCGAGGAACAGGGCGGTGGACGTCAGCGCCCGTCTATTTTAGCAGATGCGGTGGAAGCACTTTTGGGCGCAATTTATCTGGATGGCGGCATTGAGCCGGCACGCGCGTTTGTGCTCAGTTTTGTGCCGCGCAAGGCGGAGGAAGCTCGAAAAGGCGGTGCGTTCACCGATTATAAGACCCAACTTCAGGAAATCGTGCAGAAAAACCGGCAGGAAACGCTGGAATACCGTCTGGCACAAGAGAGTGGCCCCGACCATGCCAAGCAGTTCACGATGGAATTGCTGCTCAACAGCAATGTGTTTGCGCAAGGTACAGGACGCAGTAAAAAGGAAGCCGAACAGATGGCGGCAAAGCAGGCACTGGAATTGATGGGTGTGCGCAAAGCGTAAGAAATGAATGGCGAAAAGGCGAACCAAACCGGTTCGCCTTTTTGATTTCTGACGCGGGTATTGCACAAAGGTTTTGAACAAACCGCAAAATATATGCCGGGCGCATTGCTTCAAACGCCGATTGGTGATAAAATTAAAATACCTGAAACTATACCGGTATGGGGTTATTGCATGATATTAAAAAGTCTGATTCTTCAGGGGTTTAAATCCTTTCCCGACCGCACGGAAATTCGGTTTGCCAGCGGTATGACCGCGATTGTCGGGCCGAATGGCAGCGGAAAATCGAATATTTCCGATGCTATCCGCTGGGTTCTGGGCGAGCAGTCCACCCGCAGTCTGCGCGGCGCCAAGATGGAGGACGTTATTTTCAGCGGCACACAAAAACGGCGGCCGGTTGGTTTTGCCGAAGTTTCCTTGATTTTGGACAATGCAGACCATGCCTTTCGGTCGGATTATACCGAAATCATGGTGACACGCCGCTATTATCGTTCGGGAGAAAGCGAATATGCCCTGAATAAGAAACCGTGCCGGCTCAAGGACATTCATGAGCTGTTTATGGATACCGGCTTGGGGCGCGATGGATATTCTATCATCGGGCAGGGCCGAATTGATGAAATTTTGTCGCTCAAAAGCGAAGATAGACGAGAAATTTTTGAAGAAGCCGCAGGCGTGACCAAGTTTCGATACCGCAAAGAGGAAGCAACACGCAAACTGGACGCGACTGAAGAAAATTTGGTGCGTATTCGGGATTTGTATGCCGAGCTGGAAAGCCAAGCTGGGCCGCTTGCCCAACAAGCAGAAAAAGCAAAACAATATTTGGCACTAAAGGAACAGTTACGCGCGTTGGAAGTATCCCTTTGGTTGGAACGATTGTCGCACATTCAAACCGAGACCGAAAAGAATCAATCTGACCTTTCGGTGTGTGCGGCACAGTTGACCGAAGCGCGTGCGGCGCAGGATGCGTTCTACCAGCAGTCCGAGCGATTGACCGAAGATTTGCACCGCGCTGATGCAGCAGCCGATGACTTGCGGCAGCAGGTGCGCACACTGGAACAAAACCGCGCCGATTTGGCCAGCCGGTGCGCGGTACTCGAAGCCAATCTAAAAAACAATGCCGATAACATTGCGCGCGCACGGCAAGAATGTGCCCGCCAAAGTGAACAGGCGCAAAATTTACAGGCACAGGCCGATGCCCATGCCGCAAGACAAGCACAATTGGAACGCGAATACCAAGGCTTTGCCGATGAACTGCGCACGCTGGAAGAACAGGAACAGGCAGCGCAGCGGACAGCGGAAGCTTTGCGGCAGGCGCGCCAAGTTTTGGAAGACCGCAAAACCGAGCAGGGCAAAGCCAGATTTTCAGCCGAATTAGAGCGGACAGCCGCGCAAAGTGGATTAGACGGCATGGACAGCCGGAAGGACACAATTGGGCAGGAGATTGCGCAAGCGGCGGAACAGTTGGAGCAGGCACAACAAGCACTGCATACCCAACAGGCTGAGATGGATACCTGCCAGCACACGGCACAAACTATAAAAAATCAGATGGCAGGTGTGGCGCTCAAAGCCGAGCGCCGACAAGCCAAAGTGCAGGAATATACCGACACATGTGCGGCTGTGACCGCACGCAATACCGATATCAAAAACCGGATTCGGATGCTGCGCGAGATGGAAAAGGACTATGAGGGATTTTCCCGCGCGGTCAAGCGGATTATGCAGCGGGCAGACAGCGGGCAGTTAAACGGGATTCATGGGCCGGTTTCTTCTCTTATCACGGTGGAACCGCGCTATGTGACCGCGATAGAAACTGCATTGGGTGCGGCGGCTTCGCACATTGTGGTAGATACGCCGCAGGTGGGCAAACAGGCGATTGAGTACCTCAAGCGCACCGATGGCGGTCGCGCGACGTTTTTGCCCTTAGATACCATTCGCCCATCTCGTTTACAGGAAAACGGTTTAGACACTTGTGCCGGATTGTGCGGCACGGCGGATACCTTGGTACAGAGTGCCGCACCCTATCGCGTGATTGTGCAGAATTTGCTGGCGCGCACGGTGATTGCCGAAGATATGGATACCGCCCTTGCCATTGCCAAACGGTTCCACAACCGCTTTCGCATTGTCACCTTGGACGGTCAAACCATTCAGGCGGGCGGTGCCATGACCGGCGGTTCGGTTTCCAAATCAACCGGCGTGCTGGCGCGTGCCTCTCAGCTTCATACCTTGGAAGAACAGGCGCAAACGTTGGCAGCTCAGCAGCAACAGGCAGAGCAGTCCTTACAAGCCGCAAAACATGAGTTGGCAGCTGTGCAGTATGACCAGAGGGCACTGGAAACCGAGCGCACACGCAATCAAGAACAGATGAGCGAGTTACAAGCCCAAGTTGCCCGTCTTGGCGCACAGGCAGACAGCTTGCGCACAAGACACGAGGGGTTGTTGCTCGAACAACAAAATTTAGACGCGGCACGCGCACAATATGAACAAACGATTGCAGCCGCAACCGAACGGCTCAATGCCTGCCAACAGGCAGAGGCAGCCGTGCAAGCCGATGCGGATGCGTGGGAAACCCAGTATCAAGCGTGGGAAGCTGCGCACGATGACCGTGTGATGCACATGCAGCAGTTGCGCACGGCACAAGCCGAGAATCGCACGGAATTTGCAGCCGAACAGCGTGCGGCAGACAATTTAGAGCGCCTGCGCCGTGAGATGGCAGCCGGAGTGGACAACAGCGCACAGACTGTGGCGCAGTTTGAAGCCCAAGCCGAGCGGATGCGGGAAGAACTGCGTGAGGCACAGCAACTGCGGCAGGATGGGGGACAAGACCTCGAACGTCTGCAAGGGCTGGTGCGCGCACAGAGTCAGCAGCGTATGCGGATTGAAGCCGAGCGCACCAAAGTAGACCGCGCCGCGCAAGGTAAAAATGACGAGATTCTGGCGTTGGAACGTGAAAACGGACGCCTTTCTGCACAAAGTGTGCAGCTTAAAAATGAGGAAACGCAGATTTTAGATAAAATGTGGGAAAATTATGAATTGACCCCCACACCAGCCCAAGCCATTCGGGTAGAATTGCCCGATTTGAACGCAGCCCGCGGACAGGCAGAAGCATTGCGGGGTGAGATGCGCGCGCTGGGCAATGTCAATTTGGATGCAGTGGACGCTTACACGGCACTGACCGAGCGCTTTGAATTTTTGCGCACGCAAAAAGAGGATTTGGAAACCGCTCAGCGCGAGCTGCAAAAGGTGATTGACGAGTTGACCGTGCACATGAAGGAGATATTTGCTTCGGAGTTTGCCAAGCTCAACCACTATTTTGGACAGACTTTCACCGAAATTTTCGGCGGTGGTCATGCAACATTGGAACTGGCGGATACATCGGATATTTTGAATTGTGGCATTGAAATCAAGGTGTGCCCACCCGGCAAAGCGGTCAAAACGCTGACGCTGCTTTCGGGCGGCGAAAAGGCATTTGTTGCCATCGCCCTATACTTTGCCATTCTCAAAGTACGCCCAACCCCGTTTTGTGTGTTGGATGAAATCGAAGCGGCGCTGGATGATGTGAACGTTTCCCGCTATGCACAATATTTGCGCCGTCTGTCCGATTCTACGCAGTTTATCACCATCACGCACCGACGGGGCACGATGGAAGAAGCCGATATGCTCTATGGCGTGACCATGCAGGAGCAAGGGGTTTCGCGGATGTTGATGCTCAACTTGGCCGAAGCCGAGCGCAAATTTTCGGGCACCATCAATTAACGATATGCAAAATACCATAAAGGAGAGAGAGTATGGGATTTTTTGAAAAAATTAAGCAGGGACTCAAACGCACGACCGATGCGGTAAGCGAACAACTGGGCGATATCTTGAGCAATTTTGTCAAGGTTGATGCCGAGTCGCTCGAACAACTGGAAGAAGCGCTGATTTTATCCGATATCGGTGCAACGGTTGCCGCAGAGACCACCGAAAAGGTCGAGGATATTGCCAAGCATCAGCGAGTAGATACACCGCTTGCGCTGCGTTGTGTGCTCAAAGATGTGCTGTCGGATATGATGAACCACGATGCGGCGCTGCATTTGGACACCAAACCGGCGGTGATTTTGATTATTGGCGTCAACGGCGTGGGTAAAACGACCTCTATTGGCAAGATTGCTGCACGCTATGTCGCGGAGGGCAAAAAGGTCATGTTGGCGGCGGCGGATACCTTCCGTGCAGCGGCGGCCGACCAGCTCGAAATCTGGGCAAAACGTGCGGGTGCCGACATTGTACGTCACGGTGAGGGTGCAGACCCGGCGGCAGTCGTGTTTGACTCCATCGCGGCAGCCAAGGCGCGCGGCAGTGACCTCATCATCATTGACACGGCGGGACGACTGCACAACAAACAAAACCTGATGAATGAACTGAATAAAATTGACCGCATTATCACGCGCGAACTGCCCGACGCAGACCGTGAAACGCTGCTGGTACTCGATGCCACGACCGGTCAAAATGCCGTACATCAGGCCGATGCATTCAACAAGGTGGCCAAGCTGTCCGGTATTATTCTGACCAAGCTGGACGGTACAGCCAAAGGCGGCATTGTCGTGGCGATTTCGGCAGGCTTGGGTGTGCCGGTTAAACTGGTCGGCGTGGGCGAAGGTATCGACGACCTGATGGATTTCAACCGTTCGGAATTTTTGGAGGCATTGCTGCCTCCCGTGGAGGATATGGAATAATGACAAGACCAGACGGAAGACGCGCAGACGAGATGCGCCCCATTCAAATCATCAAGGATTTCACCATGCACGCCGAAGGCTCGGTGCTCATTGCCTGCGGCAATACCAAAGTTATCTGTAACGCAACCGTAGAGGAAAAGGTGCCGCCCTTCCTCAAAGACAGCGGTTTGGGCTGGGTGACGGCGGAGTATTCCATGCTGCCGCGTGCCACCAATACTCGTTCGCCGCGTGACATTTCAAAGCTGAAACTCAACGGGCGTTCGGCAGAGATTCAGCGCCTGATAGGGCGTGCGCTGCGCGCGGTGGTTGACCGTCAGGCGCTGGGCGAACGTCAAATTGTGGTTGACTGCGATGTGATTCAGGCGGATGGCGGCACGCGCTGTGCGTCCATCACAGGTGGTTATGTTGCGCTGTGGCTGGCTTGTAAAAAGCTGGTCGATGCGGGGGTCATTGAAAAAATGCCGTTGACTGATACCGTTTCGGCGGTTTCGGTGGGCATTTTTGAGGAACAAGCCGTGCTCGACCTCAACTATGCCGAGGATTCCCACGCGATTGTAGACTGTAACCTGATTATGACCGGTTCGGGTGAATTTGTCGAGATTCAGGGTACAGGCGAAGGCCGCCCCTTCCGCAAGGATGAATTGACCCAGCTTTTGGCACTGGGCACAACGGGCAATGCCGTGCTGCGCGATGCGCAGCGCGCAGCGATGGAGGGTTGACATCATGCGGTTTGTACTGGCATCTCACAATGCAAAGAAGTTGGCTGAACTGTCGGCTATTCTAAGTCGGTTGGGTATCGAAGTGGTTCCGCTGCCCGAAAATGCACCTGAACCCGACGAGGACGGTCAGACCTTTGAGGAAAATGCACGCATTAAGGCGCGCTCGGCCTATCAATATACCGGTTTGCCCGCGATTGCGGACGATTCCGGGCTGGAAGTGGATGCACTGGGCGGTGCGCCCGGTGTGCGTTCGGCGCGATATTATCCCGGCTCGGATGCCGACCGCAACTGGTTCTTGCTCAAACAGATGGAAAACGTAGGCGACTGTGAGCGCGAAGCGCGATTTGTGTGCGCGATTTGCTGTATTTTGCCCGATGGCAAGGAGATTTGTGTGCGCGGCGAATGCGAGGGCGAAATTTTGACTTCGCTGCATGGCGCGGGTGGTTTTGGATATGACCCGCTCTTTTATGTCCGTGAGTATGACTGTACCTTTGCGGAACTTCCGCAGGAGACAAAAAACCGTATTTCCCATCGCGGACGGGCGCTGGAAAAACTGGCGAACGTCTTGGCGAAACGACTCAAATAAACACTCAAAAATCACAAAGAACAGGAGATTTAGAACTTATGTTGACCAGTAAACAACGCGCGTACCTGCGCAAGCTGTCCAATCCGCTGGCCGTCACGCTGCACATTGGCAAGGAGGGCGTGAGCGACGGAGTAATTGACCAGCTCAATGTTTTGCTTGAGAACCATGAATTGGTCAAGGGGAAAGTGCTGGAAAATGCCATGTTGACCCCGAAAACCGTGTCTGAAGCGCTGTGCGAAGCAACTGGAGCCGACGGTGTTCAGTGCATCGGCACCAAGTTTGTGCTGTATCGCCAGTCGTCCGACCCGGACAAGCGAAAAATCGTGCTGGAGAAATAACCAATGAAAACAGGAGTGCTGGGCGGGACGTTCAACCCGCCCCACAAAGGGCATTTATCGGCGGCTGAGCACACACGCGAAGCCTTGGGGCTGGAACGGGTGCTCTTTATTCCGACCAATTTGCCGCCGCACAAGACGTTGCCGGACGGCAGTGCGACCACGCAGCAGCGGTGCGACATGGTGCGCCTGATGACTAAGCCGTATGACTGGGCGGTGTTTTCTGATATGGAAGTGCGGCGGGGTGGTGCCAGCTACACGGTAGACACGCTGCGCGCGCTGCATACGGCGGGATATGATAATTTAACGCTGATTGTGGGAACCGACATGTTGATGTCGTTCGATGTATGTTGGCGCGCACCCGAGGAGATTGCCCAATTGGCTGCACTTGCGGTTGTGGCACGGGGACTACATGACCGTCCCGCCCTGCACAAAAAAGCCGAACTGCTCCGGCAAACTATGGATGCGCGTATTTTCTTTGTAGAGTGCCCAGTGCTCACGATATCTTCGACCGAGGTGCGGGAGATGGGTACATTTGAACAAATGACGCCGCCAGAAGTCGCGGCATATATCCGGGAACATGGACTCTACCACAGAGATTCCGAATAAAAAAGATAATTTGAAAGGCGGTTTTTGTTATGTTATGTACAGAACTCGAACGTCAATCCATCTTATCGCGCCTGTCCGGTTATCGGTATACCCATACGCTTGGATGCGAACGCGCAGCCAAAATGTTGGCCGAGCGATATGGGGGCGATGTGGAAAAGGCTGGCTTTGCGGCCATCCTACATGATATAACAAAACGACTTTCTAAAGAAGAACAGTTGTATTTATGCGATAAATACGGTATAATACCCTGTGATATCGAAAAAATCGAGTGGAAAATGCTGCACGGCAAAACGGCCGCAGCCATTGCAAAACAGGAATATGGCGCACCCGAAGACGTGGTACAGGCCATCGCTTACCACACGACTGGGCACGCACATATGACACTGCTCGATAAAATCATTTACCTTGCCGATTACATCGAAGAAACACGGGATTTTGACGGCGTGGAGCCAGCGCGCCAACTGGCTAAGATTGATTTGGATGAGGCATTGTTGTATTGCTTTAACCAGTCGCTGACCGATTTGCTCGAGCGCGACAAACTCATCCATCCCGATACCATGGCGGCTCGCAACGCGCTCATTTGGCAGGGTGTCAGGCGCATACATGGCGCGGAAGGAAGCGGAGTGTAAAAAAACATGAAACTATTTGGCGGAAAGGCCAGCAAGCAAAACGGAAAAAAGAACAAAAAGCAGAAAAACGTTTCGGTGTACACGCCCTATGATGGTGACCCCGACTATAACGTGATGAACGGCAGCACATCGGGCAAGGCAGGCAAAAAACCTGCCCCACAGAAAAGCGGAAAAAAAGGAATTGTACTGCTGGTCTTTGCCATCATTGCATTTATCCTTGCCGGTTGTGCATTTGCTGCGGTATGCTTTATTAAGCCGCCCGAAGTTGCAGTACACGAAAATGATAAGACCATTATCGACCAGGAAAACGGGGACGCGGTGACGATTGACCCCGGTCAGCGCATCAGCGATTACTTTACCTTCCTTGTCTGCGCGACCGACATCGACGAAACGCGAACCGATAATATGATGGTGGTAGGATTTGACACCAAAAATCATAAGGTCAATGTGCTCAACATTCCGCGTGATGTCATGTGCGACAACGGGAAAACCGGTGCAAACTGTAAAATCAATGCGGCCTATGGCTCCCATCAGGATATTCAAAATACCATGAAGGAAGTCAAAAAGGTAGTTGGCTTTACGCCTGACAAATATATCGTCGTCAACTTTAACGGCATTGCACAGATTGTCGATGCCATTGGCGGTATTGATTACGAAGTGCCGTTTAAAATGATTTACAATGACCCCATACAGGATTTGTATATTTATTTTGAACCCGGTTTGCAGCATATGAACGGCGAGCAGGTCGTAGAGTTCCTGCGCTGGCGCCACAATGACCCCGGCTACACCGATTTGCAGACCGAAGGTTATGATGGCGGCGATGAAAGCCGTATTCAAAAGCAGCAGGAATTTTTGATGTATCTGGCAAATCAGATTTTGAAGCCGGAGAACATTTTAAAGGCCAAGCCGATTGCAGAAGCGGTGTTTAACAACGTTAAGACCGATTTGACGATGGGCGAATTGGTCTGGATGGCAAATCAGGCCATGCAGGTGGATACCGCAAATATTCAGATGTTCACGCTGCCCGGTTATTCGGCAAACTCTTATGCGGGAAGCGACGCGTTCCTGTCCTTCTTCTTCCCGAATGAGGAACAAACCCTTGAACTGGTCAATCAGCATTTTAACCCGTATGATAAGGCTATCACCAGTTTGGATGTGATTGAATCTCCGCCGGATGGCGTAAGACGGCCCAACACGTCAAGCGAAGAAGACGACAGTATCTACGATTACAGCGGTCAAGAGGAGGCCAGCTCGGATGAGGAAGAGCCGGAGCAAAGTACCGACCAAAATCAGAACCAATCGGGTTCGTCTGGGGCGAGCGATGAGAACCAAGATACAGACGATTCGCAGCAGGAGAGCACCGAAAACGATGATACAACATCGTCAGAAGACAATAACACGAGCGGTGATACTGGAAACAGTGGAACAGGAGAGAGTACCGATTCTGATACCAGCAGTTCGTCGGGTGGCGGCGAAAGCGGCAGCGGTACAAGCGGCAGTGATACCAGCGGAACCGTGACCGAGCCGACCCCGGAACCCACGCCCGAGCCCACCCCTGTCCCAGAAACACCGGCTGCCAATGACCCGGAAGCCTAACCGATTAGAAAAAGGAGACAAAAATGAACGCACAGGAAACGGTAAAATATATCTGTGAAGCGCTGCTTGAGCGCAAGGGCAGAGAAATTGATGTGCTGCATGTGGAGCATTTGACCTCTCTGACCGAATACTTTGTGCTGTGCACAGCGACTTCGACCACGCAGGTCAAGGCGCTGGCAGACAGCGTGGAATATCATCTCAAATATGACCACGAGATTACGCCGCACCATGTTGAGGGCTTTGAATCTGCAACTTGGATTTTGCTCGATTATGGCAGCGTACTGGTGCATGTGTTTGTGCCCGAAGCACGTCAGTTCTATAATCTGGAAAATCTTTGGAAAGATGGCACACCGGTTTCGCTTGCAGAACTGGGTGTTGCAGATGAAGAAGTGAAATAAATTGAATTTTACAGCGGGCGGTGCGGCTGAGGCTGTACCGCCTGTTTGAAACATTGGGGGTTATACCGTTGAATAAGTATGAACACAAGGCTGTCGAAGCCAAATGGCAAAAGGTTTGGGACGAGCAGAACTGCTTTGTTGCCCCAAACGATTTCACCCGACCCAAATTCTATGCGCTGGTTGAGTTTCCGTACCCGTCGGGTATGGGTCTGCATGTCGGCCATCCGCGCTCTTATACCGCGCTGGACATTGTTGCGCGCAAAAAGCGTATGCAGGGCTATAATGTGCTGTATCCGATGGGATGGGACGCATTCGGCCTGCCGACCGAAAACTTTGCCATCAAGAACCATGTACACCCGGCTGAGGTAACCAAGAAAAATGTTGCCCGCTTTAAAAGCCAGCTCAAGGCGCTCGGTCTGTCGTTTGACTGGTCGCGCGAAATCAACACCACCGACCCGTCGTATTATAAATGGACGCAGTGGATTTTCCTCCAGCTCTTTAAGAAAGGGTTGGCATACAAAAAGGAAATGGCGGTCAACTGGTGCACGTCCTGTAAGTGCGTATTGGCAAACGAAGAAGTGGTCAATGGCGTGTGCGAGCGCTGCGGCTCGGAAGTCGTGCGCAAGACCAAGAGCCAGTGGATGTTGGCTATCACCAAGTATGCACAGCGCCTGATTGATGATTTGGACGAGGTCGATTTCATTGACCGCGTTAAGACCCAGCAGAAAAACTGGATTGGCCGTTCGACCGGTGCAGAAGTCGATTTTACCACGACTGAGGGCGACAAGCTGACCGTTTATACCACTCGTCCGGATACTCTGTTTGGTGCAACCTATATGGTTATCTCGCCCGAACATCCGGCAATTGAAAAGTGGGCAGACAAGCTGACCAATCTGGATGCCGTGCGCGCTTACCGCGAAGAAGCGGCGCGCAAGTCCGATTTTGAGCGCACCGAGCTGAACAAGGACAAGACCGGCGTTCGTCTGGATGGCGTTATGGCAATCAATCCGGTGAACGGCAAGCAAATTCCGATTTTTGTTTCCGACTATGTTCTGATGAGCTACGGCACGGGCGCAATTATGGCTGTACCGGCACACGATGACCGCGACTGGGCGTTCGCTAAGGTTTTCGACCTGCCCATTATTGAGGTCATCGCAGGCGGCAACGTGCAGGAGGCTGCATTTACCGATGTTTCAACCGGTACGCTGGTCAATTCTGAATTTTTGAACGGTTTGTCGGTTGCCGAAGCCAAGAAGAAAATCATTGAGTTCCTGACCGAAAAGGGTATCGGTCATCAGAAGGTCAACTATAAGCTGCGTGACTGGGTATTCTCGCGTCAGCGTTATTGGGGCGAACCGATTCCGCTGGTTTCGTGCGAGAAATGTGGTTGGGTGCCGCTGCCCGAAGACCAACTCCCGCTGACCTTGCCCGATGTCGATTCGTATGAGCCGACCGAAAACGGTGAATCGCCGCTGGCGAAGATGACCGACTGGGTCAACACGACTTGCCCGTGCTGTGGTGGGCCGGCAAAGCGCGAAACCGATACAATGCCCCAGTGGGCTGGTTCGTCGTGGTACTTCCTGCGCTATATGGACCCGCACAATGACAAGGAATTGTGCTCCAAAGAAGCGCTGGAATACTGGAGCCCGGTCGATTGGTATAACGGCGGCATGGAGCACACCACATTGCACTTGCTGTACAGCCGTTTCTGGCATAAGTTCCTGTATGATATCGGCGTTGTACCCACCAAGGAGCCGTATGCAAAGCGCACGTCGCACGGCATGATTTTGGGTGAGAACGGCGAAAAAATGTCCAAGTCGCGTGGCAATGTCGTCAATCCGGATGAGATTGTTGAGACTTACGGCGCAGATACCATGCGTTTGTATGAAATGTTTATCGGTGACTTTGAAAAGGCTGCGCCGTGGTCGTCTACCTCTATCAAGGGCTGCCGCCGCTTTGTCGAGCGCGTCTGGAACTTGTTTGAACAAGTTAAGGATGGCGACGTTTACAGCCAGGACAATGAAATTTTGATTCACAAGACCATCAAAAAGGTCAGCGAGGATATTGAAAACCTCAAAGACAATACCGCGATTGCCGCTTTGATGACATTGGTGAATCAGTTCTATGACAAGGGCGTTTGCCGTGCCGAGTATGAGACATTGCTCAAGCTGGTCAGCCCGTTTGCGCCCCATGTGACCGAGGAATTGTGGCAAATGCTGGGGCATGACACCGTGCTGTCGCTGGCAGAGTGGCCGACCTATGACGAGGCGAAGACCGTCGATTCGTCCATCGAAATCGGCGTACAGGTCAACGGTAAGATTCGCTCCACGGTCAAACTGCCGGTAGACTGTGAACAGCAGACCGCGATTGATACTGCACTGGCAGATGAAAAGGTCAAAAATGCCATTGCAGGCAAGAACATTGTCAAAACCATTGTGGTCAAGAATAAAATCATCAATCTGGTCGTAAAATAAAATTTTGTATGTGACCGATTTGTCTGGAATTAGCTCTTGACAGAATGGCTTGGATTCGATATAATAATCTTACGGTTTTGTTGGGACTGCTTTGTCTATTTTTTGTCATTGCATCCAATGAAAGCGCAAGCGTTCTGGATTGAGCCGAACGCGCGGAGGGAGGGAAAACGATGTCGGAAGTCCATATCAAGGAAAATGAGTCCCTGGACAGCGCTCTGAGAAGATTCAAGCGTTCCTGTGCCAAGGCTGGTGTGCTTTCCGAGCTCCGCAAGCGTGAGCATTATGAGAGCCCGAGCGTAAAGCGCCGCAAGAAGTCTGAGGCTGCTCGCGCAAAGAAGCGTAAGTTCAGATAAGTATGTTTTCTTGAGAACACCGAAGTGTAAGTTTACACTTCGGTGTTTTGTTTTTTCGTTCATAGAATCTTCATAGAACGTTAAAAAATCTGTCATAATTCGGACAACATTCGGACACAAAAGTAAGATACAATATAGACAGTCAAGAACGACAGAGATTTCCCCCATCTCTCAAGTTCCTGACCGATTACCCCAATCCCCCTACTTTTTTCTTACCCCTTCAAAATTGCCGTTCGGTCGTGTGTTCCCCCCACACGGCCGAACAGAGGCAATGCCAACACCAGGAGTTCTTCTTACTCCTTTCATGATACCTTTTTCTTTCTATCCCCCTTCTTTTTTCATCCTTACTTTTTTGAGTTCAACGCCCGAACCGCAAGGTTCGGGCGTTGAACTTTTTTCCGCCCTTTGTCATCCAATGTACGGCGCATGATTTGACGTGAAACGGAGAAAATAGCAGAAAAAATGCTTTTCATTTGACGAAATCAAATCCTTTGGTATATAATAGAACCAATTGTGAATCAAACAGGAGTAATGTGTTTATGGCGAAAGCAAACACCCAATATGGAAATGATAGTATTTCGTCCCTCAAAGGCGCAGACCGCGTGCGCAAACGTCCGGGCGTTATTTTTGGCTCAGATGGTCTGGAAGGGTGCGAACATTCGATATTTGAAATTCTGTCCAACTCGATTGACGAGGCGCGCGAAGGCTACGGCAGTAAAATTACTGTGACGCGCTATGCGGACGGCTCGGTTGAGGTCGAGGACATGGGACGCGGTATCCCGATTGAGTGGAACCCCAATGAGGAACGCTATAACTGGGAACTGGTCTTTTGTGAACTGTATGCAGGCGGCAAATATAAGAATAATGAGGGCGAGAACTATGAGTTTTCGCTGGGCTTGAACGGTTTGGGCACCTGTGCCACGCAGTATTCTTCGGAATATATGGATGTGACCGTTTGGCGCGATGGATTTGAATACAAACTGCGCTTTGAAAAAGGCGAGAACAAGACCGGTACACCGGAAGGCTTCACGAAAACGCCGTGCAACACCAAAAAGACAGGTACTTGTATTCACTGGCGGCCTGATTTGGAAGTGTTTACCGATATCAATATTCCGCTGGACTATTTTCAAGATGTACTCAAGCGGCAGGCGGTTGTCAACGCTGGATTGGTCTTTGTATTGCGTGACCAAAACGGCAGCCAGTTTGCAAGCACCGAGTTTTGTTATCAAAACGGTATTGTGGACTATGTTTCGGAGCTGGCGGGCGAACAGGCGTTGACTTCGGTGCAGTTTTTTCAGGCCGAGCGCCGCGGCCGTGACCGCGCAGACAAGGACGAGTATCGCGTGAAATTGTCGTGCGCCTTTTGCTTTTCCCGTGAGGGTGCCCGCACAGAATATTATCACAACTCCTCTTGGCTGGAATACGGCGGTGCACCCGATAAGGCAGTACGTTCGGCATTTGTGTCGGCGGTGGACGCATATCTAAAACAGGCGGGCAAGTATCAGAAAAATGAGAGCAAAATAACTTTCCCAGACATTGCCGATGCACTGGTGTTGGTGACGAACTGTTTTTCGACTCAAACTTCTTACGAAAACCAGACCAAAAAGGCCATTACAAACCGATTTGTGCAGGAGGCAACGACCGATTTTCTCAAAGAGAATCTGGAGATTTATTTTATTGAGAACAAAGACGAAGCCGACAAGATTGCCGAGCAGGTGCTTATCAATAAGCGCAGCAGGGAACAGGCAGAGCGTGCGCGCCTGAACATCAAGAAAAAGCTGTCGGGCAATCTGGATGTATCCAACCGGGTGCAGAAGTTTGTAGACTGCCGTACACGCGATGTTTCACGCCGGGAATTGTATATTGTCGAGGGTGATTCGGCGCTTGGCTCGTGCAAACAGGGGCGGGATGCCGAATTTCAGGCGATTATTCCCGTGCGCGGTAAGATTTTGAACTGCCTGAAAGCCGAGTATGATAAGATTTTCAAAAATGATATTATCACCGATTTGATTCGGGTGCTGGGCTGCGGGGTCGAGGTGCGCACCAAGGCGAACAAAGACCTTTCTGCCTTCGATTTGGGCAGTTTGCGCTGGAATAAAGTCATCATCTGCACCGATGCCGATGTCGATGGCTTCCAGATTCGCACGCTGATTTTGACCATGTTGTACCGGCTCATGCCTACCCTGATTGAACAGGGGTATGTGTATATTGCGGAATCGCCGCTGTATGAGATTACCTACAAAGATAAGTCTTATTTTGCATTCGATGAAACAGAAAAAGCCGCCGTGCTCAAAAAGTTGGCAGGTAAAAAGGTCAACATTCAGCGCTCTAAGGGGCTGGGCGAAAATGAGGCAGATATGATGTGGGAAACCACGATGAATCCGGCTTCCCGCCGCCTGATTCGCGTCACACCGGAAGATGCAAAAGTAACCGCCGACATGTTTGAACTGTTGCTGGGCGACAATCTGGCGGGCCGTAAAGAGTATATTGCCGAACATGGCGCGCAGTATCTCGATTTTGCGGACATTTCATAAAGGAGGCCGGTTTTTTTGGCAAAGAAAAAAGAGATTTCCCCAAAGCGTCCAGTAGAGCCGCCGCTCGAACCGACCGAACAGCCCATTACCGAAACGCTGCGCACCAACTATATGCCCTATGCTATGAGCGTTATTGTCTCCCGTGCAATACCGGAGATTGACGGATTCAAACCGTCACACCGCAAGTTGCTGTATACGATGTACAAAAAAGGGCTGCTGACCGGAAATCGCACCAAGTCAGCTAACATTGTCGGCGAAACCATGAAACTCAACCCGCATGGCGATGCGGCGATTTATGAGACAATGGTGCGCTTGACGCGCGGAAATGAATCGCTGTTGATGCCTTTTGTGGACTCCAAGGGTAACTTTGGCAAGGTCTATTCGCGTGATATGGCGTATGCAGCACCGCGTTATACCGAAGCCAAACTGGATGCGTTTTGCATTGAATTGTTCCGCGATATCGACTGTGATGCGGTGGATTTGGTGGATAACTATGACGGTTCGATGAAAGAGCCGACGTTGCTGCCCACCACGTTCCCGAATATTTTGGTTTCCGCTAATACTGGTATCGCAGTCGGTATGGCGTCCTCGTTCTGCGGGTTCAACCTGCATGAAGTGTGCCGCACGGCTATTGCCTGCATCAAAGACCCCGAACACGATGTTATGACCACATTGCCCGCGCCCGATTTCCCGACCGGCGGCGAAATCATTTTTGATGAAGCCGAGATGCGGAAAATTTATGAGACGGGGCGCGGTTCGTTCAAAGTGCGCGGCAAGTGGCAGTATCTCAAAAAGGAAAACCTGATTGAAATTACCGAAATCCCCTATACCACGACCATCGAAGCCATTATCGACAAGGTAGCCGAGCTGGTCAAGGCGGGTAAGATTCGTGAAATTTCCGATATTCGCGATGAATCCGACCTGAGTGGTTTAAAAATCGCAATCGACCTCAAGCGCGGCACCGACCCCGATAAATTGATGGACAGGTTGTTCCGCATGACCCCGCTGATGGATTCCTGTTCGTGCAATTTCAATGTGCTGATTGAAGGAATGCCGCGTGTATTGGGCGTGCGCGCCCTGCTGGACGAGTGGACGGCGTGGCGTGCGGGCTGCGTGCGTCGCCGCGTCTATTTTGATTTGCGCAAGAAAAAGCAAAAGCTGCATCTGTTAGAAGGATTAAAGCAGATTCTGCTCGATATTGACCGCGCTATCCGCATCATTCGGGAAACCGAAGAAGATGCAGAAGTCGTGCCCAATCTGATGATTGGATTCGGCATTGACGAAGAACAAGCTGAGTTTATTGCAGAAATCAAGCTGCGCCATATCAACAAAGAATATATCTTAAAGCGCACGCAGGAAACCGAGGCGTTAGCGGCTGAGATTCAAAAGCTGGAAAGCATTGTGGACAGTCCGGCCAAGATTCGCAACCTGATTGTCAAGGAACTGGAAGCAGTGATTAAAAAATATCCTGCACCGCGTCATTCGGATATCGTCAGCGCGGGCGCGGTTAAGTCGTTCGATGAAACCGACCACATTGAAGATTATCCCGTGCTGGTATTCCTGACCCGTGAGGGATATTTCAAAAAGATTACGCCGGCTTCGTGGCGTATGTCGGCAGAACATAAACTCAAAGACGGCGATGCCGTGGTTTGGGAGACCGAAACCACCAATAAGGCGGAAATCATGTTCCTAACCAACCGCCAACAGGCCTATAAAGCGCGGCTGCATGACTTTGATGACTGTAAGGCCTCTGTGCTCGGTGATTATCTGCCCGCAAAACTGGGTATGGATGAAGGAGAAGTGCCAGTATTTGCACTGTTGCCCGGTGATTATAAGGGCACGATGGTGGTTGTGTTTGAGAACGGCAAGGCAGCCCGGTTTTCGCTGGAGAGTTTTGAGACAAAGACCAACCGCCGCCGCCTGACAGGTGCATACTCGGATAAATCACCTGCGGTTGCGTTCTTCTGTCCGGTGGCTGAGGAAACCGAACTGACGTTGTATTCGACGGCAAGCCGTGCAATGACCATGCGGGCAGGGATGCTGGATGTCAAGGCGACGCGCTCCACGCAAGGTGTACAGGTGATGGTACTGCGCGCAAAGCATACGGTTAACCGCGCAGTGCGCACCGAGCAAGCCAATTTGAGCGACCCCAAGCGCTATTTAACCCGTACTCTTCCATCCATTGGCGCGATTTTAAAAGATGAAGATTTGCCAAATCCGCAGATTACGCTGTAAAGTAAAACCCGTTCTTCCGACCGGAAGAACGGGTTTTTTTTAAATCTGTTTGCGAATGCGTTCGAGCGCTCCTTTTTCCAGACGAGATACTTGTGCTTGTGAAATATGGATGGCAGAAGCAACTTCCATTTGGGTACGTCCCTCAAAAAAACGCATGTGTACAATGCGGCGTTCGCGGTCGGATAGGCTGCTGATGGCTTCTTTGAGTGCGATTTGATTGAGCCAATGTTCATCGGTGTTTTTGGTATCGCCCACTTGGTCCATGACGCACAGTGCATCGCCCTCCTCACCCCATACAGGTTCATACAGTGATACTGGGTCGGAAATGGCGTCGAGGGCAAACACGACATCTTCTTTTTTCATGTCCAACGCTTTGGCAAGTTCGGTGATGGTGGGTTCACGTTGATGTTCTCGGATGAATGCTTCTTTGGCTTGCAGGGCACGATAAGCCGTGTCCCGCATGGAGCGAGAAACGCGAATGGCGCTGTTATCGCGCAGATAACGGCGGATTTCTCCGATAATCATGGGAACGGCATAGGTAGAAAAGCGTACATTTAGGTCACAGTTAAAGTTGTCAATGGATTTGATAAGCCCAATGCAGCCAACTTGGAACAGGTCGTCAACCGATTCATTGCGTCCATGAAAGCGCTGAATCACCGAAAGCACAAGCCGCAAGTTTCCGCGAATCAGTTTTTCTCGCGCATTTTGGTCACCGGCGTGCGCTTGCCGGAGCAGCTCGGTCATTTCGGCGCTGGGGATGACCGACAGGGAAGCGGTGTTGACGCCGCAAATTTCCACTTTGCTTTGCATGACAAATCCCTCCTGCTTGTCTTGTTACAGGAAGTTTGCCCACAAGCAAGGGGGTGCTATACCGTCTATATTTTTTCCAGTTCGACCGTTTTTTGGTGTATTTGACAGATAAAATGTGTTAAAAGAAAAACCGGTTGCAGCGTGTGCACCGGTTTGTGTGAAGGTTTTAAGAGATATTGTTGATGGGGGAGCGGGTCAGCCCAATGGTTTTGACCGGGATGGCGTAAGTAGACAGATAAGCACAGACCAGTTCGGTCGTGCGCGCCGTTGCGCTGTATTGCCCCATGCGGATGACCACAGGGGCAGCGGTGCGGCTGAGCGCGTCTGTCACCGTGCGTGCGGCATCTGCTGGGCCGTAGGAGTGGTCGCGGCTGTCCAGTGCGGCATCCCAAATGCGATAGCCGCCTTGCAGCAAACCTTGTTGCTGTACCGTGCTCAAATGCTCACTGCCGTCCGAGATGCAAAGCAGATGGCTGACCGTGCCCGTTGCGCGAAATAGGGTGTCATTTGCTGTGCGCAGTTTGCCCGACATATCCTGTGCCGAGGAAAGCAGGGTAAAGCCCACGGTGTGACCGCGCCCGATGATTTGCCGCAGCAAATCTTCATCTAATACCGTTCCGTCGGCGGGTACGAAGAATGCTGCTTTGAAGCCAGCGGTTTCCAAAGCATCCAAAATATCAGAGGTGTTTTTGCCCGGTGTACCGATATAGGCCAGATAAACTTCACTGGGCTTCATCAGTGGTGCTTGGGTAGGCTGTCCGGTGTTGGGGTCAACTGGCGGTATCACCGGTGTTGTTGGGTTGGGCGTAGAGACAGCGGGCGGCGTAGTGGACGAACTGCCGCCCGGATTGTTGTAGGCATCGAGCATATTGCGGATGGTGTTGGTTGAGGACGACACAAAAGCCGAGTCCGAAAGCGAAGCGGCACTATTACAGATGCGCAGGATGGGCGCGGCGGCTGGTATATTGGAGTAGGTGAGGCCAAATTTTCCACATACCAGTTTGACCGGTACATAGACCGTACCGTTGAGCCAGTAAGCCGGTGTGGTATAACTATTCATGTTCTGGTCGTAGACCGTGCCGCGGCTCAGGTCAAAGCGCAGGGAGGTTTCACCGTTGGACAGGGTAAGGGTCTGTTCGGAGGAAGAGTAGGAACCGGAAATGCCAAGCGTACCCGAAAACACCGAATAGGGCACATACTGTGCGCCACCGCGCCGCGTGGGCATGGTGGAGGCGGACAGCGGCAAGAAAGAATCGTTCACAGCGGTAAGCGTGATGTCATTTGCCGCATGGCTAGTGGCGGGCGATAAACTGCCGACGAGCACAAGCAGGCAAAGCGTCAGACAGAGCAGACGGCAAAGCGTATCTTTCATGCGGCAAACCCTCCTTTGATGGGAATACAAGTGTTTCTATTATAACATGGTGTGGGATACTGTGCAACGAGCGGGTGCACAGGGGAGAAAATGGAAAAATCTCACTAAAATCAGAAATCAAAAGAAATTGCTCTTGAAAAGTGGAGAGAAAAGCGATAGAATAAAAACAATCCTTTACCATAGTTTAACAGAAAAGAGTGAAAATATCATGCTCAATATCCGCTATGAGTTGACCCAAAACAAAAAGCAGAAACCCGATGAATCTGCGCTTGGGTTTGGTAAATACTACACCGACCACATGTTTATGATTGACCACACCGAGGGACAGGGCTGGCATGATGCCCGCATTGTGCCCTATCAGCCGCTTGCACTCGACCCGGCTGCAATGGTGCTGCACTATGCAATGGAGTCCTTTGAGGGCATGAAGGCATACCGTCTGCCCGATGGTTCCATTCAGTTGTTCCGCCCAGAAAAGAATGCTGAGCGTATGCAGAATACCAATCATCGTATGTGTCTGCCGTCGCTGCCGACCGAGGACTTTGTACAGGCAGTCAAAGCACTGGTCAAGACTGAGGCCGACTGGGTGCCGCATCAGGAGGGCACCAGCCTGTATATTCGTCCGTTTGTCATTGCGACCGAGCCGCATTTAGGCGTGCGTCCGTCCGCAACCCATCAGTTTATTATTATTTGTTCTCCGGTTGGCGCCTATTATTCGACGGGCATCAATCCGGTCAAGATTTTTGTTGAGGACGAGTATACCCGCGCATGTCCGGGCGGTACAGGCTTTACCAAGTGCGGCGGTAACTATGCCGCTTCGCTGATTTCTCAGGTCAAGGCGCATGATTTGGGCTACGAGCAGACCTTGTGGCTGGACGGCGTAGAGCACAAGTATGTGGAGGAAGTTGGTTCAATGAACTGCTTCTTCAAGATTGACGGCACGGTATACACAGCGCCCTGTGTTGGCACGGTATTGCCCGGTGTTACTCGTATGTCGTGCATTGAGCTGCTGAAAAAATGGGGGATTCCGGTTTCTGAGGAGCGTCTGCCCATTGCGGATGTTATGAAAGCTTCCAAGGAAGGCAAGCTCGAAGAAGTGTTTGGCACGGGTACAGCAGCCGTCATTTCTCCAGTTGGGGAACTGCGCTATGAAGGCGATGTCGCCTATATCAACGACGGTAAGATTGGCGAAATCACACACAAGCTGTATGACACCATCACCGGAATTCAGTGGGGCAAACTGCCGGACGATATGGGTTGGACGGTTCGCGTTGACTAAACCGCTAGTATGCTGTGAAAATTAAGAACAGAATGCGCCGGAGCGTTTGAACGTTCCGGTGCTTTTTTAGATTATAAGATACAAATTTGGGAAATATAAAGGTTGTCAATCAATCGGCCTTGTTTTTGGGCATATCGAACGGTATATTCTGTGCCGCCTTTGGTGCCGTTGTACCAACAAATCACACGGCTGGCGTTATCCACCATGAACCGGTCACGGGCGTGATAACAGCCGGCAGAATAGCGGGGGGATAAGATTTTTATGTAATCGCTGGATTGTGCAATCTTTTCAAACAGATTACGCCAATCAGATGACCAGTTTTGCGACATTTCGGCAAACGGAACGGCGCAAACCAGTTTGATTTGAGGGTGGGCAGTTTGCAGTTCCAGTACCGCTTGTGCAGCCCACAAGTCAAATCCCTTACTCATACCGGAGATAAAGCAGGTGTATTCCTGCTCAATGGCGCGTAAAATGGCGCATTTAAGGTCACGGCGTAAAGACTGCATTTGATATGAATTGCTCTCCCAGTCAAAGCCCAATTTTTCCGGACGGCTGCCAGTAAAACAGCAGGTATGCGGACAATCAAAAGCATATTCCATGGAATATCTCACCTTTTTCACGACGAAATCTTGTTCGATAATGGTATCCTATCATAAGCAGAGAAAAATTACAAGAGCCTTGCGGTGTGACAGGATGTGCCTTGAAAAAACAATCATAAACTGGTAAAATAGGGACAAGAAAGGCGGTGGCGCATGATTGGAAACCCTCCGCGGCTGTTGCGTGTGCCTTTTCGGCTGATAGAGCGGTATTTTAAAGATGGTGTGGCACATGCGGCGGCAGAATTGGCATTTTTCTTGCTGTTTTCCCTGTTTCCGCTGCTGATGGTGCTGAACTCCCTGTTGGGCATGGCAAACCTTCCCGAAGTTTCCGTGTTGGAAATGACACGGTTTTTGCCTGACGATGTACAGAATATTGTGATTGGATATCTGGCGTATCTGGGTTCTAATGATTCTATCCGGCCGTTATTATTGGGCAGCGCGATGACGCTTTATTTTCTGTCGCGGGCAGTACGCTCCATCATGTATTCGATGGCGCGTATTTATCGAAGTGGGACGCGCCGGGGCACGATAGCGAATATTGTCGTTTCCCTGATTTTAACTGGCGGCTTGTTGCTGCTTATCGGAAGCAGTATCTTTCTTATCGTGGTTGGAAAACGGTTTTTGGAGTTTATTACGCGCTGGTTTCCTATGTTGGAAACCGGTTTTACCATTGCGCATTATCTGGCATTTCCGGTTGCGGTTGTGCTTGCATTGGGCTTTTTGATGTTGTTGTATAGTCTGGTGCCACCGGTGCATGTACGCTGGCGGCAGGCGCTTCCGGGTGCCATCACATCTCTGTTGGGGTGGATGGTGTTGACCAGATGTTTTGCGTACTATGTAGAGCATATGGGGCGATATAGCTTGCTGTATGGTTCCATCGGTGCCATTATTGTGCTGATGCTCTGGCTATATATGACCAGTACGACGCTGATACTAGGCGGCGTGCTCAACCATATCTTGGCAACCGAGCGGTCAAAACGAGTCTGATTTTTGGTGCATAAAAGCGCACTCAGAATTTTATGTGGAGGAAAAAGAGATGAAAGTAGTAGCAATCAATGGTTCACCGCGCAAGGGCGGCAACACGGCACAATGCTTGGAAGTCATGGCTAAGGAGTTCGAACGCGAGGGCATCGAGTTTGAAGTATTGCAGCCTGGCGCAAATGTCAAGCCCTGTATGGCGTGTTATCATTGCCTGAATACCGGTTCTCTGCACTGTGTCCAAACGGGCGATATGGTCAATGAAATTATTGACAAGTGTATCGAAGCGGATGGCATTGTGCTGGCTTCGCCTGTGTATCACGGCGGTATTGCAGGCAGCATGAAATGTGTACTTGACCGCTTGATGCTGGCTGCCGGCTGCGGCGACAATCAACTACATCATAAGGTCGGTGCGGCACTGTGTACGCTGCGCCGTTCGGGCGGTATGGAGACGTATCAGCAGTTGCTGGGCACAATGGATGCTATGGAAATGTTGATTGTGACTTCGGACTATTGGGGCGCCGTACACGGTGCAGACCCCGGTGAAGTGCAGCAGGATACCGAGGGCTTGGAGGTCGTGGCAAAGCTCGCACGAAATATTGCATGGACGGTCAAGGTCATTGATGCGGCAAAGGGCAAGATTGACCCGCCTGAAACGCACAAGCGCACATTTACCAATTTTATTCGATAAGACCGATACATAAACGGCGCGTCCCTTCGGGCGCGCCGTTTTAGATGTGAATGGAAAAAGACCAAAGCACAGCATATTTCACAAATTATTTACACTTTATTTGTGCAAAAAGTATAAATAAAGCAGCGCCGTTTTGGTGTGGGGGATGCCTTTGACGAAATTCACTTTTTCATAAAAAAAGACTTCCATTTTTTACTTTCCCATACTATAATGAAAGCAGAAACCACAAGAACCTGTTTTTGAAGGAGGACAATACTTCATGACCAGAAAGATTAAAGTAAAAAATACCGAGGACATTCAACAGATTAACCGCATCGTTTCCAAGTATAGCTATGATATCTGGATTTTTGGCAAGTCCGGTCAGGTAGACGCAAAGTCTCTGCTGGGCATGTTCCTGTTGTCCCTCAATGAGCCGCTTCAGCTGGTTGTCGAGGACGACGTTGACCCGACCGCTCTGTTTAAGGATTTGGCGGACTACCTCGAAATCGAGGAATAAAATAGAAATCCCGGAAGTTTGACTTCCGGGATTTTTTTGTTTTCTATCGGATGCAAAGTGGGTGGAAATCATGCCTCAGGCATGATTTCCAGTTCCATCCACAGTGCAGCATCATCCATTTGATAGGCTTTGCGCGGCCGTGCGCCCCAAGTGTCATCGCCGCCAACACCGCAGCTCCACGCCAGCATACGCAAAACGGTTTTATCTGCCGGCGGCAGTTCCCAGCGGTGTGCAGCTTGTTCGATTTCGTGGCAGTCCCAAGGCAAAGCGGACAGTTCCATTGGCTGAATGGGCTGGAACCGTAAGCCGCCGCAGGTTGCCCAACGCACGCCGCAATGCACCGCGCAATCCTGCGGGGTCATATATGCGGTCAATTCCGAGGGAACATGACAGTGCCAGCGCCCTAACTGTGCGCCCAGCAAGCGGTCGGAAGCGGTTTCCAGCGGCCCATAACCGTAATATTCTACCGTGTCATTTTGGGCGAAGGTGGTCATCTCGATTCCGAAGCAGAACGGAGCGGGCAGGGATTCGGGTTTATCACAATTCACCTGTACGCGAATATGGTCATCTGCTTCCAGTCGGTAACGCACTGTGCATTTGATAGCCGGGGTCAGCGGCAAGCGGTAAACCGATGTGATTTGATAAGCGGTGCCTTGTTCCTCACATTGCATATGGTCAAAGACCGGATAAAGCGTGGCGATTTTCCACATTGCTTTTTCAAAATGCCAGTTGCTGGCGATATCGTTGGAAACCGGTGCACGCCAGAAGGTAGGTGCAAGCGGTTTTTTGACCCATTCACAGCCTGCCTTGTCTTGGATGCTGATGAGCTTGCCGGTGTGCTTGTCGAACAGTATGGTCAGTTTACTGCCTTGAAATCCGATGTGTTCGGTGCCGCGCACCATGCGCCAACCGGTTTGGCGTGCAGCGCGTGAATACAATACCATCTGAGTGGCGCAGATGGCAAAGCCTTTTTGTGCCCATTCGGTGTCTGTTGTCGTGTGCAAAGACGCAGATACCGTGATTTCTCCATTGGGACAGCTTTCGGGCAAAGCCCATGACACGGTCACACACTGTCCGGGCGCACAAGAGGTGTGCAGCTGCTGACGGTTAAATTCGATACCGTCGGCCATGCAGCAGATGACAATTTCGTATTCGGATACATTGGTAAACAGCGATTTATTCCGAATGGTCAGCTTTTTGGGTGACAGCGTCAACACATAGTTGCTGTACGCAGCTTTGACAGCGGCCAATTTTGGGGTTGGTGTACGGTCGGCAAAAACCAGACCGTTGGCACAGAAGTCACCCGAATGAACGCGCTCCTGAAAGTCGCCGCCGTAGTACAATTTACCGTCTTGTTCAGTCAACTGGTCAACCCAGTCCCAGATAAAGCCGCCTTGGTAGTGGGAATACTTTTCTTCCAGTGTGATGTAATCTTCCAGCGAACCGGTGGAATTGCCCATCGCGTGCGCGTATTCGCACTGAATATAAGGCTTGTCGGTGAAGTTTTGTAATGCCCATTCGGCTTTTTCGGGCGGCCAGTACATGGTAGAACGTACATCTGAAGTTTGTTCATAGGGCGTGTGTCCGAAGGCGTAACGGCGGTCTTGGGAGATGCCCTCATAATGTACCAGACGGGTATCGTCCCATTTGTGAATCCGTTTGCTCATCTCAAAAATCACCTGTCCGGCGTTACTCTCATTGCCGCAGCTCCAGAACAGAATTGAGGGGTGATTTTTTTCGCGTTCCACCATTGCTTGCCCTCTGCTGCACACCGCTTCCCGCCATTGGGGATTGCTGTCCGGGATGCGCTTCATCCACGGCTCTCCGTCCAGCCCGTTCCAGCTTCCGTGTGTTTCCAGATTGGCTTCATCTATCACATATAAGCCGATGCGGTCACAGATGTCATACCATTCTTTGCGGTTGGGGTAATGGCTGGTGCGCACTGCGTTGATGTTGTTGCGCTTCATCTCGCGCGCATCCCATTCCATCTGTTCGACTGTAACCACACGTCCACTTTGTGCGCAGAACTCGTGCCGGTTGACACCGTGCAGCACCAGCCGTTGTCCGTTCAGACGAATGATATTATGGTCTATCCAGATGCTGCGGAAACCGACAGCTTGCTGGACGGTTTCGACGGTCTGCCCATCCTGTTTTAGCGTGATATGCAGTTGATACAGATTGGGTTGCTCTGCGCTCCACAGTTTGGGGTGCTTGACAGTATGCTGCCAAGAAAGCTGCGCAGAGGCGTGTGTGGGCACAACCTGTTCGGCAACCAGCGTTCCGTCCGGGTCATATAAGGACAGGACAGCCTGTTCTGCTTGTCCTTGCAGCGTGGCGGATACCGTCAGGTGACCTTCCATATCCGCCACAACGCGCAAATCGTTGACGTGTGCTGCGGGCAGGGGGTACAGGCGTACCGAGCGGAAAATACCCCAGAAACGCCAGAAATCTTGGTCTTCCAGCCAGACACCGCTGGCCCAGCGATAGACTTCGATTGCAATTACATTTTCACTGGCATGTACGGCGCTTGTGACATCGAACTGCGCCGCATCAAAAGAACTTTCGGTATAACCGATGTAAGTACCGTTTATCCATATCCGGCAAGCCGGTTCCACACCGCCGAGCCATAGGCGCAGGGGTTGTCCCATCCAGTCAGCGGGCAGGACAAAGGTGCGGGTCAGTTGGGCGGTTGGGATTTTTTCGGGCAGTTGAGGCGGGGTGAGCTGCTCCAGTCCATCCCAAGGATATGCCGTATTGGTGTATTGCAGCGGCTCAAAGCCCTCGAAGTTGAGGTGGCCGGGGATTTGCATGGTTTGCCAAGTGCTCTGGTGGTGTGATTCAAAGTCGGGGGTGCGTGCATCGAGGTCGGGAACGACTTGCACAGCCCAAGTGCCATCTAGCGATAACATACGCGGTGTTTGCTCGGTACCGTGACAAAACGTGTGGTCGGAGCAAGCCGGCAGGCGATTTTGTTCAAAGTACATGGGGTTGGTCAATTGTTCTCTTAGGTTCATGGCAGATACCTCTTTCTTGGCTTAAAATGCAGTCTATCAACATAGGGCAAATGCTTCCCTATGATTGGGGCTGGGTAACTTGTTTGCGGTAGGCGGCAGGACTGATGCCCTGTGCGCGGCGGAACCGCTGGGAAAAATAACTGGGAGAGGAGAAACCGAGCAGGTGTGCGATTTGCGACAAAGAGTAGTCGGTATTTTCCAGCATATAAATACTTTCTTGAATCCGGCGTTCGTTTAAGTAGTTGATGGGGGAAATGCCATAGGTTTTGCGGAACGCATGGGCTAGATAATATTTATTGACATGGATGTATTCGGTCAGCATGTCCAAGGTAAGCGGCTCGGTGAAATGTTCGTCGATATATCGTTTGATAATAGCACATTCTCTGTTTGCGCGCGGGGTTTCCACCGGGTCGATGGTATAAGCGGTATGTCTTTGGATTTTGGTCAACAGTACAGCAAATAGATTGCGGCATACATCTTCCCAACCGGTGGGTTGGTTTTGTGCCTCGCGCAGCAGTTCGCGCAGATAAAAGATGATTTCGTCGCGGAACTCGCGGTAATTGAGAATGGCATAAGCGTCGGTGTGCTGTTCGCCAAATTGGAAAGTCATGCCATCGACGCCCAAAACGATGTATTCGAGCGGGTTTGATGGGATGCTGATTTCGGTATGTACGACATTGGGGTTAATGATGACAAGGTCATCGCTGCCAACCGGAAACGTCACGCCGTCGGCTCGAAATTCACCAATACCGCAGACACAATAAAATAATTCGGTGCAAGCGTGTGTGTGCAGTTCGGAGTGCCAGTCCGCGCCGTATTGAGAAGAGGAAACGTATAACAGATTATTTTGGTTGGAGTGTGGGGATTTTTGTTCCAGCTGATAGCGTGTACTGCTCATATGGACTCCCTCCGAAAGATGTTTTATTGTTTTATCAAAAGACCAAAATATATAAAGTGAATCGGCGATGCGCACAAAACTAAGGCGGTAAAATTCAGGTTTATTATAAGCGTCGCTATGTTAAAATACAAGCGCAAAATTTAGAATGTCAGGAAATTACCCGCCATGTAAAAAATAGAGTATATTTTTTGTGTTAAATGCACATATAAAATGCGGAAAATTTAAAAGGTTACTATTCTACATGCACAAAAAGACAAGATATATAAAATCAAAAGCAAGAAACCGATTGAATCAGCCCGGAGAAAGTTTATACTTATGAATATCGAAAGCAACCGGCATAAAACAGTGTTTGAAAAACTGAGGAGGAAATTGCATGAAAAAGAGAGCGTTGTGTTTAACGTTGGCAACTGCGATTGGTGCGTCTGTATTAAGCGGATGCGGCGGCGGTACAGGTACCACCGATTCCAACGCTAGCGGCGGAGAAGCTGGACAGGTTCTTAAAGTTGCAGCGATTGAAAGCGCTTACGGCCCTGGCATGTGGGAAGCCGTTGCCAGTGCGTTTGAAAAGACGCATGAAGGCGTAGACGTTCAGGTAACCGTTGACCGCAATATCGAAGATGTAATTGGGCCGGGCATGAAGGCTGGCGATTATCCGGACGTTGTACATCTGGCAGTTGGCCGTGAAAAGGCACTGACCGAGACCATGATTAAGGAAAAAGGTCTGGAGGACTTGACCGACATTCTGAGCATGACTGTTCCAGGCGAGGATGTTACAGTTGGTGAAAAGATTATTCCCGGCTTTACCGATACCTCGGTAACAAATCCTTACGGCGATGGAAAAACCTATCTCATGCCGATGTTCTATAGCCCCTGCGGACTGTTCTATAACGCCGGTCTGTTAAAGGAAAAAGGATGGGAAGTTCCTGAAACATGGGATGAAATGTGGGCACTCGGCGATACCGCTAAGGCAGAAGGTATTTCGCTGTTCACCTACCCCCATGCAGGTTACTTTGATGCGTTCTTCTATGCGCTGTTGAACGAGGCAGGCGGGCCGGAGTTCTTTGACAAGGCAACTCACTATGAAGAGGGTATCTGGCAGAGCGCAGAAGCAAAGACGGCATTTGACACCGTTACCAAGCTGTGCACCTACACCGACCCCACCACACCGGCAAATGCAAACAACGATAACTTTGCCAAGAACCAGCAGCTTGTAATTGATGGACAGTCGCTGTTCATGCCCAACGGTACTTGGGTTGTCGGCGAAATGGCCGCTTCTACTCCGGAAGATTTTGAATGGGGCTTTATGGCTCTGCCTGCGCTGACCGAAGGCGGCGACCGTTATAGCTACACCTTCTTTGAGCAGATTTGGGTTCCGTCCGCAGCACAGAACAAGGATTTAGCTAAGGAATTTATTGCATTCCTGTACTCTGATGAGGCAGCAAAGCTGTTCATTACCGAACACGCTGAGGGCGAAAGCGTAGCGGTACAGCCGATTACTGGCCTGACCGACCAGCTCAGCGAAGGCGACCAGCTGTTCTATTCGGTTTATGACAATGGCGCAAAGGCTGCAATGGGTGCCTTTGCTTCGACCGACCCGGTTGAAGGTGTCAGCATCGCCGATGCAGCGTTCCAGACCGTGAATTCTCTGGTAACCGGCGATAAGACCGAGCAGGATTGGATTGACGCGGTTACGCAGGCAAGTGATGCGCTGCGTCCTGCATTACAGTAATTCTCACCGCGTGCGCCGGATAGTTCCATGAAATCATAGCCACACAGGGAACGGTGAGCAGAAAATTTGCTCACCGTTCTTTTTATTCGATTGGAGATGTTGTGTTATGAAAAATCAAAAAGGCAGAGGACGCTTTATCGCAATCTGTCTCACGCCCGCAATCGTTCTGTTTTTTATCTTTATGGTCATTCCGACCATCAATGTATTCCGCATGTCGCTGTATAAATGGGGCGGCTATTCGGCAAACAAACAATTTGTTGGACTGGATAACTTTGTTACATTGTTTGGCGATGCAAAGTTCTGCCAATCCTTCCAGAACACATTGCTGCTGATTGTTGTTGTTACGCTGATTACGATTGGATTTGCACTTCTGTTTGCAGCTATTCTTACACGCGAAAAGCTGCACGGTCAGAACTTTTTCCGCGTGGTATTTTATATCCCGAATATCTTGTCGGTTGTTATCATTTCGGCCATTTTCAGCGCGATTTATGACCCCAATCGCGGTATGCTCAACAGCATTCTGATGCTGTTTAATCCAGAGAATAAGGTTTTATGGCTGGGTGACCAGAAGATTGTTATTTTCAGCTTGGCGGCAGCCATGATTTGGCAGGCCATCGGCTACTACATGGTCATGTACATGGCGAGTATGTCGGCTGTGGACAGCAGCCTGTATGAATGTGCGGATTTGGAAGGCGCATCCCGCTTGACCCAGTTCTTCTCCATCACCATCCCGCTGATTTGGACAAATATCCGCACAACACTGACCTTCTTCGTTATCTCGTCCATCAACCTTTCCTTCCTGTTTGTCAAGGCGATGACGTCGGGCGGCCCGGACGGCAGTACCGAAGTATTCTTGAGCTACATGTACAAGCAGGCCTATACCAACTCGTCGTATGGTTACGGTATGGCGATTGGTGTTGTAGTTTTTCTGTTTTCGTTTGCGCTCTCGGCAATCATCAATCTGGCAACAAAGCGCGAACCACTTGAAATTTAAGGGGGCGGCAGCTATATGGAAACCAAAAAGACAACAGGGGGAGAACGGCTGTACAAAGCCTTCATTTATGTTTGCCTGAGCATCTTGGCCATTACCATTATCGTACCGGTTGCGTGGGTCTTTATGGCATCGGTCAAGGAAAACAGCGAGTTCATGGGCAATCCGTGGGCGTTGCCAGCGGGTTTTCACTGGCAAAACTTCACCGATGCGTGGGTCAAGGCGCGCATGGGCGAATACTTTTTTAATTCTGTGGTCGTGACCGCGCTGGCGCTGGTGATTCTGCTCGTTGTTGCGCTGCCTGCGGCCTATGTATTGGCGCGCTATCGCTTCCGCGGCAGTAAACTGTGGAACATTATGTTTATGGGCGGCTTGTTCATCAATGTAAACTACATTGTTGTGCCGATTTTCCTAATGTTTGTCGAAGGCGATAAAGTTGCGCGTTCTGTACTGGGACACTCCTTTTTCCTCAACAATATTGTCGTAGTTGCACTGGTTTATGCCGCAACCGCGTTGCCCTTTACGATTTATCTGCTCAGTGGTTATTTTGCAACCTTGCCGATGGCTTATGAAGAAGCCGCTTATGTCGATGGCGCCAGTTACTTTACCACCATGATTCGCATTATTATGCCTATGGCCAAGCCATCCATTATCACGGTTATCCTGTTTAACTTCCTGTCTTTCTGGAATGAATACATCATTGCAATGACCCTGCTGACCGACCCAAACGGTGGAAAGACGTTGCCGGTTGGCTTGATGAACCTGATGAAGGCACAAAATGCAGCCGCACAGTATGGCCAGTTATATGCAGGTTTGGTTATGGTCATGTTGCCTACATTGATTCTGTATATTTGCGTACAGAAGAAGCTGACACAGGGCATGACGCTGGGCGGACTCAAGGGTTAAGAAAGAGGTGTGCCGAATGGATGAGTATTTAAAGAAAAAATTGCTGGTCATCGCTGGGATTATTCTGATAATCCTCTGTGTCGCATTGGTCATTATCGGACAGCGGCAAACCGGGCAGTGGAGCGGACTGGGCATACAAATGATTGGGCTGGCTGGGATTCTGGCTTTGCTCTATGTGTACAACAAGCCATACAGCAATTAACAAAAAGGAGCGTCTTGTATGAGTGAAACCAAACGATATGGTCGTGTTACCATTCCGACCGATATGGATGTCATCCCACAGACAAAAGAAATTCTGCACCGCTGGGGAGCGGATGCGATTCGTGATTGTGACGGCACGGCATTTCCGGAAGAACTGAAAGACACGGGTGCAAAAATTTATTCCACCTATTATACCACGCGCAAGGATAATGTGTGGGCAAAGGCCAATCCGGACGAGGTGCAGCAATGCTACATTATGACGGCTTTTTATACCGCCACACAGGGCGCACTGTCTATCCCGCTGCTCAAGGGCATTTCTAAAGAACTGATTGCCGTCAACACACGCGATGACATCACGCGCTGGTGGGAGGTTATCGACCGTTCGTCTGGCACTGTTGTACCAACCGACGCTTGGCATTATGATGAGCAGACCGAAAGCGTTGTGATAGACCAGCCGCAGCCGTTCCACGAATATACGGTCAGCTTTTTGGCGTATATCATTTGGGACCCGGTACATATGTACAACGCAGTCACAAACGATTGGAAAGACTTTGAACACCAGATTACTTTTGACGTGCGCCAGCCTAAGACCCATGCGTATTCCATGGAGCGTTTGCGCAAGTTCATCAAAGAGCACCCTTATGTAAACGTCATTCGTTATACGACCTTCTTCCATCAGTTTACCTTGCTGTTTGACGAACTCAAGCGGGAAAAGTATGTGGATTGGTACGGATATTCGGCTTCGGTTTCCCCGTACATCCTCAAGCAGTTTGAAGAGGAAGTAGGCTACCCATTCCGACCGGAATATATCATTGACCAAGGCTATTATAATAACCAGTATCGCATCCCCAGCAAAGAATTTCGCGATTTTCAGGCGTTCCAGCGCCGCGAAGTGGCAAAACTGGCGCGTGAAATGGTCGATATTACCCATGAATGCGGCTGTGAAGCGATGATGTTCTTGGGTGACCACTGGATTGGAACCGAACCGTTTATGGAAGAATTTCAGTCCATCGGCTTGGATGCCGTCGTGGGCAGCGTGGGCAATGGCTCTACTCTGCGCCTGATTTCGGATATTAAGGGCGTGCGCTATACCGAAGGACGCTTCTTGCCATATTTCTTCCCGGATGTGTTCCATGAGGGCGGCGACCCGGTACGCGAAGCCAAGGAGAACTGGGTAACGGCACGCCGCGCCATCCTGCGCAGCCCCATTGACCGTATTGGCTACGGTGGATACCTCAAGTTGGCAATCCAGTTCCCGGATTTTATCGACTATGTAGAGCAAGTGTGCGATGAGTTCCGCGAACTGTACGACAACATCAAGGGTACAACCCCATATTGTGTGAAAACGGTTGCCGTGCTCAATAGCTGGGGTAAGATGCGTGCGTGGGGCTGCCATATGGTGCATCATGCGCTGTATCAAAAGCAGAATTACAGCTATGCCGGTATCATTGAGGCACTGTCGGGCGCACCGTTCGACGTGCGGTTTATCAGCTTTGAGGATATCAAGGCAGATGCCAGCATCTTGAAGGATATTGATGTTATCATCAATGTCGGTGATGCCGATACCGCACATACAGGCGGTTACTACTGGGAAGACCCGCAGATTACCGCTGCAATTCGCCAGTTTGTCTATGAGGGCGGTGGCTTTATCGGTGTGGGTGAACCGTCTGGACATGCTTATCAGGGACATTTCCTCCAGCTTGCGACTTTGCTGGGCGTGGAAAAGGAAACCGGCTTTACGCTCAACTATGACAAATATAACTGGGACGAGCACCGTGACCATTTTATTTTAGCCGACTGCACCAAGGATGTGGATTTCGGTGAGGGTAAAAAGAGCATTTATGCATTGGAAGGCACCGAAATCTTGGTACAGAGAGAAAAAGAAGTGCAAATGGCGGTCAACAGCTACGGCGCAGGGCGCGCGGTTTATCTATCCGGTCTGCCGTACAATTTTGAAAACAGCCGTATTTTGTACCGCGCGATTTTGTGGAGCAGCCATGACGAACAGAATTTGCACAAGTGGTATTCCGAGAACTTCAACGTAGAAGTTCATGCCTATGTCAAGAATGGCAAATATTGCGTGGTTAACAACACCTATGAGCCGCAATCGACGACCGTTTATACTGGTGACGGTACTTCATTCCCGCTCGACTTGGGCGCAAATGAAATTCGTTGGTATGAGATGAAGAAGTAAGAGAAAAAGAAGTCAGAGAAAAGGAAAAACGGATACCCGCAGCCTTTGGAGGGAAAGGCGCGGGTATCCGTTTTTTTTATCAAAGGGCTTGTGCGTCGCGCAGCACTTTTTCTGCTGCTGGCAGGCGCTTGACCTGCTTGATTGCGATGCGGGTTTGGTTGGCAAAATCCAAAAACAGTTCCATGTTCTCATCTCTTGACACATACAGCGTTTCCGGACGGCCGTATTGTTCCAGTAAGTCACACCAGACCGAGAATACTTGCGCGCGGAAAGCGTCGGGATGACAGCGCACGCGGGCAAGTGTTTGATGGGAAATGCGGTCGGTGAATACCAAAACAATCGGGTAATAGGGGACTTCTCCTGCCGCGTCGCATACCGGCTCAGATAGCCAGCCATAGTCAAATTCAATCCGCTCTACCTGTTCAGAACGCGGACAACTTGCAAGCACCGCCAACTGATTGGCGTCGGTACACAGCGGCATAGGGGGCTGCACCGGTGGCAGTACAAACGGGGCGGTCATGTTCATCCAGACCTTGTGAGACGGGTTATACGCACGCAAGAGCATTTCGCCATGCGCAAAGTCCACACGCTGTTTGTTCTCTACAATGGCATGAAGCTGCATACGGAAATGTCCTAACATATCCAATATCCATCTGAGCGCAGTTTCATCGGGCAGGACAGGCGCACAGCCATGCGGCTTATATTCAATCCACGGCCACAGGCCAGCACCGAAGGTCACGCCGACTTTTTTGATACAGGAAAGCATCTGTTCGGGCAGTTGCTCACGCGCACCCAAAAACAAAGTGCAGCGCGCCTGCTCGATTTGCTGCCGTGCCTGTTCGCGGCTGGTGCCCTGAGCAGCGTTTAAAAAGTACATATAATCTTTGCGCGACGGGTAGATGGTCAGGCTGCGCGTATTGGGCAGTCGGTCGTGCTCCACATCGAAAAACACACCATCTTCATTCCCCTGCGGTGCAAGTGCAAAGACGTTGCCCGACTGGAAGTGTTCCCACGGGTGCAGGGCAAAAATTTGTCCGACCAGCTCAAACAGCTCTCGCCAGAGTCGCTTGTTTTCTTCCATTTGAAGTTTTCTGTCATTGACTTTTTTGCTCTTCTTTTTTTTATTCGCCATGATTAAACTCCCTGTTTCTCTATTGTGCGGTTTGTGCGCACATCTGTAATACTATGCCTTATAGTATATACGTTTTTTGCGCATTTTGCAATTTTATTTGCATAAGATATGGATAAAAACGTCAAAAAATCATGTAAAGCGCTGTCGTTGAGGGAAAAGCACAGAGATAAGATGGAAAAACACAAAAGCCGTCGGAAAACCGGCGGCTTTTGACAGGGAAATAAAGATTTTACGGAACCAAACGGGTCATATCACGCGGGAACATGGAGGATTCACGGATATTCTTCAGACCCAAAAGCTGCATGGTTAGGCGCTCCAGACCGATGCCAAGGCCACCGTGCGGCGGCATGCCATACTTGTGCATCATCAGGAAGGACTCAAACAGGGATACATCCATTTTGCGGTCTTCCAGCTTCTTGACCTGTTCGTTGTAGTCGTGTACACGCTGACCGCCGGTGGTGATTTCCAGACCGCGGAACAGCAGGTCAAACGACAGGGCAAACTTGGGGTTCTCGCGGTCGTCCATCGCATAGAACGGACGCTTTGCAGATGGGAAGTGGGTGACAAAGACAAACTCAGAACCGTGTGTCTCCTGCGCCCACTGGCACAGCATCACTTCTTCGTCGGGGTTGAGGTCATAGCGGTTCTTAGACTTATGACCGAACTTTTCCTGCATGATTTCCTTGGCCTCGGTGAAGGTCACGGTCGGAATCTTGTCGATGACCGGCAGCTTGGTGCCCAGCATGTCCAGTTCTTCCTTGCAGTGCTGCTCCACATAGGAAATCACATACTTGAGCATACCGGTTTCCATTTCCATGACATCATACATCGAATCAATATAAGCCATTTCAAAATCCAGACCAATATATTCATTCAGATGACGAGAAGTGTTGTGGCGCTCGGCGCGGTATACGTTGCCGATTTCAAACACGCGGCCAAAGATACCGGCGGTGTACTGCTTATAGAACTGCGGCGACTGTGCGAGGTAAGCCTGCTGACCGAAGTAGTCCAGCTTGAAGATGTTTGCACCGCCCTCTGCGCCGGCAGATACGATTTTGGGGGTATGGATATGGGTAAAGCCCTGGCTGAGCATATATTCTGCAAAGCCGTCTGCAATCGCACCCTGAATACGGAAAATCGCTTGCTTACGCGGATGACGCAGGGTGATAGGACGCAGCGGAAGTTCGGCATCCAGTGTCATGCCCAGATATTTTTTGCCCAGCGGTACCGGAATTTGCTCTGCTGGACGCGCCATGATTCGGATAGCGGTCAGAACGACTTCAAAACCGTGTTCCGCACGGGGTTCTTCGCGCACATCGCCGGAAACCTCGACTACCATGCCGTCTTTGATATCGGCCTTGGTCATGCCGTCAATTTCACCGCTGAACATGCACTGAATCAGGCCGCGGTTGACGCGGACGACAACAAATGCAAAATCGGACATATCACGAACACGGTGAACGGTGCCGCGAAAGGATACAGATTTTCCGATGGATGCAGCAGCGTCTTCAACCGCATCCACATATTGTTTTGGGGTGCTGATAAACTCCATAGTGTTTACGCCTCTCTATTTGAATTTTATGATTTTTCTTTTCTTATTATATAGACAAATGTGCCTGTTATCAAGTCCACGGGCAAAAAAAGACATACAAAAGGGGGCTTCTCACAGAAGCCCCCTCGAATCGACCGTGAAAGTCAAGCTTCAAAGGTATCCTTGTCAAAGACGATGCGCCCATCGCGCATTTCTTTGATAACGGCGAGTGACTGCACTTCAATGCCAAGGTCGCGGATGGCCTTTCCGCCCACATCGAAGCCCTTTTCAATGCAGATACCGGCGCCGACGATTTGTGCGCCCGACTGCTGTACCAGAGAAATCAGACCGAGCATGGCGCTGCCTTTGGCAAGAAAGTCGTCAATGAGCAACACGCGGTCAGAGGGGTCGAGGAAACGCGCCGATACGATGATATCATAATTGCGCTGATGGGTAAAAGAAGTAACCTGAGAGGTCAATACTTCGCCGTCAATGTTGCGTGACTGCGTTTTCTTGGCGAATACGACCGGTACGCCAAAATGCTGCGCCGTGATGCAGGCGATTCCGATGCCGGATGCTTCAATGGTTAGAATCTTGGTGACGCCCTTGTCCCCAAAGCGGCGGAAGAACTCCTTGCCCAGCGTATTGATGAGTGTAACATCCATCTGGTGATTAAGAAACGCATCAACTTTGAGTACATCACCGTCTTTGACGCGGCCGCGTTCCAAAATGGCCTTTTCCAATAACTGCATCAATCATTACCCCCGGAAATAGTGTTGAGTCGTTCAAAACTCGAAATTTGTCAAATTAGGTTAATACCTATCATATCATTTCACAGCAGTCTTTTCAAGCTATAAATTAAGAACGGCGCAGTTTATTGATAAAAAAGGATACTTCCTCTTTGGCTTCGCCGGAGAGGACAATACAGATAAGGTAAGTCAGACCGCCAGCGGGGATGGCGAGTATCAGGCGAAGCAGATTGCTGACCGGTAAGAGCGTGCAGCCATACGCGACTGCACCGCACAATGCGGCAGAAATCAAGATGGACAGGAAGCAGCGCATGGACACATGCCACATGAAATAACGACGAACACGCACCGAGGTAATGAGGAAGTAGCAGGCCAGCGCGATAACCGAGCCGACCGCACCGCCCAGAAATCCGATGGCGCGAATGAGAACGACGCTGGAGATGATTTTAATGAGCGTGGCAAGTGCGCTGTTGAGAATGACCGGGCGGGTGTTCTGCTCTAGCTCAAATCCCTTATTGGCATATTCGGTCAGTCCCATAAAGACCATCGTGAAAGACATCAGGCCGATAGCCGGGGCACCAGCGTCATAGCCTGCGGCAAAAAAGATACGAGTGAAGGGCAGCGCAACCGCAGTCAGACCAAAGGCCGCAGGGAAGGCAACCAACATATAAAGCCGTACTCCGGCATTTAAAAGCCCGCGTGCCTGTGTACGGCCCGATTCGCGCCAAGCGCGCAATACAGCGGGATACACACCGCGCAGTACACCGACCGACAGCATGTTAAAAATCGAAGAAGGAATGGAAACATTGCTGGAGTAGACCGCGAAAACCTCATCGCCATAGATGCCCAAAACCAGAAAACGGTCGATAAGGTTCAAAAGTGCGGTGCACAGCGCCACGCCCATGAGCGGCACGCCAAATGCCAGCAGTTTTTTGAGCATTTGCTGCGAAAAACGGCGCAGGCGCACAACTTGCGGCATACCGAGTGAAAAAATTGCGCCGATTGCACCGATACCATCAGCCAAAATGTTAGCGAGCAGCGCAGGGGTAGGGGAGTCGAACCCCGACTTTCCGCCAACAAACGCAATCGCAAGAATCAGTTTGAGGGATGCCGAAGTCAAACTGAGCAAAATAGCAGGGCGGATGATGGAAAGCTGCACCATCGTATTATTTAATATGGTAAAGGCCGAGTAGGTACAGAACATGACCGCGCCCAACAGATAGTAGCTTTCGCGGGTCGTGAGATACAGCCCGACGCACACAACCCCGGTCACAGCACATAACAACAGATAGATGGGGGCAATGGTGGAAAACAGGCGAGCAGCCCGGTCTTTTTTGTATTCTTCTGCGACATAACGGGTATTGGAATTGGACATCCATGCCGCAATGAGCAGAAAGGTAAAGTTGACCATCATATTGGTCGCGTTGAACAGACCGACCGCCGATTTGGTCAGAATATGCGAATAGAGCGAGGACATCGCCATCAGCAGCACGCCTTCTGCAAGTTTGGCGGGCAAAAACAGCATGGCGTTGCGCGTCATGGTATTTTTTTCAGACATGGGAATAATTCCTTCCGATTTGGTTGTTTTTTAGTATAACACCTTGCGACAGAAATTGCAATCGTACAGGATTTGTGTATAATAGTATACGGATAAAAAGAAATCATTCATGGAGGAACTGCATGAGAATCTTACAAATGATGGGCGGCGGCGACGTGGGCGGCGCCAAGACCCATATCATGACGCTGATTCAGGCATTGCGCGAACGCAATGAAGTGATGCTGATTTCATTCCGCGATGGCCCGTTCCCGCGTGAGGCCGAAAAAAATGGCATCAATGTCCGCGTGATTGCCAGCTTTAACCCAGTTTATTGCCGCAATGAGGTGCGCAAGATTATCGAAGAATTTCATCCCGATGTGATTCACTGTCACGGCGGCAAGGCCAACCTAGTGGGGGCGATGCTGCGCGGCAAGAAAAGTCATATCCCGGTGTTGACGACCGTACATTCGGATTACCGGTATGATTATCTGGGCAACCCGCTCAAACAGTGGACAAACGGACTGGCCAACACGATTGCGTTGCGCTTTCTGGACTTCCATCAGGCGGTTGCCGACCGCATGGCACGCACGCTGATTTCACGCGGTTTTAATCCGGAAAAGATTTTCACCATTTATAATGGAATGGACTTTGGAAGCCCCTTGCAGGGCGTTGACCGTGCCGCTTATTGTAAGGAGCATTGGGGCGTGGAAATAGCGCCCGATGATGTACTGTGCGGCATTGCCGCCCGCCTGACCGCGGTGAAGGATATCGCCACCTGTATTCGCGGCTTTGCCGGAGCGGTCAAGGAAGTGCCGCAAATGCGCTTGTTCATCGCGGGCGATGGCGAGGATGAAAAAATGCTGCGCGAACTGGCGCGTGATTTGGGCGTGGCTGAGCGGGTCACTTTTTGCGGATGGGTGTCGCCGGTCAACGAATTTTTTGCCTCTATGGATATCAACCTGTTGACTTCGGTATCGGAAACCTTCCCGTATTCCATTTTGGAAGGGGTGCTCGAACACTGTGCCACCATCTGCTCGGATGTGGGTGGTATGAGTGAACTGATTGATTCGGGTGAAAATGGCTATATTTTTCAGCCGCGCGATTATCAGACCCTGACCCAGCAGCTTATCAAGTTCGGAAAAGACCCCGAACATCGCAAATTGTTTGCCGAGAGATTGTATCAAAAAGCAACGCGCGATTATTCGCTGGATACTATGTGCCGCACACAGGAAGCCAACTATGAAAAATTGCTGCGCCTGTATCACAAGCCCAAGACCAAGCGGGATGGCATTGTGATTTGCGGCGCATATGGCAAGGGCAATGCCGGAGATGACGCGATTTTGAGCGGCATTGTGCAGGAAATGCGCGCCTTCGACCCCGACCGCCCCATAACGGTCATGTCGCGCAGACCAGATGAAACAAAGCTGCTCTACCGTACCGGGGCGGTATATACGTTTAATATTTTTGCCGTGTTGTGGCGGTTCCGTCATTCTGTGCTGTATATCAATGGCGGTGGCAGTCTGATGCAGGATGTCACTTCGACCCGCTCGCTCAAATATTATCTGTTTACGCTCGATGCCGCCAAGCGATTGGGCTGTAAAGTCATGATGTACGGTTGTGGCATTGGCCCCATTCGCCGGGAGGGCAACCGCAGACATACAACCCGCACCATCAACCGTTCGGTTGACTTGATTACCCTGCGCGATGACCTGTCACGCGGCGAACTGACGCGCATGGGTATCGTGGAACCGACGATTAAACTGGCGGCAGACCCCACGATTATTCTGCACCCAGCAAGTGATGCGCAGATGGACCAAGTGATGGAAGAACTTGGGATTCCGATTGGTGGGCGGTATTTGGGCTTTGGCCTGCGCAATTGGCACGGTCTTGAGGCGGTTTCCGGTGAAATCGTGCGCGCGGCCGAATATGCGTACCAAAAACACGGCTTGATTCCGGTGTTTGTGCCCATCGAGTTCCCCAGCGATTTGACCCCCGCACGGATGATTGCCGACAAGCTGCACTGTCCCTACTATGTGATAGAGCGTCGCTTACCCATTGAAGAGACAATCGGTATTTTGTCACGCATGAAAACGGTCATTGGGATTCGGTTACATTCGCTGATGTTTTCGGCAGGGCGCGGTGTGCCGGTCATCGGCATGAGCTATGATATTAAGGTCGATGGTTTTCTGAAATATATCGGCTCGCGCACCTGTATCCCGTTGGGAGAGGTGACAGCGGACAAGCTGCGCCCGCTGATTGATGAATGTGTTTCGGGTAAGCTGGACGAGGAAGTACGCGCCACAGCCAGTCTGCTGCGCGAGCGGGAATTGGAAAACAGCCGCGGTGCAGCGGCACTGATTCGCGCCGCCGAGCAAAAATCCTTGGGTCGATAAGCACCAAGCCAGCGCATGACCGATTGCGGTTTTTTGTGGATTTACACGATTTTTACCGGTTTGCTTGCAAAACGGTAAACAGCCATGTACAATAGAAGCAGATGAGGAAGGTTTCAACTTCCTCACATCTGCCCGAACCGTTCGGAGAAAGGTTGTGACAGCATGGAGCGAATGTTGTGTATACAATCCAGTCGTTGCCGCGGCTGTATCTTCGCGTATCAAAAAGGCGTGTTTGCGCGTTCATGCGCAAATGTTTCGGGCATAATTGCATACTTTTGACAAAAATGCAGGTCGCAGCAAAAGGCGGTGCCTGCATTTTATTTTTTAGGCAAAAAAGATTTTTTGGAGCCAGGAGGAAATACATGAAAAAGGTTTGCATCGTGATGGGTTCCGACAGCGATTTGTCGGTCATGGAGGGCTGCATGAAGCGCCTAGACACATTTGGCGTACCGTATGAAGTGCGCGTCGTGTCGGCACACCGCACCCCGGCCGCCGCTGAACAGTTAGCAAAACATGCGCGTGAAGATGGTTTCGGCGTTATCATTGCAGCCGCAGGCAAAGCCGCACATTTGGGCGGCGTGATTGCCGCATACACCACGCTGCCAGTTATCGGCGTGCCGATTAAAACTTCGATGATGGGCGGGCTGGACAGCCTGCTGTCTATGGTGCAGATGCCCAAGGGGATTCCGGTGGCCTGTGTTGCCGTGGACGGTGCAGACAATGCCGCAATTTTAGCAGTGCAGATGCTGGCAGTGGCCGACGATGCACTGGCGGACAAGCTGACCCAGTTTAAGGCAGATATGGCGGCCGAGGTCGAGGCCAAGGACGCCAAAGTACGCGCACAGTTTGCGTAAATCCCTTTTGTTTTGTTATTATTTATTTTTTCATACGCGATAAAGGAGAATCGAAATCATGCAGAAGAAGGAACAGCTGTACGAAGGAAAGGCTAAGAAAGTATTTGCGACCGATGACCCGAATTTGTATATTGTAGACTACAAGGACGATGCAACCGCATTCAATGGACAGAAAAAAGGCCAGATTTCGGGCAAGGGCGTGATTAACAATGTCATGTCCAACCACATGTTCCAACTGCTGGAAAAGCAGGGCGTGCCCACGCACTTTGTAGAGCAGCTTTCCGAGCGTGAAACCGTGGTCAAAAAGGTTTCCATTGTACCGCTGGAAGTTATCATCCGCAATATCTCGGCCGGTTCGTTTGCCAAGCGCTACGGCGTAGAAGAAGGCATTGTGTTCGATGCACCGACCATTGAGTTTTCCTATAAAAATGATGATTTGGGCGACCCGCTGATTAACGATTCTCATGCGCTCGCGCTCAAGCTCGCCACCCAGCAGGAGATTGACACCATTAAGGCGATGGCGTTCAAGGTCAATGAGGTTATGAAGGAATACTTTGACCATCTGAATGTCATTCTGGTTGACTTCAAGCTGGAGTTTGGCAAGACACCCGATGGACAGATTATTCTGGCCGATGAGATTTCCCCCGATACCTGCCGCCTGTGGGACAAGACCACCAAGGAAAAGCTGGACAAAGACCGTTTCCGTCGCGATATGGGCGGCGTTGAGGAAGCGTATCAGGAAATCATGCGCCGTGTCATGGGCGAATAAGCAGCAGAGTAAACAGGATTCCAATTTGGATGCGTTTCGGCGGTCAGTGGCCGCTGAAACGCTCCCTTTCTTTCCACGCTGAAACTTTGTTTGAAAGGTTCCATAAAAGCATGAAATATAAAATGAAAAAGCTGCCGCGCACACCGTTTGACGGCGACGCGGTTCACGAAGAATGTGGCGTTTTCGGTATTTATGTACCCGAAAGCGCTCCGGTCAGCCCGGCACATGAAGCCTATACCGCACTGTTTGCCCTTCAGCACCGCGGTCAGGAAGCCTGTGGCATTGCGGTATGTAATAAAGGCGTGATTCGCTGCCACAAGGATGTCGGTCTGGTCAATGATGTGTTCAGTCAGAAAACACTGGATGCTTTGCCGGGCAATATGGCAATCGGTCATGTGCGCTACTCCACCACCGGTCAGCCCTCCCGTGAAAATGCACAGCCGCTTGCCATTACCCATGTCAAAGGCAATCTTGCGGTTGCACACAATGGCAATCTGGTCAATGCGTCCGATTTGCGCCGCAAAATGGAAATGGCTGGTGGTATTTTCCGCTCGACTTCGGACACCGAAGCACTGGTTTATACCATCGTGCGCAAGCGACTGATTACCCCTTCGATTGAAGCGGCCGTAGTCGAAGCCATGAAAGAATTGATTGGCGCGTATTCTATCGTTGTCATGTCCCCTCGCAAGCTGATTGCTGCGCGTGACCCGCGCGGAATGCGTCCGCTGTGCATGGGAAAGCGTGAGGACGGCGCGGTTGTGTTCGCGTCCGAATCGTGTGCGCTCGACGCGCTGGGCGCAGAATTTGTGCGCGATGTTGAGCCGGGCGAAGTAATTGTGGTCTGTGAAGGCGAAGTGCGTTCGATGCACTGTGGTATTCACGAAAAAACAGCCGCCTGTGTGTTTGAATACATCTATTTTGCGCGTCCGGACTCGGTCATTGATGGCGCTTCGGTCGAAGAAGCCCGTCAGGAAGCTGGGCGATACCTGTGCGAAGAACACCCGGTGGAAGCTGATGTGGTTATTGGTGTGCCCGATTCGGGCATTCCGGCTGCCATCGGTTACGCCAAGTATTCTGGTATTCCGTATGGTGTTGGACTTATTAAAAACCGTTATATTGGCCGTACCTTCATTCAGCCCGGACAGGATAAGCGTGAACGCTCGGTACGCCTGAAACTCAACGCTCTGCGCCGTGCAGTCGAGGGTAAGCGTGTGGTCATGGTCGATGACTCCATTGTGCGTGGTACAACGGTTGCCCGTCTGGTTAAACTTATCCGCGATGCGGGCGCAAAAGAAGTGCATATGCGCATTTCCGCGCCGCCGTTCCGTCATCCCTGTTTCTTTGGCACCGATATCCCGGACAGTGAACAGCTTTTGGCTCATAACCGCACGGTTGAGGAGATGCGGGAGATTATTGGAGTAGATTCGCTGGGCTTTTTGTCGGTCGAAGCCGCCAATAAGATTGCGCTGGGTGCAACCTGCACATTCTGCGATGCCTGCTTTACTGGTGTGTATCCCATGCCGGTGCCCGAACGGGTAGAGAAAAATATGTTTGAAATGGAAATCCAGTAATGGATGTACGAAATATTGTGTGCCCGTGTGATTTGGAAGGGAGTTACGATTGATTATGATGGAAAGTCGTTCGGAAAGCTATAAAGCGGCTGGTGTCGATGTCGTTGCTGGCTATGAAGCGGTAAAACTGATGAAGCCCCATGTAGAAAGCACGTTCACCAAGGGCGTGATTGGCACATTGGGCGGTTTCGGCGGCCTGTTTGCCCCCGATTTTAAGGGCATGGAGGAGCCGGTATTGGTTTCGGGAACCGATGGTGTCGGTACAAAGCTCAAATTGGCATTCTTGATGGATAAGCATGATACTATTGGTATCGACTGCGTTGCAATGTGCGTCAATGACATTGCCTGCTGTGGAGCCAAGCCGCTGTTTTTCCTCGATTATATTGCAGTTGGCAAGAATGTGCCCGCGCGTGTTGCCAATATCGTCATTGGTATTGCGGAAGGCTGCCGTCAGGCGGGTTGTGCATTGATTGGCGGTGAAACCGCTGAAATGCCCGGTTTCTATCCTGAAGATGAGTATGATGTAGCCGGTTTTTCGGTCGGCATGGTGGACAAGCCCAAGATGATTGATGGCAGCCACATCCAGACCGGAGATGTGCTGATTGGCGTTGCTTCCTCCGGTGTGCACTCCAACGGTTATTCGTTGGTGCGCAAAACGTTGGGTATCAATGAAAAATCGGTGGGGCGTTACAGCGATGAATTGGGCATGACCATTGGCGAAGCCCTGCTCACACCGACCAAGATTTATGTCAAGACGGTCAACCAGCTGTTGGCAGATGGCGTGAAGGTCAAGGGTATTAGCCATATTACGGGCGGCGGTTTTTATGAAAACATCCCGCGTATGCTGCCGCAGAACATTTGCGCATCCATCGAACAGGCTGCTGCACCGGTTCCGCCCATCTTTGACTTGATTCAAAAGACTGGCGATATTCCTACCCGCGATATGTATAACACCTTTAATATGGGTGTTGGTCTGGTCATGGCTGTGGCAAAGGAAGATGCAGACAAGGCATTGGCTGCCATTGCTGCCGCCGGTGAAACCGGTTATGTGATTGGCACCTGCTGCGCCGGTGAAAAGGGCGTTGTACTGGGCTGACGGCAAAGGGGAGACTGATATGACCAAGATAGCCGTTTTGGTGTCGGGCGGCGGCACCAATTTACAGGCACTGATTGATGCTGCGGCGCGTGATGCACTGGCGGGCGGTGTGCTAGACTTTGTGCTGTCGTCCAATCCGGATGCGTATGCACTGACCCGTGCGCAGTCTGCTGGCATTGACACCAGCGTATTGCGCCGCCGCGATTTTGCCGACGCTGAACAGTATGGGGCCGCGCTTGATGCGCAGCTTCGTGTACGGGATATCGGTTTAATCGTGTTGGCTGGCTTTATGACCGTGCTGCCCGATTCGTTCTGCCGCAAGTGGGAGAACAAGATTTTGAATGTACATCCCTCTCTGATTCCTTCTTTTTGCGGGGAAGGTTTTTATGGACTGCGCGTGCATGAAGCTGCCCTGCAAAAAGGGGTCAAAGTGACCGGTGCTACGGTGCATTTTGTGTCCGAGGTGGTGGATGGCGGTGCCATTATCCTACAAAAAGCCGTGGAGGTCGCGCCCGATGACACCCCGGAAACCCTGCAAAAACGTGTAATGGCGCAGGCCGAACACATTTTGCTGCCGCAGGCAGTCGCCTTGTTCTGCCAGGGACGCTTGCAGGTGTGCGATGGCCGCGTTCAGATTGCCGATGAATGTGAAACCGAAAGGAGCGTTTCAAATGACTGAAAATACCATGTTCGTTTCTGACTTTTCCAATGTGTTCCGCATGACTGACGAGCTACAAGGCAATGCCTACCCCGGACGCGGCTTGATGATGGGCTGCACGCCAGATGGCAATACCTCTGTAATGGTTTACTTTATCATGGGGCGCAGCGAAAACAGCCGCAACCGTGTGTTTGTGGAAACCGAAGACGGTATCCGCACCGAAGCATTTGACCCCGCCAAGTGTTCCGACCCGTCGCTTATTATTTATCATCCGGTTCGGGTTTATGGCGGCAAAACCATTGTGACCAATGGCGACCAGACCGACACCATTCGCGATGCACTGGCCGACGGCATGAGCTATATTGATGCCCTGCGCACCCGCCGCTTTGAACCCGATGCGCCGAACTTTACCTCGCGCATTTCGGCTATCATGAATGAGGACGGCTCGTACGCTTTGTCTATCCTCAAGCATTTTCACAGTGACCCGGATGCCTGCAAGCGTTTTTTCTTTGAGTACGATAAGCCGGTCAAGGGACGCGGTCATTTTATTCACACCTATATGTGCGACGGCGACCCGCTGCCGTTCTTCCGTGGCGAGCCAAAGTGCGTTTTTGTGGAAGATGTGCCGATTGAAACCTATGCGGATACCCTTTGGGATGCGCTCAATATAGGCAATAAAATTGCGCTCTTTGTGCGCTATATTGACATGAGAACGGGTGAAACCAAGACCGTGATTAAGAATAAGCACCAGAAGTAAAGGAGAGGGGCAAACCAATGAACGAATTGGAACTGAAATACGGCTGCAATCCCAATCAAAAGCCTTCGCGTATTTTCATGGAACAGGGCGAATTGCCGATTGTCGTGCGCAATGGCCGTCCGGGTTACATCAATTTCTTGGATGCCTTTAATTCATGGCAGTTGGTGCGCGAACTCAAGCAGGCAACCGGCTATCCGGCGGCGGCATCGTTTAAGCATGTTTCACCGGCTGGTGCGGCGCTGGGCTATCCGCTCTCGGACACCGAAAAGGCGATTTATTTTGTTCCGGACGGACTTTCCCCGATTGCGTGTGCTTATGCGCGTGCGCGCGGCGCAGACCGTCTGTGCTCGTATGGTGACTGGGTTGCACTGTCTGACGTGTGTGATGCTGATGTCGCAAGACTGCTGGCGGTCGAGGTGTCGGACGGCATTATTGCACCGGGCTATACCGAGGAAGCACTGTCCATTCTCAAAACCAAGCGCAAGGGCGGCTATAATGTGGTTGAGATTGACCCGAACTATGAACCCAAGCCCATTGAACGCCGTGATATTTTCGGTATTACCTTTGAGCAGGGACACAATGACCTCAAAATTGATGAAAGTCTGCTGCAAAATCTTGTGACCGAGAACAAGGCATTGACCGATGAAGCCAAGCGCGACATGATTGTTGCACTTATCACGCTGAAATACACGCAGTCTAACTCGGTTTGTTATGTCAAGAACGGGCAGACCATTGGCGTGGGTGCCGGTCAGCAAAGCCGTATTCACTGCACCCGTCTGGCAGGGCAGAAGGCGGACAACTGGTATCTGCGTCAGCATCCCAAGGCATTGGGCTTGCAGTTTGTTGATGGCATTCGCCGTCCCGACCGCGATAACGCGATTGACATTTATCTGTCGGATGAATATGAGGATATTTTAGCCGATGGCGTTTGGCAGAATACCTTCAAGGTCAAACCTGAAGTGCTGACTGCTGAGGAAAAGAAAGCATGGATTGCCACGCAGAGCGGGGTAACGGTCGGTTCGGATGCGTTCTTCCCGTTTGGCGATAATGTAGAGCGTGCCCGCAAATCAGGTGTACAGTATATTGTGCAGCCGGGTGGTTCGATTCGAGATGACCATGTGATTGACACCGCAAACAAGTACGGTATTGTGATGGCCTTTACTGGCGTGCGCCTGTTCCATCATTAAGCAGTGGCAGGACAATACAGAGCGGGACATGTCCCGCTCTGTTGTTATAAAGGAGAATTTTATTTACATATGAGTCAAAAAACAGGTGGAAGAAGCTGCGTTTTGGGTCTGATTCTGCTGGTTTTGTCCCATTTTACAGGCTCATTTGCGTGGATTGCGCGTCTATTGGGTTATATTGGCATTGCAAATGGAGCGCCAGCCATTGCGCCGGATAATCGGTGGTTCATTACGGCTGGACAGGTCGGCACCATAGCTGTGGCGGTGTTCGCCATATTGCAAATTTTGCAGCTCACGTACATTTTTACGCTTCCGGCGCAGGTTGGCCTGTTGGTACAGTGTGTATTTGCTGTGGCAGTGGTTGTTTGTTTGGTTGTGGGTGTGCTCGCCCGTAAAAAGGAGGAACATTTGTGAAAGTTTTGGTAATCGGCGGCGGTGGCCGCGAACATGCGATTTGTGTAACGCTTGCCAAAAGTCCCAAGGTGGATAAAATCTGGTGTGCGCCCGGAAATGGCGGTATTGCATCGGTTGCAGAGTGTGTGAACATCAAGGCAACCGATATTGACGGTGTGGTTGCGTTCGCTAAGGAACATAAACCGGATTTGGTCATGGTAGCACCCGATGACCCGCTGGCGCTCGGCATGGTAGACGCGCTGGAAGCGGCAGGGATTCGCGCTTTTGGCCCGCGTAAGAATGCGGCGGTGATTGAAGGTTCCAAGTCGTTTGCAAAGGACTTGATGAAAAAATATAACATCCCGACCGCACAGTATGCGGTGTTTGAGGACTCGGCTGCGGCAATCGACTACATTCGGCAGCAGGGTGCCCCGATTGTCGTCAAGGCCGACGGCTTGGCACTGGGTAAGGGCGTTACGGTTGCCATGACCGAGGACGAAGCGATTGCGGCGGTCAAAGATGCCATTGACGGCGGGGCCTTTGGCGGCGCGGGAGCGCGTGTGGTCATCGAGGAATATTTGACCGGGCCGGAAGTTTCGGTGCTGGCGTTTGTGGATGGCAAGCACCTCAAAACAATGCCGTCGGCGCAAGACCATAAGCGCGCATACAACGATGATAAAGGCCCCAATACGGGCGGTATGGGTGCGTTCTCACCGTCTCGTTTTTACACAGATGAGATTGCCGCACAGTGTGTGGAAACCATTTTCCAGCCGACTGTCGATGCGATGGCGGCAGAAGGCCGCCCGTTCAAAGGGGTGTTGTATTTTGGTTTGATGCTCACACCCAAAGGCCCCAAAGTTATTGAATACAATGCGCGTTTTGGTGACCCGGAAACACAGGCGGTTTTATCGCGGCTGGACACCGATTTACTGGATATTTTTGATGCGGTTTTGGAAGAACGACTGGAGCAAATGGACATTCGCTGGAAGTCGGATGCGGCTTGCTGTGTGGTCATGGCATCGGGCGGCTATCCCAAGGCGTATGAAAAGGGCAAAGTCATCACCGGTCTGGACGATGTGACCGATTCGTTTGTATTCCATGCTGGAACACAAAAACAGGGTGATGAGATTGTGACAAGCGGCGGTCGTGTTTTGGGTGTAACGGCAACTGCGCCCACGCTCGAACAGGCGATTGCAAAAGCCTATGCGGATGTCAACAAAATCCATTTTGAGGGCGCACACTTCCGCACCGATATTGGCATTAAGAAAGGATAACCCATGGACGTAAATAAGCAGAAACAGATTTTAGGTTGTATGAGTGATGTGCTCGGACAGAACGGTTTTCGTTCGCAGCTCATCGAAGCGGGCGAGAATACGCCGTTTATGTTGCGGGCAGAGTCCCAACGGCTGGGCAAAGTGGCAAAAGAAGCGACGATAGAAGCGTGCTTTATTCCGATTGCACTGCCCGATGAGCAGAGCGGCTTGCTGCAATTTTTTATCACACTGTTCCAGAATGTGCCCGAACAGAACGCAGTACAGACGCAGAAAGCGTGCCGATACTGCAATGACTTTTCGGCGCTCGGACAGTTTGGATTCTTTGCACCGGCAGGTCAGATTTATCTCAAGCATAACACGCTGGTCGATGGCAGTTTGGAACTGGAAAAAGTGATTTCTTTTGTAGCAGACAATATTTCTCTGCTGGTCGCAACCGCAACGCGGTTCATTGACGCATTTGCGGCGGTCGGATTTTCCGGCATGACGGTTGATGTGGCCATGGAACAGGAATTACTGCCCAAAGTATGATGTATTTGCGCGGCATAGCGCATGAAAAAGAGGATGGATAACACAAGATGTGTGCCCATCCTCTTTTTATCTTATCGACAGCAATCGGGCTGCAATCGGTCTTAACTTTCCCAGAAGGGTATGATATAATAAAAAAAATATTGGAATCGAGGGTGGATATGGCATTACAGAAGAACAAGATTTATCGTACAGAAATTGTAGATTATACAACCGATGGCAGCGGTGTGGCACGGGTAGAGGGAATGGCTGTGTTTGTGCCCAATACTGCGGTTGGCGACCAGTGCGATATCCGCATTTTGAAGGTCAATAAACGCATGGCATTCGGCAGGATGGAACGCATTATCATTCCTTCCCGTGACCGAATAGAGCCACTTTGCCCAGTGTCGGGCAAGTGCGGCGGATGCTGCTATCAGCATATTTCCTATGAAGCCGAATTGCGCGCCAAATATAAAAAAGTAGAAGATGCCTTGTCTCATTTGGGCGGTGTATCCGGCGTTTTGGATGGCATTACCGGTGCAGAACAGATTACACATTATCGCAATAAGGCGCAGTATCCAGTTGGACAGGATGCACACGGTACTTACACCGGATTTTACCGCCCGCATAGCCATGATATTGTAAAAACCGATTGTTGTGCAATTCAGTCCGAGCGCGCAGACCGGCTGGCGGCACAAGTTTGTGTTTGGATGGATGCACATGGGGTCACGGCGTATGATGAGAAAACAGGTAAAGGGCTGATTCGGCATATCTATGTGCGTACTGGTGCTGTGAGTGGCGAAACGCATTTATGCTTGATTGCCACACGCGGCAAGATACCCGCACAAGATGACCTCATCGCCAGACTAACACAGGCTGAGCCGTCTTTAGTGGGAATCGTGCTCAATGTCAATAAGCGGGATGATAATGTGATATTGGGAAACCATACGATAACCTTGTGGGGGGAGCCGGTATTGCAGGATAGTCTGTGCGGAAATGTATTCCAGCTATCGCCCCACGCCTTTTATCAAGTCAATCATGCGCAGACCGAAAAATTGTATGAATATGCACTTAAACTGGCTGACTTGCACGGTGATGAAACGGTGATTGACCTATACTGTGGTGCAGGTACCATTACTTTGGCATTGGCGGCACATGCAAAACAGGTGATTGGTGTCGAAATTGTACCAGAAGCGGTGCAAAATGCCAAGGAAAATGCTCAGCGGAATGGCGTGCATAATGTTTCTTTTCTCTGTGCAGATGCGACACAAGCAGCGGCGATGTTCGCCGAGCGCGGAGAATGTCCGGATGTGTTGACCGTTGACCCGCCCAGAAAGGGGTTGGAAGAACAAACCATTGAGGCGATTGCACAGATGCAGCCGAAAAGAATTGTCTATGTTTCCTGTGACCCTGCCACACTCGCGCGAGATATCAAACGTTTTGAACCGTTGGGGTATCAGGCCGTAACAGCACATGCGTTTGACCTATTTCCGAGAACAAAACATGTGGAGACGGTTGTCTTGCTTTCCAAGGGAGAAATCGACTCGAAGAAAGTGCGTGTGGAGTTTTCTCTGGAGGA
>NZ_CALWJM010000012.1 GCF_944381005.1 uncultured Butyricicoccus sp. | reverse complement strand
GAAAAGTGGATTCAGGCACATAGCTCTCTGGTCGCTTGATGTGCTTTCTGGGTGTGCGGTTTTCTTGACAATTCCATCCTGTGTGCGAGCGGTCAAGGTGACTTCTGTATTGCCGTCAGACAGCGTTACGGTATAGTCGGGAACATCCAGCCCATAATCGGCATCTTGGTCAGGTTGGTCGAAACGGCGGGCAGCAGTCAATTCCTGAAGGGAATTGACCAAATCTTGTACTGCATCGCTATTCAGTGGACAATCTGCGTCATCTGCATTGCTCCAAGTATCGCCGTCTTTGATGAAATGCCACTGCCCTTGTGCGTTCGAGTAGGTCAGGTCGGTGACTGTTAGGCTCGCCAAAGGTTCAATCGAAACCGCTGTCGATTCTGGCTCTTGTTTGGATACAATCGCATAAATGCCGCCCAGCACCGCCAACACAACGGCAGCAAGGCATAAATTTTTGACCTGTTTTTTCATGCACGCTTCCTCCTGCGCAGCCAGTGAATCAGTCCCGCGCCCAAGACTCCAAGCGGGATAATGGCAATATACAACATGCCCCATGCGCCTGCACCGGTAATGAAATTATAGGAGGTGGACAGCGATTTTGCAGGAATGGAAATATTGCTTACATCGTCAAAATTGACCGTGACGGCATTGACAAACAATTCCTGATTGCTTAGATTGCTGAACTGGTTGAGAATACTTTCATCTATCAGCGTTGCGGGCAGAACACAAAGGGTTGCCTGTACAGTGGGAGTTTCCTCCTCTGTTTGTGTGCTGTCCTCGGCGGTGTCTGTGGCCGTTTCGGTATCGGTTGTATCGGATGGTTGTTCAATGTCTTGCGTTGCAAGCGCCCCTAACGTGTATTGTCCTGCGGTCTGGCTGTCCAATGTCATCAGATAGCCGTTTGCGCTGGTGCGAAGCACCGTGTCAAGTGTTACATTTTCTTGCGTGGGTTCTACTTCGGTCAGTCCGACGGCATTGTAAACCAGTGTGAGTGCGTCGCTGCTCAAATCTTGCGTGATTGCAGTAGCCGTGCTGATTTCGGGGAAAATATCATAACCTGTGCTGTAATAGCGCTCGGCATCGGCAATATAGCCGGTTTCCCGCTGCATACCGTATGTTTTCAGCCAAGCGTTTAAGTTTGGTTGTTCCTGTTGGGATTGTCCCAACAGTACCATCACATGACCGCCCTGCGCCATCCAGTCCTGTATCATCTGGATTTCACTGGAATCGAAATCTTTTTGAGGAGCATGGATGAGCAGTAGACCACAATCTTCGGGGATTGCGCCATCAACTACCAGATTGACCGAATCAACTTGCAAATTTGCTTTGGTCAGTGCGTCTTGAATGGTGCTGCCCAAGTTGGCTTCGCCATGTCCTTGGGTCGTATAAATCACATGATTGGACGGTGACGATACATTGACAATAGCGGCGGTCAACTGGCCTTCGCCGTCAAACGAATCTTCTACCGCATCATAGGTGTACATGGAATAGGTGTGTGTGATGATATCGCTAAAGGGAATATTGCGCGTCTCGCCTGTCTCTTCGCAGGAGACCACAACTGTTCCATCGTCTACCCCTAACGCTTGTGCATCGGCTGGATGCAATACCGGGTCTAAGGTCTGCACGTCAATGTGTGTAGAGAGTGCCGCATACTCATCCACCAAACGTTCAATGCGTGTATCTAAGGTGTCGGGCTGTGCCACGATGGTTACTTGTACATCCTTATCCAGCGCCGCCATTGCTGTTTTTGTGGTGTCTCCGATTTCAAACAGCCGATTGCTTGTCATGTCCAACATGCGGATGTTGGTTGGCAGAGAACCAGCCAACAGGTTAATTACAATCAAAATCGCCAGCACGAGAGCGGTCAAGCCAGCGCTATAAGAACCGTGCCGGAATCCGGCTGTATGCAGCGATTGCCGCACCGCTGCGCCGTTCAAATGAGGTAAACGTAGCCGCCGCGTTGACTGATGCGGATTCACGGTATCAGATGACACCGGTTGCTCCATCTCTTTCTGATGTTTCTTTTTGCCAAACATAATTTATGCCCACCTCCGCTTTTGCAAGGATTGCGCCGTCAGAAAGACGCCGAAAAAGGCCAGACTGAGATAACGCACCACCGCAGTCAAATCCAGCAGGCGGTAATTTCCAATCTGCACAAAGCCGGTGTAGACATCGAACGTACCTAAGGTTTGTGCCAGTAGCCCCTCGAACATGGTTGCATTGCGCCAGTAAGCAATGCCGATGATAACGGCGAGAATCACAAAGATAGAAGTCGCTACATAAGGGTTGCGCGCCAATGCGTAGTATAGACCGGCTAACAGCGCGGCGACCACCAGCATACCAATCAGATTTCCGCGGGCGCTGGTGGGGAAATAGTCGGCCAGCGCATCCCACAGATATAATAGGAGCAATACGCCAAAACTTGCGACGGCTGCAATGAGCTGACTTTCGGTGAGCGAAGATAAAAACATGCCGATGGCAATGTAAGCGCAGCCGAGCAGAAAATAAAGACCGATGGCAGCCCAATCGCTGGTCAGACTGGCAGTGCCGCCGGTCTGAATGATGAGCGGACACAGGCACAGAAGCAAGCAGGGCAGGATAAGCAGGTGAATCACACAATAATAGCCGATTTGTTTTGGAAAAGATTGGAAAATGTGCAAAACAATCGCAATTGGCTCTTGCTCTAACCGGTCATACGGCGGTATAATGGAACAAAAATATATGTGCATTTTTGGGCAGTCTGGAGAATAGGGAGGAGTCAAGGTGTCAGAAAAGCAGGAACTGATTTTTGCACTTGATATTGGTACACGCAGCGTGATTGGCGTGGTTGGTTGCGCCGAAAAAAACGGCTTGCGGGTACTTGCGATTGAACGACAAGACCATGAAACCCGTGCGATGGTAGACGGTCAGATACAAAATATCAATTTAGTGGCACAGGTTGCAGCCGCTGTGCGCGAACGCTTGGAACAAAAAGTCGGTCAGCCGCTGCGGGAAGTTTGTGTTGCAGCCGCTGGTCGTTCGCTCAAAACACAGGCGGCAGAATATGAAATGACACTTCCATCCGGACAGCTTATTGACGGAGAAGTTATTGCAAAGCTGGAGACAGAAGCAATCAATTGTGCAGAACAGCAATTTGAGAGCGCCGAAGATGGCGACAATCGGCTTTATTATCTGGTGGGGTATTCGGTAACCGGTTATGAACTTGACCATTACCCGATGAGCAGTCTGCTCGACCACCGAGGCGGACAAATTAAGGTTTCTGTCATTGCAACCTTTTTGCCCAGCGAAGTGGTAGAAAGTTTGTGTATGGCCATGAACAAAGCCGGAATGGAAGTCGCCAGTTTGACGTTGGAGCCAATCGCGGCAATGAATCTCATTATCCCGCCACAGCTTCGACTGCTCAATTTGGCGCTGGTGGATATTGGCGCAGGTACGTCGGATATTGCGATTTCGAGCAGCGGCAGCGTGGTCGGCTATACGATGGCGACGATTGCGGGAGATGAGATTACCGAAGCCATTATGAAGCAGTATCTGCTGGATTTTGGCACGGCAGAACAGATTAAGCTGGCGATGCACGACCAGCAGCCCATCACCTTTACCGATATCTTGGGCCTTGAACACACGGTAACCGTAGAAGAATTGGAGCAAGTGACCGACCAAGCCGCACATGCACTTAGCCATGAAATCTGTGAAGGCGTGCGGGCGCTCAACAAAACCGCACCGTCTGCAATTTTTCTTGTGGGCGGCGGCAGTCAGCTTGGACAGCTCAAGCAGTATGTCAGTGAGGAATTAGAAATGGAGCCGTCGCGCGTTGCGGTCGGCAGCAGCAATGCGGGCACGATGGTTCGCACAGAGGACGATGCGTATGACCTCAAAAGCCCGGATTTGGCGACACCGCTGGGCATTGCGCTTTCGGCTGCGCAGCATATGACAAGTGGTGGACTGCATATCACGGTTAACGGCCGACGCGCCAATCTGTTTCGAAGCGACCAGCTGAACATCCGTGACGTGCTCATGATGAACGGCTATCACTATCGTGATTTTATTGGGCGTTCGGGGCGCAATTTGTCCTTTGAGGTGGACGGTCATCGCAAGGTGATTCGTGGGGGACAGTCTCAGCCCGCAGAGTTGACGCGAAACGGCGAGGAAGCGTCGCTTTCTGACCGTGTGCGAGCGGGAGATGCCCTTCGCTTCGTACCGGCACAATCGGGACGGGATGCAACGGCGTGTGTACGCGATGTCGTTCCGGGACTGTCGGCACAGACCATCTATTTGGATGGACAGGAAATCCCCGTGGGATTACGGGCACAGCGAAACGATGCTTGGGCATCGGCAGACGACCCCGTAGAAAATGGAGATGAGATTATCACCATCCGCATTGCAACGCTGGAAGACCTGATTGGCGTGTATGATTTGACCCTGCCCATTTGGCGCAATGGCGAAAAGTGTTTGTGTGATGCGCCGCTGGCCGAAGGCGACCACATTGAGACAAAGGCACCTGAAGGGTATGAAGAAGAAGCGGTTGACCCGGTTGAACAGCAGCCAACCGATGTGCCCGCCGAACTAGAGCAAGCCCAAGCGCCAGAACAGCAAAATGAGGGGCTGCATATCTGGCTCAATGGAAAGCCGTTGACATTACAGTTGGATGCACAACATTCGGTATACCGGCTGCTTGATTTGCTGCAATACACCGGCATTGATTTCGATAACCTGCAAAATGAAGTGTGCTTGGAAATCAATGGTCAGTCTGCGCCGTTCCAGCAAGCGCTTGCAATGGGAGACCAAGTGAAGATTTATGAGAAACCCAGAGAGGCAGGATTGATTGAGCATGAATAAATGGAAAAAAGGGCTGTGCCTGACGTTATGTGCGCTGTTGACAGCGGTACAACTGCCTTGGGCACATGCGGCAAAATATTATGACATTACCGCGAAAGCGGATAAAGGGGCGTCGGTGGAATCCATTGACCCGGATGAAGTTGAGGCGGGCGAGGACAGTGAAATTATTTTTGAACTGGAACCCGGTTATGTCTTTGACCATGTTATCGTAGAAGACCGCAAAGAGGACTTGGAATATAAGATTGACGACCCGCAAGGGGAAATGGTGCTGTCCGAGGATGCCCAGTGTGAGATAGATGCGGATGACCAAACCGTTATGGTTTGGTTGGAAAACATCGAAACCGATTACCGCGTATATTTGTACACGGCAGAGCAGGACGAGCAGGACAGTGAGGACAGCGAGAATGTTCATATTGTGACTTCGGGTGACAGCCATGTGAGCGTTGACAGCGATAGCGGTTCCAGTGCGAAATTGGGCGATACTATCAACTTTTATATCACACCGGATGCGGGCTATGAGGTAGACCAGATTACACTGACCATCAACGGCAAGAGTGATACAGCTTCTTTGGAAGAACGCACACTGCGCGTAGATGGGAGAACGTATTATATTGCCGACAAGGATGACGGCAGCCGTGTGTTGATTGTGCGCAACGTGGGTAACAATGTAAAGGTAAAAGCCGAATCTTCCAAAATCAGACAGGTTTCAACCGGTGGTACGGGCGGCTGGTCAGGCGTGACCAACCCGTCCTATTATACGGTGTCTGCTTATGGTGATGTCGGGGTATCGGTCACGACTAACACCACAACGGTGCTGTCTGGCGGCAGCGCAAACGTTCAAATCATTCCGAAAACCGGATATGAGATTCAGAATATCACATTGAAAGTGGGAACGGTTGGTAAGACGGTTGCCCCGCAGTCGGGTACGCTGTCGGTGGGGAATGTCAATGGTACATTGACGGTGCGCGGCGCAGAGGCGACATTAGCGCTCAGCAACATCAATAATTTTGTAACCGTTTCAGCCACTTCCAAGTCGGTGTCAGGCAGCACGACAACACAGACAAATCCTTCCACACAAACACCGGTCACGCCCACCCAGCCGGTTACGCAAACTGTAACTATTTCAACATCAGCGGATAGCGGGTGTACGGTAACATCGGACAGCGGTTCCACGGCAATGGTCGGTTCTACTGTAACATTTCGGGTTACACCGCGTTCGGGGTATCAGCTTGGACAATTGACTTTGAAAGTCGGAGACATTGCAGAAAGTGTATCAGCCGACAGCACGGCGATTACAGTCAATGGCGTTTCTTATCCCATTCGCACCGAGTCGGGAGCGACTGTGGTAACGGTTTCCAATGTGAAAAGCAACCTGATGCTAAGTGCCTCGTCTAACGCACAGAGCGGCCCATACCTTAACCGCTCCAATCCGATTGCCTTTTTATCGGGCAATGGGGATGGAACGATTACGCCCGAAGCACCTATGACCCGTGCGGAGGCGGCAGTGATGCTGGAACGCCTGATGGCAGGAGAAAGTGATTTCGTTTCCACATATACCGATGTGCCGGTATCGGCATGGTATGCGCAGGCAGTTGGACGGCTGGAACTGGCCGGCGTGTTTGAAGTGGAAGCAAACGGCGCGTTTCGACCTGATGATAAAATTACACGTGCGGAACTGGTACACTGGTTTACAATGGCGTTGGGAGGAAAAACCAGTATTCCCTGTCAATATACTGACGTAAACGCCGATACGCCGTATTATAAGTCGATTGCGTATGGAAGTGCACAGGGATGGATTAACGGCTATTCTGACGGCTCTTTCCGCCCTTCGGCTTCCATTACTCGCTCGGAAGCGGCTTGTATGGCGCTTCGGGTGATGGGATGGCAGCCCAACCGCACAGCAATCGACCAGAAAGGCCAAATGTTTTCCGATATGCCTAAAACCTATTGGGGTTACTATGAATTGAGTGCGGCAAGTGCAGGTTTATACCTTTGATAAGATGTATATGGACGCGTTATGGTACATAAAATGCCATAACGCGTTTCATATTATGAAAATGAAAGAAAAAAGATAACAAATTATTATATTGTGTAAATGTTTTTTATTTTGTGCAATTGTAAAGCAAAAGCGCAGGTTTCGACGGGATTCTGCTATTTTGTGGATAAAAAGTATTTAAACGCCAGTAAACGATTACAAAATTTGGAATATTTTTTACAAAAATAATAAGAAAAGGCGCTCGACAAATTACGCAACTTGTTGTAGAATAAAAAGGCAATAAGAACCATAATATGACTGGCTTTCTTCAAAAAACCTTTCTTCACAATTTATGTGCGTGCGAATATAACGCAGTAGACCGCGAAAGAAAAGTTAAAAGAAAAGTCTGAATCAGAAGAACAGACAGTTGTTTGAAAGAATAATACAATATGTTGTAAAGTTGTGCAGGAAGGAGTTTTTTTATGGATTTCATTTCATCGAATACCATGCTGTTGGCACAGCGTTCGATGGATTATTTGTGGCAAAAGCAAAGCGTGATTGCGGACAACGTTGCCAACGCTGAGACGCCAGGATATAAGACAAAATATGTTACCTTTGAGCAGGAACTGCGCAGCCGGATTGAAGCGGCAAGCAAGCAGCCCGGTACCGCCAAAGGAAGCGCAGTGCGGGACAGCATCCTGCAAAGCGGCATTGTAACCCGTGAGGCAAATGAAACAACGCGCCTAGACGAGAATGGTGTAAATGTCACCGAGCAGAATGTAGAGTTGTCCCGCGCTTATTTGCAATATCAGCTGACGACACGGGCGTTCAGCGAAGAAATCAGTCGTTTGCGTGCGGCAATCCGCGGCTGATGCTTGGTAACATATAATTAGGAGGAAGGAGAAACAGGTATATGGCATTTTTAAGCGCAATGAGCGTTGTGGGCTCTGGTCTGACAGCCCAGCAGCTCCGACTGGATGTAATTTCTGAGAATGTAACCAATATGCAGACGACCCGTACCGAAAATGGTGAGCCGTATCGCCGCAAGATGGTCGTTTTTCAGTCGCAAGATGGAAGAGATAACTTCCGCACTGCATTGGCGCGCGCGGCAGGTCGGTCTCTGACCCCGAATGACGATGTTGGTGGCGTGCGGGTGACCGAGATTGTGGAAGACCAGTCTGATTTTAAACAGGTTTATGACCCAACCCACCCCGATGCAGATGAAAATGGTTATGTCATGATGCCAAACGTTGAACTGGTCAAGGAAACGGTGGACGCGATGGCCGCACAGCAGGCATACACCGCAAATGTCACGGTATTCAATGCCCTCAAGGGAATGGCTACTTCGGCATTAGAAATCGGTAAATAACAAAAAGGGGAGTCACATTCATGTTTATCACACCTATGGCGCCACTGAATTCAGTGGCTGAACTATCCAATGATAAAAAGGTTGAACAGCAAAGTAATCTGGCAGGCAGTATGTTTTCGGATATTTTCGGTCAAGCGATTGACAATGTAAAGCAGACCGAAAATGAAGTCGCACAGGTGGAGTATCAACTGGCTACCGGACAATTGGACGATATCCACAGTCTGACCATTGCAACCAGTAAGGCGTCGGCGGCAACTGATTTGCTCATTCAGCTGCGCAGCAAAGCGATTGATGCGTACAATGAGCTGATGCGAATCAACCTGTAACAACGCGCTATAGGGAACGATGGGAGGAAACGCGGTGAAGGAGCGGGCATTAGGCGCGCTGGAAAAGGTAAAAAGCGCGATAGGCGCGCTGAACCGTAAGACCAAAATTTTAATCGGCAGTATTGCGGTGGTGGCCCTGGCAATCATTGCCGGATTGGCCATCTACAACGGCGCGAAAGCATCCGATTATACGGTGCTTTTTTCAGAGTTGAATAACGAAGAGGCATCAACCATTATGACCAAGCTGGATGAGTATGGTGCCTCCTATCAATATAAGGGCGACGGCAGTATTTTGGTTTTGACCGAACAGGAGCCGCAGCTCAAAGCAAAACTTCTGCAAGAAGGATACCCCAAAAGCGGTCTGACTTATGATATCTTCAAAGATAACGTAAGCATGATGACGACCGACTACGAGAAAAGACAATATCAGCTTTACGAACTGCAAGACCGTATGCAGGCAACCTTACGGTGCTTTGACGGTGTAAAAGATGCAATCGTCACGATTACACCGGAGGAGGACAGCAGCTATGTGCTGGACACCGATGCGCTGTCGCCGGCAAAGGCTTCTGTTACCTTGACCATGAAGGACGGCGAAGAACTGGACGATGAGCAAGTCGAGGCCATTCAGAACATGGTGGCACGCGCTGTGCCCGGATTGGAAGCCGAAAATATTTCTATTGCAGACACAAGCGGTAAATCTTACTCGTTGGACGATTCGGGAGATGCAGCGCAGGACAAAGCAACCGCGCTCAAGATGGATACCGAACGTCAGATTGAAACCAGCACACGCAGCAAGGTATTGGAAGTGCTGGAAGGCTTCTACGGTGAAGGAAATGTTCGCGTCAGTGTCAAGAGCACAGTAGAGGTCAAGCGCACGCTGTCGCAAACAACGACTTACACATCACCCGAAGGTGCACAGGAAGGTCAGGGCATCCTCAATCAGGTTTCTAAAGACCAAGAGGTCATTCGGCCCACGACCGAAACCAATGCAGGCGGGGTGGTTGGCACAAACTCCAATTCTGACATCAATACATATGTCAACGAAAATACCGGAACGGTTGGCCCCAATGACACCTATGCAGCAGACCGCACGCAGACCAATTACAGCCTGAATGAGGTCAAGCAGCAGGATGAGGACTACGCGCCGGAACTGACCGACCTTTCGATTGCAGTTTCCATCAATGGCACCGACCTTGGAAACTTCAATGAAGAACAAATCATTGCACACATCGCCCGCGCGGCTGGTGTGCAGCAGGACGATGAAACTGCAAAAATTTCGGTTGCAGTTGCGCCGTTCTATGACCCCAACGCAACAGAAGACGAGCCGCAGACCAGTATGTTTAACCGCTTCGCGGAGGCAAAGGTATTCGGTATCCCGCTGTGGATTATTTTGGGTGCAATTGCTGGTATTGTACTGCTGCTGGTTATCCTGTTGGTTGTTCTGCTGCGCCGCAGAAAGAAAAAGCGTATGCTGCTTGAGACACAGCAGATGGATGCAGAAAAGGCTGCTTTGCGTGCAGAACTGGAACGCCAGCAAAAAGAATTGGAGATGCAGCATGATTTGCTCAATATCAAGAATGAAAAGAACATGGAACTCAAGGAAAATATCCGCAAATTCTCCGAGGAAAGCCCGGAAGTTGCCGCGGACTTGCTCGGTAGCTGGCTGAGAGGAGGAGACGAGGAGTGAGCGAAGTAACCAAAAACATGTCGCCGGAGCAAAAGGCGGCGGCGGTCGTTGTTGCTTTGGGCGTAGATAAGGCTTCTCGTATTTATCAAAACATGACCAGTGAGCAGGTAGAACAGCTCACTTACGAAATTGCGCGTTTGGGTCATCTCTCGATGGAGGACACCGAGGAAATTCTGGAAGAATTTTATCAGATGTGCATGACGCGCAAGGCGATTACCGTCGGCGGCATGGAATATGCCCGCACCGTTCTGCAAAAAGCGTTCGGTGAACAGACAGCACACCAGCTGCTGGAAAAAATCACACGCTCCCTGAAAAATCAGGCATTCAGCTTTTTGCGCAAAACCGAGGCAAAAGATTTGTTTACGGTTTTGCAGTACGAACGTCCCCAGACCATTGCCATTGTGCTCTCTTACACCGAGGCCGAACAGGCGGCTGAGGTCATTACCCAACTGCCCGAAGATGTTCAGGTTGCAGTGGTTCAGAGCATTGCCCAGATGGACAGCGTTTCGTCGTCGGCCATCAAGGTACTGGAAGAAGAACTGCAAAAGAAATTCTCTTCGGTTATGTCGAGCGACAATGCAAAGGTGGGCGGTATCGACTATATTGCAAGCGTCATGAACAATATCGACCGTTCGAGCGAAAAGACCATCTTCGAAGGATTGGAAACCGAGAACAGCGAACTGGCGCAGGAAATCCGCAAGCGTATGTTCGTATTCGAGGATATCGTTACGATGGACGACCGTTCGGTACAGAGATTTATCCGCGATTGCGACGCGCACGACCTTGTTTTGGCACTCAAGACAGCGGGCGAAGAAGTTTCCAACAAGCTGTTCTCCAACATGTCCAGCCGTATGGCCGAGAGCATCCGCGACGACTTGGAAATCAGCACCAATATTCGTATCCGCGATATCGAAGAGGCGCAGCAGCGCATTGTCGATGTAATCCGCGAACTGGAAGCCCAGGGACAGATTATCATCGTAAAGGGTGGAAAGGACGAGATTATTGCTTAATATCCTCAAATACTTTCAACAACCCACGGTTGAAGAATATGAGTTTCAAGACGCTGGACAGATTCCCGACACACCGGTTCGTGCCGAAGTTATCCATGTAGCCGACCAAGAACGGCAGGGGCAGGAGGAAGCGCTTGCCCCCCACAAGGCATCTGCGTTTACGCAGAACTTACAGGAAGCGGCGGAACGGGATGCTGAACAGATTGTAGAGCAGGCGAAAGAGCAGGCAGCTGTCCTAATGGAAACCGCCCGCGCTGCCGCCAACCGCGAGGCCGAAGCGCTCTACGAACAAATGCGTGAAAAAGGATATGAAGAAGGTTTTGCCGAAGGGCGGGAAGAAGGCCGAAAAGCCGGAGAAGAACAAGCCCTGGCCGAAAACCGAGAGCAAATCCGAAAACGCGAAGAAAAAATTCTGGATGATGTGGAACGCTTCTTCCGGGATGCAGCCGACCAGCGCGACATGATGTTTGCGCGCAGTCAAGATGAAATGCGAGACCTTGCGCTGACCGTCGCGGAAAAGATTATCCGCATCAGCCTGCAATCCAGCAGTGAGATTGTGGCGCGCATGGTGCAAAATGCAACCGAAAAACTCAAGCGTCGTGAATGGGTGCGGGTTTATATCCCCAAAGGAGATGCACAGCGCTATGTACAGGCAGACCCTGAACTGGCCGCATCGCTTGCGAGCCTGTCCGACCAAGTGAAAATTGTAGGAATGGAAACCGATGACCCCGGCGCTTGTATCGTAGAATTGCCGGATGAAATTATTGATGCCAGCGCATCAACACAGCTCGACAACATTCGCGAGCTGCTGCAAGACATGAACAACTGACACAGAGAAGGGAGGAATTGACATGCTGAGCGATATGATACGCGCCGTGCGCACGGCTGAAACTTTCAGCCGTACCGGCAAGATTGAAAATATCGTCGGCATGTCAATAGAAGCCTCTGGTGGCCGCGCAGCGATTGGAGATATTTGCAGTATCTACAATGGTGAAGAAAATCGGCAGATTTTAGGAGAAGTGGTCGGATTCAAACAAGACCGCATCCTACTGATGCCTTATGAGTCCATGAATGGAATCTCGGCCGGAAATTTTGTACGCAATACGGGTAAAAGACTGCGGCTGCCGGTCGGCAATTTCTTGCGTGGACGTGTTATCAACGCATTGGGAGAACCGATTGACGGCCTTGGTCCGTTTGAGCCGAATGAATATTGTTATGTAGACAGCGGCTATATCAACCCGCTTTCCCGCCCACCCATTACCGAACGGCTGGAATTTGGCGTCAAAGCCATTGACGGCATGTTGACCATCGGCAAAGGGCAGAGAATCGGTATTTTCGCCGGTTCTGGTGTTGGTAAAAGTACGCTGCTCGGTATGATTGCCAAAAATGTAAAGGCGGATATCAACGTCATTGCACTGGTCGGCGAACGTGGACGAGAAGTGTTGGAATTTATCCAGCGCGACTTGGGAGAAGAAGGTATGCGCCGTTCGGTGCTGGTCGTTGCAACTTCTGACCAGCCCGCCATGCTGCGCATGAAATGCCCCTCGGTTGCCACCAGCATTGCCGAGTATTTCAAAAATCAGGGCTTGGATGTACTCTTAATGATGGATTCCTTGACCCGTTTTGCAATGGCACAGCGCGAAATTGGCTTGGCAGTCGGAGAACCGCCGGTCGCGCGCGGCTACACACCGTCTATTTACGCCGAACTCCCCAAATTGTTGGAGCGAAGCGGAAACTTTGAACAGGGGTCGATTACCGGCGTGTATACGGTCTTGGTAGAAGGCGACGATACCAACGAACCAATCGCCGATACTGTGCGCGGTATTTTGGACGGACATATCGTGCTGACCCGTCAGCTTGCAAACAGCAACCATTTTCCAGCTATTGACATCAATGCCAGCATCTCGCGTTTGATGAGTGCAATCTGCCCCGCCGAACACAAGAAACTGGCTTCCCAGATACGCGATATTTTGAGTGTATACCAGAAAAATGCCGATTTGATTTCTATCGGCGCATACAAAGCAGGCACCAACCCACAGCTTGACTACGCCATTTCCAAAATTGACCGCGTCAATGCCTTTTTGAAACAGGCGACCGATGAGGCATTTGGATATGAACAGTCGGTCAAGCTGATGGCGGAGATTTTGGCGCAAAGATAACGGTTGTTTTGTAGAAAGGGGAGATTGCGTTGAAGAAGTTTTCGTTTTCATTGGAAAACGTCCTTCGCTACAAAAATCAGTTGGTGGATGGGTTAAACGCAGAGCGAGCGGCATTGCTTTTGCGCGTTCGCAAACAGGAAGAAAAAATCGAAACCTTGAAAAATCGGTATCGCGAAATGAATCAGCAGTATGCCGAGCAAAAAGCAATCGGATTTACAGTTGCAGAGGCGCGCGAGTACGAAGCATTTTTCCGCAGTATGGAACGTGTTATCGAACAGGAATTGCGTGTGCTGGATGAACTGAGAAAAGCCGAAGAAGAAAAGCGCGCGGAAATGATTGAGGCGCGTAAGGAAAGTATGTCCATTGAAAAGTTGCGCGAGAAAGAACACGAGGCTTATAACAAGATGGTACAGAAAACCGAAGAACAGATGATAGAGGAATTTGTTTCCAATAGCCGCGCGGCAGAGGTGCGTGTATGATGCCGCGGCGGGGATATGAGAAATGACACGTGAAAGGAGGTGAGAAGAGATGAATAGTGTTGATATGCGGATGGACATTAAGCCGGTTTCGACCAAACCTACCACATCGACATCGACTAAGACCGAAAGCAGTACATCCAAGTCTGACTTTAAAAAGACGCTGGAAGATACGGCACAGTCGTCCGAACAGGCATCTGTTAAGCCCGAAGCAGGCACGCAGGAAAAGCCGTCTGTACCGCAAGAACCGGGCGCAGAAACACCGGCTGCTGAGGACATGGGCAATATGAATGATGCCGCTGCCATGTTGGCTGCCATGATGCTGCCGATTGTCGTTGTTACCGATGAACAGCAGCCCGTAGCAGCTACGGCTATGGTAGAACAGATTGGCGATGTGACCGCGCAGACCGCGGTTGTTACAGATGGGTTGACCGAGCAGGCGACGCAGACACTTGGCCAGCAGATGGAGCCTACGCAGACAAAGCAAGTGGATGCCAACCCAACTGTGCAGACGGAAACGGTAGAACCGGTGCAGACAACATCCGCACAGCAGACAAGCAGCAAGCAGGATACTCAGCAAAATCTGTCCGGCCAGTCCCAACATACCGAACAATCGACCAATATCGGTTCACAGCAGGCAGCCGCACCCAAGGAAGAAACCTTGCAGGCGGTTGTAACTGAAGCGAGTGCACAGCAGGTACAAACCGCGCGTCCGCTGTTTGAACAGGTGGAGAGCGTACCGGTGCAGGTTGGTCAGCCCGTTCAGGCAGATAGCCCGGAACTGCCGGCACAACTTGGAGAACGCATTGAACAAGCCGTTCAGCAAGGCCAGAACACCATTGAAGTGCAGTTAAGTCCGGAAGAACTCGGCACGATAACCATTCGATTGTCGGTCGGTGAAGAAGGCACGATGGTCTCCTTGCACAGCGCCAATGCAAAGACCGTTTCGCTGCTCAGCGAACACGCTGCCAATATCGGCGCAATTGTAGAGCAGAATCATCCCGGTACGGTATCGGTGCGTGTAGAGCAGGAACAGGCCAATGCACAGCAGCAGTATACCCAGCAAGAACATCACAACCAGAACGGTGGACAGCAGCAGCAACAGCAGCGCCATCAGGCACCGCCACACAATGACGATTTTGTGCAGCAGTTCCGACTGGGCTTGATTGCACGGGACACGGCGGAGTAATCGACTTGCAGAAAGGAGATGCAGCCTATGGCATTAACCGATTATATGTCGCAGATGCCGCTTACCACAGCGCGCACGGCTGCGGCTACCAGCGCCAATACACGCGCGACAAGTGCCGCAGACCATAAATGGCAGAGTGGTGCAACAGAGTCAACGGGTTCGGGCTATGATATGTCAACCGAGGATTTCCTCACGTTGATTATGGCACAATTCCAGAATCAGGATATTATGAATCCGGCTTCGACCGATGATTTTATCAATCAGATGGTACAGCTGATGACCATTCAGACCATGACCAATATGAATGATATCAGCACCATTTCTTATGCGGCTTCCTTGGTTGGCAAGGAAGTGACGGTTGGTGTTTTCGGTACCGAAGGATTGGAAGAGGTCGTCGGAACGGTCACGGGTACTGGATTGCTCAATGGACAGCAGGTTATCTTTGTAAATGGACAGGCATACAGCTTGAACTCCATTATGGCTGTTGGACGAATCCCCGAAGAGGAAGACACTGATGAAGTGGATCCTGGATTTACAGTTCCAGGGGATGTGGAAAATGGTGAAAATGGAGATGGTACCGTAGACGGTGACGGAAATGGAAACGTAGACGGCGGTTCTGGAACCGATGGAACGGATGGTGCCGGAAACACAGACGGAACTGCGGGTACAGAAGGCAGCCAAGGAACCCAAGGTGGTACCGATACTGGAAATACTGACGGTTCGAGTGAATCCACTGGTACTGAATCTGATAGTTCGGTAACAGAATAACAGAGAAGGGAGGCGGCGCAATGATTCAAAGAGTATCCAGTGCACAGCAACAGACCAGTCTGAATAAGCTGCGCATGGCATCTGACCGCGCAGCTTTCCAGAGTATATTACAAGAACGGCTTGAACAGTCCGAAAACGTTCGGCTGTCACGACATGCACAGCAACGAGTAGAGCAGCGCGGGATTGAAATGACACCCAGTTTGATAAATGATATCTCAAGTTCGGTTGACCGAGCCAGCGCCAAAGGCGTAAAGGATATCGTGGTCATCAGTCCGCAGCAGGCATTTATTGTAAATGTGCCCAGTCGATTGATTGTCACGGCGATGACAACCGAAGAAATGAAAGAAAACGTATTTACAAACATTGATGGCGCTGTTATCCTGTAAGATAGGAGAATGAGGCAGGACCTTTTAAGGATGTCTCGGCAGGGCGCCCGATGTGCGCCCGCCAGCAGCGCACTGGCAAGGAAGGAAGATTTTTGAATGGTTGGTTCTATGTATGCCGCAATCTCTGGATTGCGGGCACATCAGCAAAAGATGAATGTCATCGGTAACAACATCGCAAACGTCAATACATATGGCTATAAGAGCCAGCGTACAACATTTAAGGAGTCTATGTACAGCTCGTTGCGTGCAAGTACCGGAGGTACTGCAACAATGGGCGGTACGAACGCTTCCCAGATTGGCTATGGCTGTAGTGTTGGTACCATCGACATGAACATGAAAACGGGTACTTATGCGATTACCGACAGAACCCTGGATGTTATGATTGATGGCGATGGCTTCCTGATTACAGGCAATATTGATGCAGGCGGTTACGACATCGTAGGTGGCGATTCTATTGACGGCTTGCAGCTGAGCCGATTGGGCAATCTGGACTTTGACAACAATGGTTATCTGGTAGATGGCAATGGTAATGTTATCTATGGATTTGCGAAAGATGGCCAGGGCGATTATGATGATACCTATAGATTAGTACCATTAAAAAAGCCTGCTGACCCTAATGAACCAGATGAGGTGATGGCGCTGACCAATATCAGTATCTCTGATAAAGGTGAAATTACTGGCAGTTATGGCGATCAGATTATTACAATTGGTTGCATTGCATTGGCGTATGTAGATAACCCGAACGGTCTGACCCATCTGGGTGGCCCATACTATCAGGCAGGCGGTAACGCTGGTGGAGTCCGTGCTGGTACCGTAGGCAATGTAATCGGTGCAGGCGATGATACAGGAATTGTTAACTTTAATTCCAGTTTTGTACCGGGCGCGTTGGAAATGTCCAATGTAGATATCTCCAATGAGTTTGCCGATTTGATTACGACCCAGCGTGGTTTCCAGGCCAACACCAAGATTATCACCGTAACCGATGAGATGCTCAGCGATTTGGTATCGATGAAGCGGTAAACGCACGAGGTAGATTGACTTTTTAATGGTGAATGTGCGGCGGAAAACAAATTTTATTTTCCGCTGCACGTTTACTGTTTTGGGTTTTGCGGAAAGAAAAGGGGAACGTTCATGCTCAAACTGAAAAAGCTCAATGGTACTACGGTTGTAATCAACTGCGACCAGATTTTAGCGATTGAGCTGATACCAGAAACTAAAATCATTATGATGAACCATGATTTTTATATTGTTCAGGAATCGGTTGATGTAGTGATGCAGAAAGTTATCGAATATCATGCGAAGATTCTTGATGTAGGGAGAACCATTACGATTTCAGATTACAGACAATAAAAAGAAACCTAAACATGGAATAAGCCGGCAAAAGCGCGAATCCGGTATCCATTGATAGGGGAGGAAGTAATAGGAATGAATATTACGTTTTTGATCGGCTTGATTGGCGGTTTGGCGCTGATTGTAAACGGTATCTTGAGCGGCGGCGACTTGGCAGATTTTATTGATATCCCAAGCGTTATGATTACAGTGGGCGGTACCATCATGACGGTCATCAGCAACTATCCACCGTCAATACTCAAGCAAATACCCAAGCATATCATGATTATGATGAATACTCGCAAGTTTGCGCCGATGGAATACATCGACAAGCTTGTTGAGTTGGCGCAGGTGGCGCGTAAAAATGGATTGCTCGCATTGGAAAGCGAGATTGAACAGATTGATGACCCATTTTTTAAACAGAGTATCACAATGATTGTGGACTCCAATGACTCAGACAAAGTAAGAGAAATTTTGGAAAATGACTTGGATTGCCTGTCGGCACGACACCAGACGGTTTCTAGTATGTACGAGCGCGGCGCGGCAATCGCTCCAGCATTCGGTATGATTGGTACCCTTGTTGGTCTGGTTAACATGCTCAAAGGCATGAACCTGGAAGAAGGCGTTGGTAACCTGGGTGATAGTATGGCGACGGCTTTGATTACCACCTTCTATGGTTGTATTATGGCGCATATGATATTCTCTCCGATTGCCAACCATTTGCATTTACGAGATGATGAAGAAATTCTGTGTAAATCGCTGATTATCGAGGGTGTGCTCGCGATTCAATCGGGCGAAAACCCCAAGTTCTTGAAAGAGAAGCTGGTTTCTTTCTTGGCACAGAAGCAGCGCGAAATGGGCGTTGACGAAGAAGGCGGCGGCGGAAAGAAAGCAAAAGGCGGTAAAAAGGGAAAGAAAGGCAAAGATGAATAATTGATTTCCCGGCGATAAAGGAGCGATTAACCATGGCGAGGAAACGCGAAAAACGCGCAGATAACAGCCCAAACTGGATGGATACCTATGGTGACATGATTACGCTGGTACTTTGCTTCTTCGTTATGTTGGTTTCCAGCATGGACACCAATCAGCAAAAGTGGGAGATACTGGTGCAAAGCTTGAATCCTGACGCAATGGAAGTGAGTCAGATTGTTGACCAGCAGGCCGAACATCCAGGTGAGTATGCAGTGCCAGGCGGTGCAGATATGCCAGAAGTTTCTGAGGATGTAACCCAGACACTGTATTATACATTGCAACAATATATTGAGCAAAATAATTTGTCCAGCCAAGTAAATATTGGTATGGGCGATGGATATGAGTTTATCACGTTTGACTCGACTGTTTTCTTCGCCCCGAATAGTTACGATATTTTACCTATGGGCAAGCAGGTGCTGGACGGATTCGCCAATATTTTGAAGCCGCTTTCGGAAGATATTGATGAAGTGCGTATTTTAGGACATACCACGCAGGCCAGTGCCGATGCGGCGTATGATTTGCACAATGACCGCTATTTGGCGAGCAATCGCGCCGACGCTGTGCTGCTGTACTTGCAGGATAAAAATATTATTGACCCGGCGAAGTTGGTCAGCGTGGGATACGGACAGTATCGTCCAATCGCTGGATTTGACACAGCTGAGGGGCGCAGCAAAAACCGACGTGTTGAAATGATTATCAAAACCGCGCAGCCAGATAAAGAAAGTGCCATTGATGAGTACTATTCAACCCGTGAGGGCAGAACGATAGGAGAAGAAATGGCGGCGCAAAACACCGAAGAATCTAATCAAACAAATGCTGCGGAATAAAAGAGGAGACAAACTAAATGGCTGAGGTATTATCTCAAAGCCAGATTGATGCCCTGCTGAGCGCGATGCAGGCTGGCGGAGAGCCACAAGAGCAGAAATCTGACACGCCAGAAGCTAAATATAGAAAATATGACTTTTATAGTCCGAAGAAATTCACAAAAGACAGGCTGAAAATCTTGCAGGGCGTGTATGACGGCTATTGCCGTAGTATCACGGCGCGCCTGAATGGTATTTTACGACTCAGTTGTGAATTGTCGGTCGATTCCATTGAAGAGCAGCGGTACTATGAATTTGTCAATGCAATCAGCGACAACGACGTGTTAACGCTGATTCGTGTGGAGTTGCCGGGAGATGAAACCGAAACGACACCGATTGTTATGCATGCGACCAATGAAATGATGCTATTTATCATGGACCGTATGCTTGGTTCGGTCGGTGAGCAGGCACCGCATGTGTCCTACGCTTACAACTACACCAGTATAGAGCTGAATCTGTATCGCTCGGTTATGCTTCGCCTGATTGATGTCATGCATGAGGGTTGGCAGAATTATTTGGAGACCAAATTTTCGCTGCTCCGAATTGAACAGAATCCAACCTTGATGCAAGTGATTGGTACGGACGAAACGGTCGTAATTGTGGGATTGAATGTGCAGATGGGCCAAGTAAACGGCAGATTCAGTATCTGCTTGCCGGGCACCCTTCTGACCAGTATCTTTACGATTATTTCGCGCAGCAACATGAATGATGCCATGTTGCCGCGAAATGAAAAGAACAGTGAAGAGATTATGGACAGTGTACGCCATTCGGATATGGAAATCATTGCCGAATTGGGACGCATACATTTAAGTCTACAAGATATCTATTATCTGCATGAAGGCGACGTTATCAATCTGGCAAAACCCAAAACTTCTGGTGTTACGGTTTATGTAGAGGGAGAACCGTGGTTTATCGGAAAATTGGGTACGCATAAGAATAAAATGGCTGTAAGAATTGACGACATCTGGCAGGATGTTTGAATTTTAAGCAGGATAAAGGAGCGAAACGAATGATGGATCCGCAAAAGTTCAGCTCAATGGAGCTAGATGCCATCGCCGAAGTATTGAATATCAGTTTGGGGTCTTCAGCGACCGCGGTATCCAATATGCTGAACCGGCGCGTGGATATTACAACGCCAACGGTGCATGTATTGCCTTCCGAGGAGTTCGAACTGGGCAGGGTAAATCCTGCGGTCGGCGTTGAAATTACCTATGTATCCGGGTTGTCCGGCAGAAATATCATGTTGCTGCGCCGGCAGGACGTGCGCGCAATCGTTGATATTTTGATGGGGCGAGAGACGCCGGACGAAGAATTTGTGTTAGATGAGCTCAGTATGAGCGCAATCTGCGAGGTCATGAACCAGATGATGGGGGCATCGGCCACCGCGCTTTCGGAATTTCTGGGCAGGATGGTGAACATTTCCACACCAACCGCTTTTGAAGTCAAAAATCTGGAGGGGTTCCGGGAAGATTATTTCCCCTCTGGGCAGACTATGGTGGTCATCAGCTTCCTGCTTTCCATTGAAGGCGCCATGCAGAGCGAGTTCATGAATGTCATGACTTGTGAACTGGCAAAGGAACTGATTTCCGCATTGGGATTGCCTTCGGCAAACGATACAACAAGTACACCACCAGCACCGGCTGCTCCGGCAGCGGATTCTTCGGGCGGCACACTGAGCCAGGAAGAAATCGAGAAACTGATGGCAGGCGCAGCGGCTCCGGCGGCTCCACAGCCAGCCGCAGAACCGGCTTCTTCGGGCGGCACGCTGAGTCAGGATGAAATCGAGAAATTGATGGCAGGTGCGGCGGCACCCGCTGCACAGCCCGCACCACAACCTGCACCGGCTGCACAGCCTGCTGCTTCGGGTGGTACGCTGAGTCAGGATGAAATCGAGAAATTGCTGGCGGGTGCGGCGCAACCGCAGCCTGTTGCACAGCCCGTTCCGCAGCCCATTGCACAGCCGGTGCAACAGCCGGTTGCGGCGGCTCCTGTGGGGCAAACAGATGCTGCTCTGCTCAATCAATTGACACAGCTCATTGCTTTGCAGCAGCAGCAAATGCAGCAGATGCAGCAGCAGCAACAACAGATTCAACAAATGCAGCAACAGCAACAACAGCCAAGAAACAAAATGCTGCAAGCAGACCAGCCGACCATGCCGGCCTTTGCTTCTGGCGAATCGTTGGGCGAGGAGCAGGCACAGAATCTGGATTTGATTATGTCGGTTCCGCTCGAAGTCTCGGTCGAGATTGGCCGAACCAAGCGATTGGTTAAGGATATCTTGGGCTTTACAAAGGGTTCTCTGGTTGTTCTGGATACTTTGGCGGGCGACCAAGTTAACCTATTTGTCAATGGGCAATGTGTTGCACGCGGTGATGTGGTTGTTGTAGAAGATAATTTTGGCATCCGCATTACAGAAATTCTGCAAAAACCCGATTTGGGCGTACTTACTAAATAACGCAGGGTTTTGAATATAAATAATAAATTTGAAAATTACAGCGCGAAATTAAAAAAGGATGGTTGATTGAAATGGCTAAGATTTTACTGGTGGATGATGCAGCGTTCATGCGAATGATGCTGAAGGATACTTTGACCAAGAATGGTTACACCGACTTGGAAGAAGCAGCCGACGGCGCTCAGGCAGTTGCCAAGTATGACGAGATTCATCCCGATTTGGTGATTATGGATATCACGATGCCCAATATGGATGGACTGGAAGCACTCAAGACCATTCGCGGCAAAGACCCCAATGCAACGATTGTTATGTGTTCTGCAATGGGTCAGGAAGCAATGGTTATCGAGGCAATCAAATCGGGTGCAAAGGACTTCATCGTAAAGCCGTTTAAGCCGGAACGTATCTTGAAAACCGTAACTTCGATTCTGGGCTGATTGCAATGGAAATGCTGTGGATGCTGATTGCGGTAATTCTGGTACTCTATTTGAGTTATCGGTGCAGCCGCTATATTGCATCTCGTAGCGGCTGTGTGCCTATGGGACAACAAACAGGCGGCGGCATGAAGGTGCTCAGCCGCCTGCCACTGGCACAGGACAAGCAGTTGGTTCTAGTGGAGGCAGGCGGCCGGTATTGGCTGCTGGGTGTCTCGCCTGCTGGTATTCAACTGGTAGCCGAATTGACCGAAGACCAGGCAGGTACCTACAAGATGCAAGACCCGCAAGAAAAAAATTTAAATTTTGTAGATATTCTGAAAAAAGGATTTTCGGAGCAGAAAAAATGAGTAATTCCACAAGGGGGGACAATCACTGGTGAACGATGCGCTGATAAATGTAAATGGCGACCAGGTGCAAACGCTGGAAATCCTGCTTTTGACCACACTGGTGACCTTGCTCCCGTCTATTGTCGTGATGATGACGTCGTTTACCCGTATCATCATCTCTCTTTCCTTTTTGCGTACAGCAATGGGAACACAGAACACCCCGCCAAACAATGTTTTGGTTGGTATTTCATTGTTTTTGACGCTGTTTATCATGTCTCCGGTGATTACGCAGATTCAGCAAACCGCGTATGAACCGTATGTTGCACAGCAGATTTCACAGGAAGAAGCGCTCAATCGCGCAAAAGTCCCACTCAAACAATTTATGCTCGAACAGACCGAAACCAGTTCGCTTGAAATGTACTTGGATTTGTCTGGAGCCGAAATGACCGAAGACCCCACACAGCTTCCCTTACGTGTTATCGTCCCGGCATTTATGACGAGTGAGCTAAAGCGCGCGTTTGAAATCGGTTTTTTCCTGTATATCCCGTTTTTGTTGATTGACGTTATCGTGTCTGCCACGCTGATGTCAATGGGTATGATTATGTTGCCGCCGGCGACCATATCCATGCCGTTTAAATTGTTACTGTTTATTACCGTAGATGGCTGGCAACTTCTATTTTCAACGCTTGCCCGCGGATTTTAGCAAATCAATGCCAGGAGGAAACGCAGAATGGATAATTCACAGGTCATGGATGTCATGCACTCTGCTATCCTAGTTGTCATTAAGTTGGCTGGCCCGCTGCTTATTTTGAGTATGGCAGTCGGTGTTCTGATTGCCATTTTACAGGCTGCAACGCAGATTCACGAGCAGACCTTATCTTTTGTCCCGAAACTGATTCTGATAGGCGCGATTCTGTTATTATTCGGCAGCACAATGCTGGAGATGATGCAGGACTATACAAGGGAAATTTTTAATTTGATGCTCGGATAGCGCGAAAGGAGCCTGTGGCATGATTAACTGGGCAGAATGGACCATGCTCACTTATGTTTTGATGCGCATGAGTGGGTTCATTTTTCTCAATCCATTGCTTGGGCGTACCAATGTTCCATCTTATGTCAAAGCGGGTGTCACGATTGTATTAACCGTGGCGATGCTTCCGCTTGTCCCGCAAACAGTGGCTGTGCCCACAAGCCTGATTGTATATGCACTGCGTTTGCTGATGGAATTTGCCGTCGGTTATGTGGTGGGCTTTGTGACAAGCCTGTTTTTTTATATCATTGCAATGGCGGGCGAAGTGATTGATATGCAGATGGGTTTGAATATGTCGAAGATTTACGACCCATCTTCCAATATTTCATTGTCTTCGGTTTCTTCGCTGCTCAATGTGTTGTTTATTTTGTTGTTCTTTGAAGCAAATGGGCATCAAACGTTGATTCGGCTGATGATGACATCGGGCGACATCATTCCTTTTGGTGCAGTTGCGTTTGGAGAACAGTTACCACAAAGCATTTTTACCCTGTTTTGTACCTGTACAGAAATGGGTGTAAAACTGGCATTTCCCATTTTCGCCGCAGAATTTTTGGGCGAGGTTGGAATGGGTGTCTTAATGAAAACCATTCCACAAATCAATGTATTCTCGGTAAATATTGAGCTGAAAATACTGGTCGGGCTGATATTGCTGCTTTTGATGTTCTATCCCATGGGCGATTTTATTTACGGTATGGGCAGCGACATGCTGGCAGAGATTCAGCGCCAACTGACCTTACTCAGATAGATTCCACAGATACCGGCTTTTGAACAGGGGGGAACTCCCGGATGGCGGCCGATTCTAAAACCGAAAAAGCCACGCCAAAAAAACGACGAGACGAACGAAAAAAAGGTAATATTTTTGTCAGTCAGGATATCATTGTTGTAGCAACGCTGATTGCCAGCTTTGCAGCGATTCGTTTGATATTCCCGATGATATACGAAAATGTTGCGGTTTTCTTGGAGCAGTGTCTGGTGCAAAGTGCCGACCGCTCTCCGCTTACAGAGTCCAAAATACAGGAATTGGGATTTCACTTCGCTTATCTTGTTTTGGTGTGCGCAGGGCCTATGCTGGCAACCGGCATGTTGGTCAGCATTGTCGCAACCATTGCGCAGACCAAACCGATTTTCATTGTGGAAAACCTGATGCCAAAATTCAGCCGTCTCAGCCCGCTGAAAGGTTTACAGCGACTTTTTTCGGCAAAAAGTCTGGTTGAGGTGCTCAAGGGTACCATCAAGATTTCAATTTTATTATACTTAATTTACAGTTTTGTCAAAGACCATTTGACAGAATTTGCAAAAACACTGGATACATCGCTGATTGCGGCTTCCAGTTACCTTTTAAGCACCATCATTAGTATGGTTATACAGATTGGTGTTGCGTTTGCTATCGTTTCTGCGTTTGACTTCTTCTACCAATGGTGGAGCTATGAAAAGCAGATTCGCATGAGTAAAGAGGAAATCAAAGAAGAATATAAGCAGACAGAAGGCGACCCGCAGATTAAGGGAAAAATCAAAGAAATGCAGCGCCGTATGGCGCAAAGCCGTATGATGCAGGCCGTGCCGCAAGCCGACGTGGTTATCCGTAACCCGACGCACTTTGCTGTTGCACTGCGCTATGATTTGGAGCGTGACGAAGCACCGTGCGTTGTCGCAAAAGGTGCCGACCATATCGCGCTCAAAATCGTTGAAATTGCAGAGGCCAATCATGTGACGGTTATCGAAAATCGACCGCTCGCCCGTTCGCTCTATGCACAGACCGAAATCGGGCAGCAGATTCCACCCGAACATTATGGTGCAATCGCCGATATTCTTGTCTATGTATATAAACTTAATCATCGCAAGATGCCTCGTGGATAGGCATAACAGTCAAATTATTCGTCATAACCAGGAGAAGTGAATGAAGAAACTATTTAACAATTATATCATATCGCTATTCGTGGTTGTCATCATCCTCTTCCTGCTCGTTCCGTTACCCGCAGGATTGTTGGATGCAATGTTCATCATCAATATTTCTCTGGCGCTCATTATCTTGCTTATCACCATGAATATCGGAGAGGCGCTGGAGTTCTCAATTTTTCCATCGCTGTTGCTGGTTACGACCCTGTTCCGTTTGGGCTTGAATATCTCGTCCACCCGTTTGATTTTGACCAAGGGTGGTCAGGCGGGTAAGGTTATCGAGGCGTTCGGCAGCTTCGTTATTCAGGGAAACATCGTCGTCGGTATTATCATCTTCCTTATCATCGTTTTAATGCAGTTCATCGTTATCACCAAGGGCGCCGAGCGCGTTTCCGAAGTTGCTGCGCGTTTTACCCTCGATGCAATGCCCGGTAAGCAGATGGCGATTGACGCAGACTTGAGCGCTGGCTTGATTACCGAACAAGAGGCGCGTACTCGTCGTTACAAAATCCAGAAGGAAGCCGATTTCTACGGCGCAATGGATGGTGCAACCAAGATTGTTAAAGGCGACGCGATTATGTCTATCATTATCACGTCCATTAACTTTATTGCCGGTATGATTATCGGTATTGTGCAGGGCACCATGGAAATCGGTGAAGTTCTGCAAGTATACTCGATTGCAACCATTGGTGATGGTCTAGTATCCCAGTTGCCCGCATTGTTGATTTCGACCGCAACCGGTATGATTGTTACCCGTGCGGTTTCTGAGGGCAGCCTGAATAAGGATGTTATTACCCAGTTCTTGGCACAGCCGCAGGCTTTGATGCTGGCCGGTGTGATTCTGGCAGTATTCGGTTTTATCCCGAATACGCCGCACTTGCAGTTATTTATCATTGCAGGTGGTTTGATTTTGCTCAGCCGCCGCAGTGCAGCCCAGATTCGCAAGAATGAAGAATTGGCACTGGCTGCTGAGGCGCAGGCGCAAGAACAAGAAGCAGCCGCGGCGGCTCCAAGTGAGACCGATTACTATAAAGATGTCAATAACGTTTATTCGCTGCTCAATGTCGAGCCGATTGAAATGGATTTCGGTTACAGTCTGATTCCTATGGTAGATGAGGCCAGCGGCGGTAAACTTATCAGCCGTATCGTTATTTTCCGACGCCAATATGCGCAGGATATGGGCTTTGTTATTCCATCGGTGCGTTTGCGCGACTCGGCCAGCTTGGGAACCAACCAATATGTCATCAAAATTAAAGATGAAGAGGTTGCACGCGGTGAGATTTTGGTGGACTATTATCTGGCACTCGAACCGCCCAACCCGGCCGGGGAAATTGATGGTATTGAAACCATTGAACCGGCTTACGGTATCCCATCCCGCTGGATTTTGCCCGAGAACAAGGAAATGGCAGAAATCTACGGGTATACGGTTATCGACCCCTTATCGGTTATGATGACCCACCTGTCGGAAACCATCAAAAAGCATACATATGAATTGCTCAGCCGTACCGAAACCCTTCAGTTGATTGAAACCATCAAGAAAACATCACCTGAACTGGTGGACGAGGCCTTCCCCAATGTTATCAGTTATGCAGGTTTCCAGAAAATCCTGTCTAACCTGCTTAAAGAAGGCGTTCCGATTAAAGACCTTGGAACGATTTTGGAATGTATCATTGAAACCTCTACCGGAACCCATGATTTGGATTTGATTACCGAAAATATCCGTGCTTCGCTCAAGCGTACCATTACCCGCCGGTTCTGCGTGGATGGTCAGCTTCGCGTGATTACGCTGGATGCCGAAGTGGAACGTGCGATTATTTCCAGCCTAACCAAAAACGACCAAGGGGTTTATCTGGCACTCAATCCCGATTTGTTGCAAAAACTGGTGTCTCAGCTCAGCGATTGCGCAAAAAAATTCAGTGGTTTGTCGCAATCTCCGATTATCTTGACCAGTCATATCATCCGCGTCTATCTCGCGCGTTTGTTGGAACAATTCTTTCCAGATATGTATGTACTTTCCTTCAACGAGATTGTCAATACCGTACAGATTCAGGCGATTGGCAATATCACCATGTAAAATCCATTGCCGGACTGTAAGGGGGGAGAATCATGGCGGAATGGGAGCAGATGAGCGCGGAAGAATTGGTAAAAGAGTATCGAAAGACCGGTTCACTGGCTATCAAGCAGGAGATTGTACTGCGTTATATTCATATTGTGCGTGGAATCGCCCTTCAAATGCGCGGTGTATATTTGAATTTTGCGCAAGTAGACGATATAATAAGTGAGGGGGTCATTGCGCTCATGAACGCAGTGGACAAATTCGACCCCTCTAAAAACGTCAAGTTTGAGACTTATATTTCCAAGCGTATCCGAGGACTTGTCATTGACCTTGCCCGCAGGCAGGATTGGGTGTCGCGCAGCGTGCGCCGCAGCCTGCGGGATATCGACCAAGCCGCCAACAGTTTATTTATTGAACTGGGACGTACTCCGACCGACCAAGAGGTTGCCGACCGGCTGGGCATGTCACTGGAAAAGTATCAGCAAATGCTGGGAAAAACCGGATTGTGCAATGTCCTTTCCTTGGAAACCATGCTGGAAGAATCCACACAGGGCACGATGAGTGATTTTCTACTGTGTGCGCAGGCAGAAAATCAACCCGAACAGCATTTGCAGGAAGAAGAACTCAAACAGGCGTTGCGTGATGGGATTCATTCGTTGCTTGAAAACGAACGTATGGTGATTTCACTATACTACGAAAAAGAGTTGAACATGAAGGAAATTGCGCAGGTTTTAAAAGTGAGTGAACCGCGTATTTCACAGATTCACGCAAATGCAATTCGCAAACTGCGGATTTATATGGAACGTTTTAATCGCGATGCCTGAAGGTATCTGTATCACGAAGGGAGAAGATACGGTTGTTTAAAGGAGTTTATGATTTAACATCCGGTATGTTGTCACAGACACGCAATTTGGATGTCATTGCCAACAATATCAGCAATGTCAGCACATCGGGCTATAAGACCGAAACGTATTTGGATAGTACGTTCCGGGAGCTGATGTTTAGCCGGGTGGGCAATCGAGACAAGACCGACGCAAACGAAATCGGCACACAGACAATGGCGCTGCTGCCGAGTGCGGTCGAGACCGATTACACGCAAGGTGTGCTCGAAGAAACCGGTCAGATATTGGATTTTGCAATTAACGGAAACGGTTTCTTTCAGGTACAGGGACAAGATGGCAATGTTTTGACGCGCAACGGTTCCTTTATTCTGGACGAAGAAGGATATCTGGCAGCACCCAGTCAAGGACGTGTGCTCGGAACCAACGGTCAGCCGATTTATCTGGGAACCGACGCGTTTACCGCAGATGCGAGCGGCAATCTGTTTTTGGAGAATGGCACACTGGCTGGTCGAATTGGTGTATTTGATGTGCCGGGCGGCGATTATCAGCAGGCACTGCAAAAGCAGGGTGAAGGCACATACGTTGCAAACGGACAGGTGCAGGCAGTCAACACGCCTATTCAGTGGAAGTATGTGGAAAACGCCAATGTAGATGCGGTTCGAGAAATGACCCGCATGATGTCCAGTCAGCGCGCGCTGCAAAGTGCATCGCAGATTTTGAAAATTTATAACCAGCTTATGGGCAAGGCCGTCAGCGATGTCGGTCGGGTATAAGTTGATTGGGTGACGCGCAGGCAGTAGGCGCACAAAGGCAAACGGATGTCCGCAAGAGCAGGGTAAATTGCGAATCTTATGGATGGTGGAACATAAAATGAATGTAGGGTTTTATTCAGCCGCAACATCGGCATATTATCAACAGCAAAGATTAAATGTTATCAGCAACAATACTGCAAATATCAGTACAGTAGGGTACAAGGCACAGACACCGGCTTTTTCGGCACTCATGTACACCAATGTCAATGGTATTGACGGTGCGCAGTTGCCGCGTGGTTCGGGTACGCGCATGGAAAAGACCAGCACCAATTTCGCACAGGGCGAAATTTATGAAACAACCGGCATGTTTGACTATGCCATTGAAGGAAATGGATTTTTTGCCTTGCGTGATATGCAGACCGGTGAGATTAGCTATACCCGCGCAGGTAATTTCCAGATGGCACAGGTCGGCAACAATTATTATTTGACCGATTCTTCGGGCAGCCGCTATGTTTTAGACCGCAATGGACAGACCATTCCCGCTGCACGCAATGCAAATGGTGTGATTGATGTCGATGCAAAGCTGCCGGTCGGTGTATATGTGTTCCAAAATCGTGATGATATGCAGCATCTAGGGGATAATCGTTTTGTCCCGATTGACAAGAATGGTCAGGCACAGGCTTCTGACGAGCAGCCGCTGCAAGGTTGGCTGGAGCGTTCCAATACCGATATTACCAGTGAAGTCACCAAAGTGATTCGGGCGCAGCAGGCGTTCTCGTACGCGCTTTCTATGATTCGGACCAGTGATGAAGTGGAAACGACCATCAACAATCTCAATGGATGAGTGTAGATAGAAAGAAGGCGTACAGATGCGAATCAATAGCTATGAAGAAATCAATGAAATCGGCATTGATGCTTTGGGTGAGGTCGGCAGCATTGGCACAGGCAATGCCGCAACCTCTCTCAGCAACCTGATTGGACGGCGTGTTACCATGTCGCTGCCCAAAGTGCAGGTGCTGGAATTTAATGAAGCCGTTGAAAAAATCGGCGGTTTTGAATTGATTGTTGCCAGCGTATTGGTCAAGTTGGGCGGAGAAATCAACGGCATTATGTTGTCGGTGCAGCAGCTCGATTTTGTAAACTTGATTGTCAACAGTATGTTGGGCAAAAAAATCGAAAGTTTTGATGAGCTGGATGATATGGCGTGTTCGGCATTGACCGAAGTGGGCAATATTATGATTTCATCCTATATGGGTGCGATTGCAGATTTGTCCGGCATTAAGGTCAATATGTCGGTGCCCAGCATGGCGGTGAATATGCTTGGCGGTATTTTGACCGTTCCAATGACCATGATAGGCAATCAGTCCAATCATGTGTTGACCGTCGGCGGACAATTTAATTGTGATGGGGTACAAGTACACAACGATTTGCTGCTGTTCCCCGATATCAATTCGCTCAATTATATTTTATATAGATTAGGAATTAAATAGGCTGGGTGTCGGTTCATGATAGGGAATGATAAACAAGTGGTCGGTATCGCCGACATGAAATTCGCGCGACAGCATGGGTTATTGGTCACCTATGCGCTTGGTTCGTGTATTGGGATTTGTCTGTATGACCCGATGATTAAATTGGGAGCATTGGTACATATTATGCTGCCGATTAACATGGAGAGCGGACGGACACATCCGTTTAAATATGCAGATACCGGTGTCCAGGCAACGCTGCAAAAAATGCAGGCGTTCGGCGGGCAGCCCTCGCGCATGACCGCAAAAATTGCGGGCGGTGCGCGCATGTTTGAGGTGCAGGGCGACGGTATTTTGGGAAGCATTGGACAACGAAACATTGAGAGCGTCAAATGGGCGCTGCAAAAGGCCGGTATTCGCCTTCTGAGAGAGGAAGTCGGCGGAACGGTAGCGCGTACCTTGCTCTTTGATGTCAGCAACGGACAGGGATGTGTTCGTTCTTATGGAAGGCAGGACATCCTCATATAAAACAGCACACAGATGATGCAAAAAAAGGAGTGGCTTAAATTGGCAGACTACAACCATACCGGTATTCTTTTGGAAACCGGAACCAATGAAATTGAAATTATGAAATTCACCATCAACGGTAATCTATATGGCATCAATGTGGCGAAGGTAAGAGAGATTATGATGTCCGCACCGGTGAAGCCTATGCCGCACGCACATCCGTCGGTAGAGGGCATTTTCAAACCCCGTGATGCAGTCTTGACGGTGATTGACCTGCCGTATTTTTTGACGGGAGAGCGCAGCGAAAAAGGGCCGCGAGATTTGTTTATTGTAACCAACTTCAATAAAATGGTCATCGCGTTCCGCGTTCATACTGTTGTCGGTATCAGTCGCATTTCTTGGACAAACATCCAGAAGCCGGATAAGACCATGTCTGGCGGAGAAGAAGGTGTTGCAACCGGTATTGCACAGTGCGGGGATGAACTGGTAACGATTTTGGACTTTGAACGCATTGTTGCCGAAATCGCGCCCGAAACCAGCATCCAGATGAGCGAGATTGAGCGCATGGGTCATCGCCAGCGCCGCAATGTTCCCATCTTGGTGGCAGAGGATTCCACGCTGCTGGCCTCTATGATTCGCGAAGCACTGGGAAAAGCAGGCTATACCAATGTCACAACTTTTGATAATGGTCAGGAGTTGTGGGACTTCCTCAAGGCACATGAGCAGGACGAAGACATTGAACATCTGGTTGCTTTGATTATCACCGATATCGAGATGCCCAAGATGGATGGACACCATTTGACCAAGTTGGTTAAGACACACAAGCGTTTCAATAAGATTCCGTTGATTATCTTCTCGTCGCTGATTTCGGATGAAATGCGCATTAAGGGCAAGGAAGTCGGCGCAGACCGTCAGCTTACCAAGCCTGAAATTGGAAATCTTGTCAGCGTAATGGATTCGTTGCTGGCGTAACCTATCTGTTAGGAAGAGGTCGAAAGGAGAGGGATGTGAATGGATCGCTATATTGTGAGACAACCGGTAAAGGATATTGAAGACCAGGTTGTAGGATATGAAATCCTGTACAATGGCGGCGATGAGGCTTTGCAGCGCAAAGGGGTTAGTGACTATGCCGCGGCGGATACCATCTACAATTTTTTGAACCAGAACTCGGATAAATTGTTTTTCGGCGCGACCAACTTTATGACGTTTACGCCTACCCTGCTGTTCAAAAACACACCGGAATTGTTCGGTAAAAATGGTCTGGTTATCCAGATTGAAGACAATGTTATCATTCACCCGATGGCATTTCTCATTGTACAGCGATATCAAAAACAGGGATATCAGATTGCAGTCAATGATTTCCAGTTCAATCCGCGCTATTTTAGTATGCTGGAGTATGTGGACTTCATTAAGCTGAACATTGCAGACAACAAAGAAGGCTGGCTGGAAAATATGATTCAGATGGCGCACAGTATGCACAAAAAGTGCATTGTGACCCATGTTGAGTCCCAAGAGCAGTATGAAATGGCGCACCGCATTGGTGCGGACTATCTGCAAGGCAACTACGTTGCAAGCCGCATTAAAACCAAGGTACATAAGGCAAGTTACCTCAAGAGCAATTTCTTCCAATTGGTGGTCGAAATTACGCGCGATGAACCTGACCTTGATAAAATTGAGGAATTGATAGCGCGCGATGCTTCTTTGACGTATGCAATTTTGCGTATGGCAAACTCGGTTCACTATGCAATGCGCAGCCGTGTTTCTACCGTTCGTCAGGCACTGGTTACCATCGGTTTGGGACAGCTCAAACAATGGGTATACCTGATGTCGTGCAGTCAGGAAGAGGAAGATTTCGCAGAGTCCGAAGAATTTTTGCGTCTATCGTTCTTGCGTGCAAACTTCTGTGCAAGACTGGCAACCTATATCCCCAATCTGCCGATTCTGCACGCAGACGCTTATCTTATGGGTATGTTCTCTACCCTCAATTATCTCATTGATGCGACAATGGAAGAAATTCTGGCCGAAGTTCCGGTTTCTGATGACATCAAGAAAGCACTGATTTCTCAGGAAGGTATGTGCGGTACGCTGTATTCGCTGGTACTGAGCTATGAACGTGCCGATTGGACGACCATGACGGCACTGGCCAAGGAACTGGGTATTCCGTCGAATGTCCTCACAACCGTATACTTTGATTGCATGGATATGGTAAATTCGATTTGGGAGAGCATTTCTCAGCCGTATGCAGATGCAGAACCGGAAAAAGTTGAGGAACATGCGCCCAATCATGGCACAACATCCGAACAGCATCACCATGAAGCAACTGCACAGCACGCGCATCAGCCGCATCATGAAGCAACAGCACAGCATACGCATGAGTCGCACCATCCAGAAACAAGCAAAGAGTAACGCTGGATTCGTATTTTACAAGTGTGGCCGCGTAGAATGTAAAAAAGAGAGGTATCTAGTAACAGATGCCTCTCTTTCAAGTTATTTGAGATTTTTTTCATCGGTATGGTGCGGATGCTGCATGACCGTCCGGCAAGCCTGTGTGAGTTGTGCAGTGATAGCACCTTGATAACGATGTTCATAAAAGTTGAGCATGGGGGAAACCGAATCGACATTTAGTACAACATATTTGCTGGATAAATTAGAAAGCGTCAATGCACGGGTATCCAATCGGCAACGCTCACAGGTACACATACCAAATTTTTGCATGATATCGTCTTGAATACGGTCTATCAGTTCGTCCATGACATTAACCAGAACAAACGCAGCAGCCGGTTTGGGTGTCGCGGTTGTCACCTCCGGTACAGATGGCTCTGCCTCTTTTTGCGGGGGCGTAGCAGCCGTATGTGGGCGAGGTGGAACCGGTGGCTTGGGGGAAGGCGTTGGAGACGGTATGGCTTCTTCAGCAGCCAGTGCATCGGCAAGTGAACTTTGAATACGCTTGGACAGCCGTTCCTCGGCCGCCTGTGCAGAGTCGATTGCCGGAAGTGCAGGAGCCGGTGGCTCAACAGATGCAGGTGTTTCATCGGGGACTTCAATAGGGGCGGCCGAAGAAATAACAGGCTCTGGTTGAGGCACAACCGTTTGCACAGACGGTTCGGGCGTTTCAGCAGGTATTGTCTCAGCAGAAGAAACAGGTTCCGCCGATGCGGGCTGCTCAATCGGAGCAGCAGGAGCTGACGGCGGAGTTTCGACAGAACTGGTTTCAGATGTTTCGCGTTTTGGGTCGGTCAATAGACTTAGGACATGTGCGGTTTTATTGCTTTTTCGTGCCATAAAAGCCAGTTCTCTCCTTTAAACAGGTGTACGTTCGATGGATGGTGCTGTCTGCCCTAATAGTTCATCCAGCAGGTTGAGATAGTCGGATGCCGGTTTGGAGTGCGGTGCATATTCGAGCACGCTTTCCCCATGTGCTGGGGATTCGGCAACCACGACACTGGTGCGAACAGTGGTCTGAAAAACCTTTGTGTCCAGCTGACTGGCGATTTGTTCGGCCATCTCACGCACTTCACGCGCAAGATTGATGCGCTGATTGAATTTGGTCAGCAGAATACCCAACACGCGTAGATTCGAGTTATAAAAATGGCGAACGGTATCAATTGTTTCTTTAATCTGAGACACACCAAGCAAACTCAAAATTTCCGGAACCATTGGGATAATTAAGCCGTTGGCTGCAACGTAAGCGTTAACAGTCAGGATATTTAAAGCTGGCGGGGTATCAATAATGATATAATCATAGCGGCTTTCCGCACGGGATAATGCGTTTTTGAGTAAAAATTCACGGCCGGGGCGGTTGAATTCCAATTCTGCACTGGAAAGCAGAATGTTCGAGGGCACAACATCACCATGTTCGGTTGTAAAAATAACTTCGTCAAAGGAAGCTTGTCCCTTGAATACATCGTAAATGGTGCGGCTGTTTTCAATATCCATTCCCATGCTAAAACCTAAATTACCCTGAGGGTCAAGGTCGATGCCCAGCACGCGGAAACCGCGGCTATGCAGACCGCTCAGAAGGGCAGCAGAAGTTGTAGTTTTGCCAACACCGCCTTTCTGGTTGGTGATTGCAATGATGCTTGACAAAATGATCCCTCCATTTGTAAAATACGTCAACAAACTCTTATCGTTATTATACTATATGTCGATAAATAAGTATAGAGTACAAACAAAAAATCCGGTCACATTCTCTGGAAAAACCGGGAAGAATGTGAGATAATAAAGAAGGAGTGATTTGAATGTCATCAGTTAGCAGCGTAGGTGGATCGAGCAGTATCTATGGACAGAGAAATGTTCTCTCCGGTCTTGCCAGCGGTATGGATACCGAAAGCATGATTGAAAACATGACGCAGGCGACTCGCCTGAAGATTGCACAGCAGAAGCAGAAAAAACAGCTTTTGGAGTGGAAACAGACCGCATATCAAGGGATTAGCTCGCAGTTGATTGAGTTTTCTAAAAAGTATACCAGTTATAGTTCGTCTACCAACTTGTTGAGTTCGGCATTCTTTGACCAGTCTATTATTACAACAACTGGTAAGAATAGCGATTTTATTTCCGCAACCGGTAAGACATCCAGTGATGTAGTGATTAACGGTGTAAAGCAACTGGCAACCTCGGCTTCGTGGGCAAGAAAGGATGTCTCAGACGGTTTGGGAATCATTTCGTCAGAGGGGTTTAGTATTGCGGAAGATGCACAGACAGAAATTTCCAGATTAAACGGTGCTACATTTACTTTTACCTATAGTAATAAGGAATATACCATTTCACTGGGATATGATCAGGATTATAAGGACCCAGAGAAACTGGTGGAAGCATTGAACGAAAAACTCAGTGAGACAACGGTTCCTGGTTCGGATAAGAATAATAATCTGGGTGCAAAAGTTGAGTTCTCCTTGCAAGGCGATGGTAGAATCGCCCTTACTACAAAGGAAAATGCTGGCGGTAACACGATTAAGCTCAAGTCGGTCAGTGATAACGTTAAAGATGTATTGGGATTAGGATTTGATCCTGGAGACGATGGGATAGATTTGTCCAAGGAAGGTAGCCTCGTGGTTTCTAATAGACCGATTACAGAGGATGTCTTGAAACAAGCCGTTTCCAATCGTGAATTGTTATCAGGTCGAACTATTCAGATTAGTCTCAATGGTGTCAGTGCGAAAATTACTCTGCCTACCTATAAGGAAGGTGAGGATGAGAACTGGTCAGAAGATGAACTCCTCAAATCCATCAATGACCAATTGGATAAAACTTTCGGTGCAGGAAAAGTAAATGTCAGCAATGAGGCCACTGAAGATGGACAAATAAAATTACAGTTTAATTTGGGAAATGGCGCAAGCAATTCCAACGATGTACTTCGTGTCAGCGGTGGCGACTTTTATGCGTTGACTGTGCTTGGCCTGGAGTCTGGACAAGGTAACCGAATCAACTTAGACCAGAGTTTAGCTGAGTATCTGGGAAAAACCGAAGATACTTTAACCGAAGATGATTTAAAGCTGACGATTAACGGCACAGACATTCAGCTTGAAAAGGATATGACCCTGCGTGAGATGATGAATGCAATCAACAGCAGTGACGCAGATGTATCCATGACCTATTCCGAACTTTCGGATACCATACGTTTGACTTCAACTCAAACAGGTTCTGGCCGTGATGTTGACATACAAGACAGTGAATTGGCTAGAAAGCTCTTTGGTACAGGAAAAGGCAACGAAGGAAATATAACGATAGAAAAGGGTCAAGATGCGGTTCTTGATGTTACAGTCAATGGCGACTCGATGACTCTGACCCGTTCGTCCAATGAAGTCAACATTGATGGTCTGAAGGTTACGCTGAAAGATGAATTTGGATATGATGACAAGGGTGTGTTGGTAAAAGGAGAAGAAGTTTCCTTTACCAGTGCTCCAAAGACCGATGATATGGTCACTGCCATCAAGGAGATGGTAGAAGACTTCAACAAGATGATTCAGGACGTCTACAAGGAGATGAGCACAAAGCCCGACTCGGATTATCAGCCGTTGACTGACGAGCAGAAAGAAGAGATGAGCGAAGACCAGATTGAAAAGTGGGAGGAAAAAGCCAAAGAAGGTCTGTTATTTGGCGATAGCTTACTGCGCAGTCTGCAATCTTCCCTCAGAACGGTATTTAGTTCGGGTGGTGAAACGTCCAAGCAGTTGGAGCGAATGGGTATTACCTTTGAATACTCTATGTCCAGTGGGGATGGCGGTAAGTTGTCCTTGGATGAAGATAAGCTGCGTGCGGTTATCGAATCTGATGTCGAAAGTGTTAAGCAAGTTTTCACAGCAGTTGAGGGAACCGATGAAAATGGAAACCGTGTCAAGGGCGGTGTCATGACCGAGATGAAGAAGATACTGGATCAGTATGCTTCGACCTCGATTGCTACGCCTGGCAGCTTAGTTGCTCGTGCAGGTTCTTCGTACTCTGCTAATTCGCTGTTGGATAACACCCTGAAAAACCAAATGGATAGTATCGATGATATTCTGGATACCCTCAACGACAAGCTGCAAGACCAGATTGACCGGTATAATTCTAAGTTTACGCAGTTGGAAGTTTTGATATCGCAGATGAATGCACAAAGCGGACAGCTTTCCGGAATGTTAGGAGGTTAACTGCAAGGAAAGGCAGGAAATACATGAATATCAACGGCTACAATCAGTATAAAGAACAATCCATCAATACGATGACGTCGGGCGAATTACTGCTGCTGCTTTATGATGAGTTGATGAAGCGACTGATTCGCGCAGAACTCGCGCTCGACCAGAAGAACTATGAGTTGTTCGACCAGTCTATTCAGCGCAGCAAAGAAATCATCTGGTACTTAGATGATACCTTAGACCGCCAATATCCTATTAGCGTGCAGCTGTCGCGGTTGTATGAATATTTTACATTTCAGCTCAGCCGCGTCGCAGCCAGCCGCAACAAAAAAATATTGGAAGAACTCAAGCCGTATGTGAATGAACTGCGTGACGCTTTCCGGACAGCACAGAAGAATACCAATCAATAAACGGGGAGGCGATACGCCGTGCAGAATGAACAAGAAGCCCTGTGCGAATTGCTCATGCAGCAAAAAAAGAAATATGTAAAGCTCAATGAAGTGTTGGATTTGACCATCCAACTAGCAGAAGCAGTAGACAGGAGCGATGCGATTTCCGCAAGTATGCTCATTGCGATGCGTCAAGAGCCGATGAACAGCTTATCAGAGATTGAGAAAGCAACAAAAGAGTTGCTTGAGCATTTTACAGGGGTGCAGGCACAGCGACTGCAAAAGTTGTTGCGTGGACGAGCAGAGTGCCAACCAGAACCGAACGAAAAAGCAATTGATGAGCAGTGCCAACGTAACTTTCGCTTATTAAGCAAGATTGTTGCGTTAGACCGCCCGCTGAATCGCAAGATTGGAAAAGATAAGGCGTATTACAAGCAATAAATGGGTAAAAAATTGGTTCAGGCAGTTAGCTGCCTGAACCAATGACCCAAACTGGGCCGCCATTCCCGTCGCGGGAGGCCAGTTCTCCCGCGATGATTTTTGCATCCCAGGGCTGAATGCTGTTATCAAAATTTTGCGGGTCTGCAATTAACACTTGACCGGTTGCGGTAATTCCGCGTAAAATAATAAAGTGGCCAGAGTCTGTAAAGTGTCCAGCGCGCATCAGTGCGACTAGTACATGACCGGCACGCAGTTGGGCAAGCAGGCCTTCGGCTGAGAGGTCGGCGCAGCTGCTAACAGACAAGCCGTATGTGCTTGCAGCAGCTGGAATCAAGCCGTGATAAGAGCCATCTCCCTTGGCGTAATATCCATTTTGCACAGCCCAATCTGCCATCATTTTCGGGTCAACCCGATAGTCGGTCATGCTGGAAATCAACATGGCCATGGCGGTCGGGCCGCAGCCGTGGGTGCCGATTTTATCCGAGCCATAAAGCTGGTCTTTCCACGCTGGCGCGGTTTGATTGAAAAACAGCACATCAATATTCCCGCCGGTCAGGATAGTGTCTCCGGTTGCCGGATTAAAATTGTAACCGTCGTGAACTTCGATTGCATTTTCTTCTTTTTGTGTAATATCTCCAGAACGGGCAGGCGTGGCAACAACTTCCTCCGATTCTTTCTTTTCGGAAGACTGTTTGGCTTCAGCAACAGCCTGTCCAACTTTCTTGGATAGTTCAGTTATCTGCGTGCGGGTATCTTGAGCCAATTCAGATAGCTTTTTCTGGCCAGTCGCCATCATGGCGACTGATTTTTGGTGTATAGGGTCTGCAATCTGATGAAAAAGTGTGGGGTCAAAAATATAACATGCAATGGCTTCTGCAAGCGTGAGACATAGTAACCCCAAAATCAAAATACGCCAAAGACCAAATGGGCGCAGCTTTTTGTTTTTCCGCTGCCTGCTCACGAGAGGTTGCTCCTTTCTATTGGATGCTGTCAGCAACATGAAAATCTACAACTTTGGTATCTATGCTGACGTGTTTATTATACCAGAGAACGCTTGTTTTGCATAGCATACGCAATTTTAATTTTTATATACAAAATGTCATCAGCACCGGAGGAAACATCCTATGGCAACTATTACGTTGGAGTCCGTGACAAAGGAATATGACAAGGGTCGTATTACACAAAAGAAAATTGTATCGGCGGTTACGAACATCAACTTAAAAATTGAGCAGGGAGAATTTGTTTTTGTGCTCGGAAGCAGCGGAGCGGGGAAAAGTACATTGCTTCGTCTGATGGCCGGAGACACCCGGCCGACACGCGGGCGGGTGCTGCTGGATGATATTGACCTAGCCAAGTTGCCCGAACGTCGGCGCCCCCAAATCCGACGCCGTTACGGGGTGGTATGGCAGCAACCGCGCATGATTGAAGATAGAACGATTTTTGACAATATCGCAATTACCATGCGTGCAGCACATGCACCAAAGAAACGGATTGTGGAAGCGGTGCCCAAAGCGCTGGGCATAGTGGGATTGCGTAATACCGCGATGCGTTATCCGCATGAGGTATCCGGCGGTGAGTTGATGCGCGTGGAACTGGCGCGCGCCATTGTCAATTCGCCGGAAATCTTGATTATAGACGAACCCACAGCAAATTTGGATAACGATACAGCGTGGGATATTATGCAGTTGCTCGACGAAATCAACCGGCGTGGAACGACGGTGATTATGGCGACACATGCAAAGAGTTTTGTCAATATACTGCGCAAGCGCGTAGTCACTTTATCCGACGGAAGGATTATTGGTGATGTGCAAAAAGGCAGATATGGATATATTGTTTAAGGGAGGAATGTTTGACAAAGTTTTAGATTGAGAAGAGAAGCAAATACAGAATGTCTTACATGATTTTGCGGGAGCAAGCTGTATTGCGTGAAGTCTAAGTTCTTACCGAGGGAGTCTATTGTAAAAGGGAAAGAACTGGACGGTGTATTCTAGGAGGTAAAAAGGACATGTTTAAAAAAATGAGTATTCGTGCTCGACTGCTTATTGGATTTGGAATAGCGATTGTCCTCTCAGCCATTGTGATTGGAACGTCAATTCTGGGATTGCAAAATACGCGCGTTCGATATGAAGATTTGATTTCAAATCAGATTACAACGGTTGAACAGATTAAGGATGCGCGATATTATATTAACTATATTGCAAGAGAAGTGCGAGATTTTTGTTTGAGTACCGACCGCAGCAATTATGCAAATATACAGAGCTCGATTGAAAAACATCAAAAAGAATTAGATAACATCATGAGCTCGATTACACAAGGGTATTCGGCACAGGACAACTATGTATCTGAGTGGAATGCTGAAATTAAAACTTGGGAATCTTCGGTCAATGAGATTGTTCAATATATTATCAATGGTGATGATGCAACCGCTGCAAGCATGATTGTTAATCAGTGTACACCACAACTGGAAAATCTGATCAGCAAGGCTGATGCTGCAACGGACAGCATGGTTGCCGTTCGAGATTCCATGCAGAACAACGTAAGACGCAGCACAGTCGCGATATGTACATTTATCATTGTGCTGTTGGTTGTGATGATAATTGTTTTGATTCTTTTCAGCACAAGAATTACTAAAAGCGTTGTTATGCCACTCGACAAGATGCAAAAGGTCATGGTTGCAATGTCGCAGGGTGATTTGAGTCAAGATTGTGAATATCACTCTACCAACGAATTTGGTGTGACGGCTGATGCGCTGCGTACCAGCCAGGCAGTATTGGGCAACATTATTCAGGATTTAGACCGCGCATTGGAAGGCTTGTCCCGTGGTGATTTCACAATCAGTGATTTACATGCTGATTTTCCCGGTGAACTGATTGATATTAAGCATTCCTATGAACACCTGACCTTCCGTATGAACGACGTTATGGGTCAGTTGGTTGAGCTGGGTAATCAGGTTGCCTCAGGTGCTGAACAGGTATCGCAGGGGGCACAGACGCTGGCGCAGGGCGCAACCGAGCAGGCAAGCTCGGTGGAAGAGTTAAGTGCAACGGTATCCGATATTTCTACCGCTTCTAAGCGAAATGCAGAGACAGCCAATCGCGCGCGTGAATTGGCAAATGAAGCAGGCCATGCAGTGGAACAGAGCAACGAGCAGATGAAAGAAATGTTGTCTGCAATGGATGCCATCGGTTCTTCTTCTGATGAGATTAGAAAGATTATCAAAACCATTGAGGATATTGCATTCCAGACCAATATCCTTGCGCTGAACGCAGCAGTAGAAGCAGCGCGTGCAGGAACAGCGGGCAAGGGATTTGCAGTCGTTGCGGATGAGGTGCGTAATCTCGCAAGCAAGTCGGCAGAAGCGTCTCAAAATACCGCAACTCTGATTGAAAAGTCTATCCACGCGGTAGAACATGGCTCGGCTTTGGCAGGTAATACAGCGGCTGCACTGGAACATGCGATTGGTAAGGTAAATGAAGCGGTATCGAACATCGACCAGATTACAACAGCGGTTGGTGAAGAAGCGCTTGCCATTCAGCAGATTACAGGAGGCATTGACCAGATTTCTGCCGTTGTCCAGACCAATTCGGCTACTTCGGAAGAGTCTGCGGCAGCAGCAGAAGAGTTGTCTGCACAGGCACAGACGATGCACGCATTGTTAAGCCAGTTCCGTATGAAAGATGACCGTAGAGTGACTTCAACGCCTAGTGCAATGCATGATATGGTATTTGCTGCAAATGAGCCGATGGAGCCTGTTACAGCAACACCAATTGCACCGACAACACCCATTGCAATTCCCAACGAGACTTCATATAACTTTGATAAGTATTGATGTCCTTTTTAGAAAAGTAAATCTGTGTTATAGAAAAAAGAGACTGGTCTGTATCCAGTCTCTTTTTCTGCGGAAAATTCATAATGATACCTAGATTATGTAGCCTAATTTTGTATATAAATTTGGTATGCATTATTGCAATTTAGGAAAATTGTGGTATAATGAAAGAAAACGACGATATGATAAAGGGGTGTTTTTTATGACATATGAAGTTACGAAGGACTTATTGACAGGTAACCTTATGATTGATAACGAGCATCGTCAACTCTTCGATGCCATTAATAAGCTGCTGGATGCTTGCAGCAAGGGACAGGGACGCAATCAGCTGACCGAAACGATGAATTTCCTGCAAAAGTACATTGACCAGCATTTTAGCCATGAAGAGCAGTTACAGCGCCAGACCAATTATCCGGATGCTGCGCGCCATAAGGAACTGCACGATGGCTATAAGAGAGTGGTGCAAGAAATTGCACAGGAGCTGCATCAGAATGGCCCAACGGTTGCATTGGTCGGCAAAGTCAATGCCAATATTGCAAACTGGCTGGTTCTGCACATTAAGCGAGAAGATGTTAAGGTTGCAGCCCATATTCACGCGGCAACCGCCAAATAAAATGAAAATATAAAAAATCCGGTCTGTGTGTTAAAATGCACAGACCGGATTTTTTAATGATTTAGGGTTCCTTTGTCGGAATGGTGTGAAACAGGTCAAGCAGGGCATCGGGCGCATCGCCATGTGCCGCAGCTTGGTTGATGCGTGCAGCTTCCAAAAGTTCACTTCGCTTAATCGGAACTTCACGCGGGGCAGAAATTGCCAAACGCACGCGGTCAGAACGAATGTCTGCAATGGTAATGGTAATATCATGGTTGATTTGTACCGATTCACCTTTACGCCGCTGGAGGATTAGCATGAGGCATCCCCCTTTGCGGCAAAATCTTGCAGCTTTTTCTGAAAAGTATATCCATTATCGCTGTGTAAGATAACTTGGAAAGCGGTGCGTGTGTGGATATTCACGACAATCGGACAGCGCAGATTGACTGTACTTTCCGATACGGGCTTTCGCAGCACGCAGGTCACATAAAGTGCAAGGTCTTCGACGGCAGGATTGCCCAACCGCTCACAATCTTCATCTGATAAATCAGGTGCATATTCTGGCATGAGCTGGAATGGGTCAACTAGAATGAACGCTAAATCAGGTTCTTCTACGCTTTGTAGACAAAACGGAGAACCGTGGTCATCCTCCAGACGAATCAGCAGGTAAGAATGATAGGTCTCAAAACCAAATAGACCATCTGGAAATGTAATCAGCTCATGCGGTTCGTAGGAAATTTCTCCGCAGTATTTGGTATGTAGTTTCATTAGGCATTCACGTCAATGGGTTCATAGTTCGGGTCAGAAGAGGGGGGAACATAAAGCGGCCCGCCCACATACTCGATGATAACATCGGGTTTCTGCGCCACAGAGATTTCGATGCTGCCCGGCGTAAAATGATAATTGCCCTTATTGATATTCCAGTCAAAATTGAGCTTATCCATTTCATAGCGAATGGAAATTTCTCCCTTGTCCCAAGAAATATCAGGACCAGTTGAGGGCAGCCAACCCATTTGAAAATCGGTGTTGATGTAAGTTGATTCTTTGGCGAATTGTGTAATCAGCTCTTCGCCTACTTTGGTTTGGAGCAACAGTTTACCCTGTTGTGCAGCGGTTGACATGGCATCATAAACGGCTTGCCGCCCTTTTTGAGCGGCTTGCTCGATGCTGCGCATGGGAGTAGGTGAGACAGAGTTGCGCGCCTCAAAGGTGTCCAGACGCAGACGAATCGGTTTGCTTTGGATGTTTAATCCACCTTCATCGCGGCTGATTTGCAAATCAGCGGTACCGCGCGTGTATTCCAACTTGGCATGATTTACTTTTATGTCAATTTGAATGGGCACGGTTGTAATTTTTAGTAACTGTTCCATACATCGATCCCCCTAAGATAGAATACTTAAAATGGATTCAGTATACCAGAATCTAGTCAGTTCATGTAATCAATAAAGGATTGACCCAAAATACCGTTACCAATTTTCAGCGTGGAGTTGTAGTAATATTGTGCATATGACAAATCCATGTAGGCTTGGGCTGGGTCAACCGTTGTCAAATCCGAAATCTGTTCATACAGAGAGTCCGAAGTTTTAGTCAAGGTTTCCTGATTGCTTTTTGCAAATCCAACGCGAGTATCCAGTTGAGAGATACCCTCACGAATCACATTACAGGTATCATGGAACTGGTTGCGCATGTCGCTGATTTTATCGACATCAATCGGGTCTTGTAATAATTCTTTGCAAATATCACGGAGCTGACTGATAGCGTTTAAGGGTTTGTCGTTTGCATCTTTTCCGTAGCCAATGAGCTGGATACCCGGCATAGAGACATTGACTGCGCTGGCCGAGTTGATGTCATTGGAGGAAGCAAAAGAACCGGTTGTACCGTCATTATTCTTCATGCCTAGACCAACATCGACATAAACTTTTTCTTGTGAAAGTTTTTTTAAGGTTTCTTGACCATAAGCCTCGATATCCTCTGGTGTCATCGCTGCAATTTGGTCATCTGTTAGGCCAACGGGTTTCTTATCTTTGTCTAAACCTGTGTCTACATTGATACCTTGGTAATAAAGGTTATACTCATCATCAAGTGTAAACGGTGCCTCACCAGCATTCACGCCAGCAAATACAAATGTATCGACATGCTTTGTATTTAAGTTCTGCACCATTGCTTCCATCTCGCCACGAATCGTAGATACTTGCAGTTTGCGGGAAGCAAGGTCTTGGTCGCCATTCATGGCTTCACCAATGGTACCGTCTATCTTGTCAGCCGAATCACTGAGCGTCATAGCGCTTTCCCAAGCCGAACTAAGACGCTTTGTTACGGCTTTACTGTTATCAATGTAGTTCTGTGTTTTGCCATAAGAGCGAATCAGCTGGAAAGATTTGCTTGCCGCAGCGGGATTGGCACCAAAACTGCGGAATGCCAAAAAGTCTGTTGCCGTTTGGGTTGCAGCTGCAAGTTGTGCGTAGGAGCGTGTAAGGCCGGTGCGATAACTACGGAGCACGCCCGCCGAAGAAATTCTTAACATATAAATAAGCCTCCTGTTTCAATCGTTACATGTTAAGGAGCGAGTCAAGCATCTCGTCCAATGTTGTCATAACACGGCAGGCCGCTGAGAAAGATTTTTGATACTGAATCAGGTTGATGCCTTCTTCGTTCAGGTCAACCGTAGAGACGTTATCTCTTGATACGGCGCGGTCGGTAGCTGCCGTAGCATAGTTTTCAAGCAGTGTAGTCGAAGATTTGACATCTTGACCCAAGATGCTATTGGAGTTGACCAACATTTCTTCAAACGAGCCTTTAAAGAGAACGCGTAAATCATTGCCGTCTTTGATGGGATTACCATTTTCATCAAGCGCATAGAATGTCAGGTCTCCATTGAGTGCGCCAATCATGTTATGAATATTGGTACCAGAAAAATCATTGTCGTCGGCATTGGGGTCAGTGGATGTGGTGATTGAAATTTCACCGCTCATCCAAGCATCCGAAATGGTAATATTGGAAGCAGTGATAGTGGAAACACCATCGCTAGAAGCAAACAAATCCTTAACAAAGTTGTTTGTACCATTTAAACTATTCAAGTTATTCAAATCATTGAACGTATTTGCTAATTGCTGGGCAAAAGAATCCAAGGTACGTTCATAGTAACTAATACCACGAATTGAGGTTGCAGGCTCGTCAAACTCGCCCTTGCCATTGAGGTGGTCTAAATCAGCTTGCAAAACACCGTACAGGTCATTGCCGGCATAGAGATTTTCTGCGGTATCAGGAAGATTGCCCAAGTTTGCAACAGGTATATTCTTGAAACTAACGCCATCAACTTCAAGACTTAAATTGCCGGCGACATCTTTTACAGCTTCAAAAGGAACTGATTCATTAGCCGTGTTAAGCAAATCAACTTTTTTTGCAGGCGTACCAGTCGTGATATCAATTGATACTGTGCCAGTAACGGGATCATGTGCGAAATTCTGGGTATTGATACCCTGCGCGGTTAGAGCATTTTTTAATTTACTTTCTAAGTCGCCTTGCTGCGTTTCCAAATCTTTTTTGCTAGTGTCAATCGCGGCTTTCTGGTCAGCCAAGATATTAAAATTCGTTAAATTATCTTTTGCTTCCTGTAGAGCCTTTTTGTTAGCATCATTGGGAGTCGTATCATAAGCTTTTTGTGCGTCATCAATAGATTTTTTTAATAACTCTCGCTTTTTTTCAATTTTGCTTGCATCAAAATGTGTAGAGTTAAATGCAGGCTTGTAAGAGTTCGCAATGTCAGTCCACTCCTTTTCTTTATCTGCTAAAGAAAGAAATTGGTCATTGACTTCCTGCAAAGACTTAACCAAATCGTTTAAGTCTTGCATTTTTTCTTTTAATTCACTTTCAAGTTGAACTGTGTTAAATGTATCAGTACCAACCTGTAAGTTCAAGCTTCCATCTGGGCCTGATGTTACAGCGAACTTTATAGATTCGTTCTGCGTATTTAACAAATCAACACCGCCAGCCGGTAAAGAGCCGCCTGTGATGTGGATAGAAATTTTACCATCTGTATCAATCGTAGGAGAATTCGGGCCAACAGTTAATCCTTGTTCGGCTAAACTTGCCTGTAAGTTGTCGAACTGAAGTTTACGCTGACTCTCCAAGTTGGATTGCGTTCTATCCATGTCGCTTTTTTGACTTGCAAATTGATTAAAGGAGGATAGCTTAGAGCGAGCGTCAGCTAAATTTTGTTTTGCCTGTTCTTTTGCTGCATCGGTTGTTGCTTGGCGGTAATCTTCCAGCGCTGCATCAACCTCGTCCTGTAGCTGTTGGCGTTCGGTGTCAATATTGGCTGCATCAAATTGTGTTTCAGTAAAATTAGCAGCGGTAATGTTTTTTAGCCACTCCTTGCGTTGTGTAGCGAGCGCATCAAAATGCTTGTTGGTAGTTTGTAAAGCAGTTACCATACCATTGAGCGCTTTCATTTTTTCCTCGAGTTCATACTGCAAAGGATTGATGCCATCTTTATTGGTCAATCCAGTTAAACTCAGTTCATAGTCATCATTTGCAAGCGATGGCTCAACGACTTCAAATTGGTTGGCAAATTGACCATCTATCAGGGTTAGACGGTCACTAGGGTCAGTATTTGGAGCATCTAGTTCAATCGTTAAACGGTCAACAATAATACCTTCAGAAATCTTTTCATCTGTATAGGTAACTTTGATTTTCACATACTCCGCAAGCTCATCAATCAGCGTGTTACGACGGTCAACCAGTTCCAGTGCGTTATCGCCATGAATCTGGCTGTTACGGATTTCAACATTCAAGTCACGGATGTTGGTCAAAATGGTGTTGACGGTGTCTTTGTTCTGCTCTAAACCGTCAACCGCATTTTCTTTTAACGTTTTGAGGTCGGCAGAGTATTTGTTTAGCAGGGAAACCAGTTCCTGTGCTGCACCGCGCACCGCGTTTTGCAGTTCCTGATTGTTGGGGTTGTTACTGCCATCGACCAGCTTTTCGAGCTGTGTGCGCAGTTCCTCAATACCAGTATGAAGGCCGTTTTTGGTCACTTCATCCAAAATAGAGGTTAGGTCATCTAAATTGGTCAGCTTTTCATCGTAGTAACCAACATTGGCCGCTTCATTGCGGTAGCGGATATCCAGATAAGGGTCACGGATTTGCGTGATATTGGTAACCAGAGAACCCATACCAATGCGGATATCGGTAGAATTGGAATAACGGTCGGTCGTACCAGAACGCAAGCTGATTTGTTCGATGCGCTGACGGGTATAACCGGTGGTATTGATGTTTGAAATGTTGTTTCCGGTAATCTGCAATCCCTGCTGACTGGACCGGATACCAAGTTTTGCAATGGTAAAACCACTGAAGAACGAAGTCATAATTTCTCCTCCATAAATACGATGCTCAGGCTTTGATGTCGGTGAAGCTGCCCTGAGCGCCGGGGGCAGCGACTGAAGCAGGTTTCTTCATATGGGCGAGTTGGCGGTCAATCTCTTGGAGTGTGGACTCAAGAAGTGCGCGGGAAGCCGCAGCTGCACTTTGATAGATTTGATAGGCCGTCTGAAAACGAGAGATAGACGGCGCAAGCAGTGTACGGTCAGCTGGGGACAAATGTTCCGAAATTTTTTTCAGCGGAACGCCCGATAGGCCAAGTGCTTCATGCAGGGAATCTTTTTGACGTTGCAGGCCACGCAGTTGCAGAACCAAAGCCTGTTCTTGCTGCATACAGTGGTCAACCCGCTGCAAGTCGTCCTGATGAACCGCTTCCATTTTCTCTTTTTGCAGTGTGCTGAGCTGGTCGAAAAGAGAAGCAAAATTATTAAATAGTGTTTCCAGTTCATGGATTTGACTCATAGAACGATACCTCACTCGAGCAAAATCTGGCGCACGATGGCGTCAACATTGATTTGATATTGTCCGGCAGCGACCTGATTTTGGAGAGATTGAATATCGCCTGTCGTAACCGATGCGCGCACTTCCTGCGTAACGCGACCGATGGTTTCCATCGTGAAGGTCTGTTCGGGAGACAGATTTGCATGAGCAAGGGTGATGGTATCAAATTTTTTATCATCCTGCGGTGCATCGTATGCAATGCGCTCACCAGAACGGCGCGGCTGGGAAGGGATGGGCGGCAGACAATTGAGGATCCGCATAAGATCACTCCTCTCAATGATAAATGAATCGCTTATTATAGATATCGCCCGATGATTCAAAAAAATAAGCAGTTTTTAAGGTTCTTTTGTAACCGACAAAAGATTATAGTGTATTCAAATGGCGTAAAAGCACATCTGCAATGTTTTCAATCGGTGCCTGTTTGCACACAGCCCCAAGTTTAAAGGCCTCCATTGGCATACCATAGACAACAGAAGTGGCTTCATCCTGTCCGATGGTAAATGCACCAGCCTGACGCATTTTCAGCATACCATTGGCGCCGTCGCGTCCCATACCGGTGAGGATGATACCGATTTGATGGCACTTAACAGCCTGAGCCATGGAGTCAAAGAGCACATCGACCGAAGGACGATGGCCGCTGACCTTGGGCGAATTAAGGCAGGAAACGGTATAGTGCATACCGGTGCGCACGACTTTCATCTGCATATCGCCCGGAGCAATCAGTGCAACACCGCGTTCAATGCGGTCACCATTTTTTGCTTCACGCACTTCCATTTTACAAATGCGATTGAGGCGTTGGGCATACATATCGGTGAATCCCACAGGCATATGCTGAACAATGACCATGCCGGGGGTGTTGGCGGGCAGATGGCGCAGCACTTCCAAGGTTGCTTCGGTGCCGCCGGTCGAAGCACCCAAAGCAATAATCACTTGGTCGAGTGACGGAGAGGTGAGCGGGGGAAGAATGGGGGACGGGTGCGCACGGTGTACCGCTTGAGAAACGCCGGGCATACGCACGCGCGCGCGCGAAGCGGCGCGTACTTTGAGCGCCAGTTCGCGCTGGAACAAATCCAGGCTTTCCGGGCGGGACATGTCCGGTTTGCGCACGAAGTCAACCGCACCGGCAGACAGCGCATCAAATACGCGCAGATTGAGCGAGGAGCACAGTACAACGGGCAAAGGATTGCGCGGAATAAGTTCTTTCAGGAAGTCCAACCCATTTTGACCGGGCATTTCTACATCAAGCGTTAGAACATCAGGACGCAGAGCGGGGATTTTTCGAGCAGCATCCATACTGTTAATGGCATAGCCGACAACTTCCAGTCTTGGGTCACGGGAAAGGCCTTCGATAAGGATTTTGCGAGCCATAATGGAGTCATCGACAACCAGTACGCGAATTTTTTTCTCATTTTCCATAGACGATAGTTCCTTTCAGAATGATATGATGCAAGAGAAACTGGGCGCGAAGCGATAAGTCATCGAAAAGCTTAGGTTTTTCGATAGGTAGCAGGCTGCAAATACTGATAAGGGCTGTTGTCTTTGTTGAGTGTTTCCGAATGTCCAATCAGCAGATAGCCGCCTGGATTGGTTGCGTCATAGAATCGTTGAATCAAGGCATCCTTAGTCGGCTGGTCGAAATAAATCATCACATTGCGACAAAAGATGACATCGAACTTTAGCCGGAAATGGATGGGATTCATCAGATTAAAAGTATGGAAAATGACGTTTTTACGGATTTTGGGTGCAACAGTATGTCGTCTGCCATCCGCGGCGGGTACGAAATATTTTTGCCGCCAAGAACTGGGGATGGTTGGCGGCAAGTCATATGTGCCTTGTTGGGCGGCTGCTAAAGCCTGCTGCGAGATATCGGTAGCCAGTACGCGGGTGTCCCATGCGGCGGCCGAGGAGCCCAAATACTCCATGAGAATCATGGAGATATTGTAGGGTTCCTCGCCGGAAGAACAGCCTGCCGACCAGATGGACAAGACTTTGTCGCGTTCATGTTTGCGAACCAGGTCGGGCAGGATAGTGTTCTGAAAAAATTCGTAATGTGCAGGTTCCCGCATGAAATAGGTATAATTGGTCGTCAGTTTGTTCAGCAGAGTTTCGATATCGTCGGGCGTTGCAGCGCTTAGGATGTGGTCGATATACTCGGTGAAACTTTTGTAGCCCTGTTGCATGAGGGTGCTGGACATACGACTTGTAATTAGTTGGCGCTTCTGGGTAAGATTGATTCCGAAGTTGTTTTTGATAAAACTGGTGAGTCGGATAAAATCATGTTCAGAAAGCTCATACATTGGCATTGCCTCCTGTTAAGCTTCGTTAATCAGCTGAAGGCAATCGAGAATCAAGATAGTTTCACCGCTATCAGGTAAAGAAATCATACCATTGACGAGGTTTTGGTCCTTGTTGCCTGTCGAGCCAGAAGAAATTGCGCTTTCATCAATATCAACCATCTGCGCCACACGGTCAACCGAAATACCGACCTGTGTGCCGTCAATATTGAGCACAATAATGCAGACAACGCTGTTTTCCTCTGATACTGTGCGACCCATGCGCAGTCGGGCGTCGATGATAGGAATAATCTGACCGCGCAGATTGATGATGCCCTTTACATATTCGGGCGTCATCGGCATGGGTGTAATAGCATGGTTGATAATGATTTCGACGACCTGAGAGGCATTAACGCCGAACAGCAGACCGTCCGAAAAGAAAGTCAGGTATTTGGAAGTCAAGATGTCAGCCGGGGGCTGGCCAACCGAAGCTTCGTTCATCAATTCAATGGTTTCCGTAGGCATGCGAAATCTCCTTTCTTTTTCGTGCACACTTACAGGAGCAACTTTCCGTTGACTGCGGCCGTGTGTAGATTGGTAACATCAAGAATGATACTGATATTGCCGTCGCCCATGATGGTGCAGCCGGTAATACCTGAATCCTTGATGTTAAAGTTGTTTAGATAGCTGGGAAGCGGTTTTACAACGACCTGCTGTTCACCCAGCAGTTCATCGACAAACAGACAGTATGAAAGTTCTCCGGAGTCAACCCATACCAAAATACCGTCCTCGATGTTGGTGACTTCGGTGTCGATGTGGTACAGGTCGTGTACACGGATGATGGGATAGAAGCTGCCCATCCGGTTAATCATTTCGCCGTAATTTGCGTCATGGATGACTTCCTTTTGGGAAACCTTAAACGACTGGCGAATGTTGTGAATGGGTACGGTAAAGATGGACTTGCCGACCGACAGTTCCATACCGTCCACGATAGCCAGCGTGAGCGGGATTTTTAAGGTAACGGTCATGCCTTTGCCGACTTCACTGGAAATGGACACCGTACCGCCGACATTTTCGATGTTGGATTTTACAACGTCCATACCTACGCCACGGCCGGAGTATTCGGTGACTTCTTTGTTGGTCGAGAAGCCGGGCGCCATGAGGAATGCCAAAATCTCTTTATGGGTATATTCGCTTTCAGGCTTGGTGAGCAAACCGTTTTTGCGCGCCTTAGCCAGAACACTTTCAGGATTTACGCCTTGGCCGTCATCGCGTACCGTGATGATAACTTCACTACCAGTATGTGCGGCCGAAAGGGTAATGGTGCCTTGGGGGTCTTTGCCCAGTGCAATACGGTCTTCTACATGCTCTTCAATGCCATGGTCCATCGAGTTACGCACGATGTGCATGATGGGGTCGCCGATGCTGTCCACAATCGACTTGTCAACTTCGGTATCTTCGCCTTCGATGACCAGACGCGCCTTTTTGCCCAGCTTTTGCGACATATCGCGCACGATACGCTTCATTTTCTGGAAGGTGCCCGAAACCGGAACCATTCGGATGGACATACTGATATCTTGCAGTTCGTCGGTCAGTTTGCGCAGTTGGCGGGCAGACTTGGTGAAGTTATCCAGCTTTAAGCCGCGAATATCGGGCGAAGAAGTGACCATAGATTCGGTGATAACAATTTCGCCAACAATCGCCATCAGGCTGTCCAGCTTGGACAGATTGACGCTGATAAGGCTTTGCTTGTTGGTTGCAGTCGAACGATTTGACGCTTGGCTGCTGCTGGAAGAAGTGGGCGCAGAAAGATGCGCTGGGGCCAAAGACTCGGCGTGTGTTTCCGGTTCTTTGGTTTCCTGAATGGGAGCTGGTGCCGGTGCCGGAGCTGGTGCAGGAGCAGCGGGCGGTTCGGCGGCTGCAACGACCGGAGCCGGTGCCGGAGCAGCGGGCGCAGGAGAAGCGACCGGAGCAGCGGATGCAGCTTCGGGTGCAGGCGTGTCCAGTACCTCGTAGGTTTGAATATTGCTTGCCCCCTTTACGATGTTAATGGCATGTTGCAGCGCTTCTTTAGAGTTGAAGTGCATGAGGAAGCCTTTTGTTGTGATAATTGCCGCAGTATCAGGGTCGGTGTCAACATTGTGCGGTTCATAGGTCGGTTCGATATCTGCTTCATTGAGTGCGGTAATGAGCATGAAAGCACGCAGATTTTCCATGCCACAGCCTTCATCAAAAAAGACATGCAGGGTATAGCCCGATGTTTGTGCGGGCGAACTGGCCGATGTAACCGCAGCACTTGTTTGCGGCTGAGTCGGTGCCGCAGCGGAAGCCGATGCGGGGGACGCAGCAGGGGCCGAAGCCTGATTGTTAATTTTCTCGATAAAACTATTAATATCTGCCACGAAATTGTCGATATCATTAGAAAGAGGTTCGTTGTTTTCAATTTTTTCCACTTCAGCCCGGAAAAAGTCGGTGGAATGGAACATTAAATTGAACAATTCATGATGCAGCTCTTGCGGAATCGCATCCATAGAATTTTCACGAATGATGAAAAATAAATCTTCGATTCGGTGAGCGATTGTGGTCAAGGCCTGGAACTCCATCATAGCGGACGAACCTTTCAGCGTGTGCATGATGCGGAAGATTTCGTTCACATCATCCTGCGTAAAGGTGTTAGCTTGTTCCGAATTGAGCAAAATCCCGTCCAACTGTTCCAGTAATGTGTTGGTTTCGTACAAGTACATTTCGAGTATGTTATCGTTGCCATTATCCATGTGAGGAACACCGCCTTTTCGTATAATCTTCTTTTTATATCGTCCAAATGATATGGAAAATTAAGAGCGCTTTTTAGAAAAAATACAGGATTCGCGCAATGCTGCCGGTTTGCACCCAAAACCGCGCACATTTATGCGGAGAAATGGAGCAATATATGGCGGATATCGTAAAAGTAACAACGCCGATGACCGGCTATGAGAATACTACGCCCCGACAAAATCCGATTACACCGGGAGATACCCAGATTCAGAATGTGGCTGACCCCACGCGCGTCAATCGACCGGACGGAAAAACCGAACAAAAGGGCGCAGATAACAGCGGATATATGTTCCGCTATGATTCCAATTTTGAAACCTTTATTCAGCGTTTGCGGCAAATGCCAACGCTGACCGAAACCATGTCGGCTCTGCTGCTCGGACGGATGCAAACGCTGGTATCGTCCGGCATGTCGCCCGATATGGCGCAGGAGCTGTCCAAGTTTCTGCGTATGCTGGTCATGGACCAGTCACAGCTTGAGATGTTCTTGAAACAACAAAATACCGCATCGGTTCGGTTTAAGGGCGCGTTCTTCGATGTGATGCGTGAGATTTTTAACGGCTCGGATTCGCCGGGCATCAAAAACGATATTTTACAGTTTTTGAAAAAATATAACGATATGGCATCCACCGAACATATCGCAAAAAGCATGACCGGAACGATTGAGCGCATGGCACAGGCCATGCCGGCATCGGCGCGCGGTGGATTGTTGGAACTGCTGGGTAAGCTAGAAGTATTGTTGCAGACGGGCGACCGCGGTGCAGCGCTGTCGATGCTGCAAAACCAGATAGTCCCCTATATGGGAAACTACATTGCCCGCACGCATGATATGGGCTTAGCGCGTACCCTGTTATCCATGCTGACGCTGCAAATGACCCGATATGAAAACGGTTCACAGGAATCTATGCTGCAAGCATTTCGTCAGTTATTGGGGTACAGCGGGGTGCGCAGCCGACTGGGGGGACTGGATGATAACAGTTTAATGCTGTTGTTGCGTAACACGGAGTTTGAAAAGGCCTCTGGAAATAATACATTTGCCGATACTTTTCTAGAACTGGCCAGTCGGGCATTGCGCGGAGAAGCCGGTGTCGAAGGCCGGCAGGCGTTTGAAAACATTATGCACGCGCTTTTGCTCAATCAAAGCGTCTATATGCCGCTGACCCATCTGATGATACCATTGGAGTGGCAGGGCAAGATGATGTTTTCCGAAGTGTGGATTGACCCGGATGCCGAAAATCACGGCAAAGGCAGAGCCACCAAAGAGCGCACCGTTCGGCTGCTGTTAAAATTTGATATTCAGGATTTGGGGCTGTTTGATACCGTGATTGAGCTTCACGGGGAAAAGACGGTCAACTTGCGCATCGCTTTCCCGGAAAAACTTTCACCGGTCAAGAAAAATATTCAATCGGGCGTGACCGCCATCTTAAAAAAATGTGGATTGGAGCCGCAGAACGTCGTAACCGAGGTCATGCGGCAGCCAATCGGTCTGTCTGAAGTATTCCCGCACTTGTACGAAAGGAAGAATAGCATCAATGTCTCCATCTAACAGCCAGCGTGCAGTCGCACTCAAATATGAAAACGGCGAAGCGGCACCGGTCATTGTCGCTTCTGGTATGGGCTATCTGGCCGAGCGTATTGTGGATATCGCGTCAGAAAGCGGTGTGCCGGTTTATGAAGACAACTCTCTGGCAACCATGCTGTCTCAGCTTGAACTGGGCGCAGAGATACCGGAAGAATTGTATAAAGCCATTGTCGAAATCTATGTGTACTTTTTGAATTTCAATCCAAATCAGCTCGACGGCAAAAACCAAGTGGATGGAAAGCAAAAAGCACAGGATGACAGACAGAAACCAACAGCGGAAGCAGAGGTAGCCTATGTTGCAGAAGAAAAGTGAGGACAAAAATAACGTCTGGATGCTGTTTGATACGGCATATACATTGGTTGGACAGGCGGTTATGGAGACACAGGAAGGCGACAGCATTGCCGTAATGCGTCCCATCGGAGAAAATGCTGACGATGTACGTCAACTGCACATTGTTCTGTTCAGTCGAGCGGAAGACCCGAAAGTTGTATACCGCGGAGAGGTAGGCGCAAAACGAGGAGGAAAATTGTATTTGGAATTGGTGACACGACTGGAAGGCGATACACGCAGACAATTGCGCGTGCGGATGCAGTTTCATAGCAAACTCATTCGGATGCAGGAGCAACAGCCGTTCCGCGTACCACTTGTTTCTGTCGATTTGAGTGGTGGTGGAATCGCATTTCAATGCCCGTCTAAACTGGAGATTGGGGAAGTGTGCGAGGTAGTCGTTCCGGTTACATATCCCATGTTGGTGCTGAAAATGCAGATTTTGCGCAGAGAACAGGTCAGCAGCTTGAAGTGGCAATATTCAGCTAAATTCGTGGACTTGGCGCACGAAGAAGAGGCTTGTTTGATGCAGGCAATTTTCAGTGAGCAGTGGAGACGCGGTAAGTGTCGGGCGGTTTCCGGCGTTTACGAGGGAGGAAAGAACTGATATGAGAAAAGCAAGGTTAAGCAGAATTGGCAAACTGCTGTTGGCATTTGTCATGCTGCTCAATGTCTGTGTCATCGGCCCAGTCACACCAGTCGAGACTGCTGCGGCACATTGGGCAGATAGTTCGCTGACAAAGCTGCGTGATTGGGGCGTCATGCGCGGTGACCAAAACGGCAGCATGGAGCCTGACCGCAATATCACACGCGCAGAGTTTGTCACCATGATAAACCGCGCGTTTGGGTATAAAACAATGGGCAAACAGCCGTTCCGAGATGTCAAGGGAACAGAGTGGTATGCCAATGACATCAATATTGCTTATAATCAGGGCTATTTTGTCGGCTCAAGCAAAAATACGGCAAGCCCCAATGACAGCTTGACCCGTGAGGAAGCCATGACGCTGATTGGCAGAAACCTGATGCTGACGCCGGATGAAAGCGAAAATATGATATTCACCGACGGACGTGCGCTCAGTTCGTGGAGCCGTGGCATTGTCACAGCGGCTGCTAAGAAGGGCATTGTCAAAGGCGATTCCGAAGGCACATTCCGGCCGCAGGCGCCGATTACCCGCGGCGAAGTTGCAACATTGCTGGCGCGCACCATCGGCACCCCGCTCAATCAGGCAGGTAGTAGTACGTTGGGCATGGTCAGCGGAAATGTGATGATTTCGGCTTCCGGTGTCGAACTGCACGACACCACAATCAACGGGGATTTGTACATCACAGCCGGTGTTGGCTTGGGTTATGTTACGCTGAACAATGTGACGGTCAATGGACAGGTCATTGCATCGGGTTCGGGTGTGAGCAACGCCAGCACAAACAGCTTGACCGCACGAAACTGCCTGATAAATGAGCTGATTGTAGACAGTCCGAACAACGTCGCCATCAGTTTCACGGCCGAGGGCAGTACCCGCATTGAAAAGACATATGTGCGCACTGACAGCTTTTTGGAAGAACAGTGCTATGGTTCAAACGGTTTCCAGTCCATTGAGGTCGATGGAGAACAAGGAACGCGCTTGGATTTGTCCGGCGATTTTAAGGACGTTACCATCAAGACCCCTGAAGGCGTAGTTGCTTTGGGCAGAGGCAGTATTGAAAAGTTAATGGTAGACGAATCGGCTACCGATGCCTCTGTCATCATTGATGAGGGTGCACTTATCAACGAGGTGTATCTGGATGCACCGACCAATATTACGGGCGCTGGTGATATTGGCTATCTCAAGGTCAATACCAACGGAAGTACCATACAAATGCTGCCCGATAAGATTGAAATTCGACCGGGCGTGATTGCAAACATCAACGGCGAAGATATGACCAGTCAGGATGCAGAAGAATCTTCGTCTTACCCGCGTATTTTGGCAGGCTATCCCAAGTTGGATGACGTTGGCCCCACGGCGGCAAACGCGATTTTGAACACGAATAAAACCGGTACTGTATATTGGGGCGTTACATTGGAAGCAGACGGTCCGTTGTCGTCCGACCAGTTGATTAAGCCGCCAAGCTATGGTTTTAAGGCAGTCGTTTCTGGCCAGTCGCCTATCGAAACCGCAGAAGAGGATATTACAACGGCAATCCGCAGCCTAAAGACCGATACCGAGTACACCTTCTCGGCTGTTCTGGTAGACGAGCGCGGTGACAGAAGCCCGCGTAAGACACGCGACTTTATAACGCCAGATAATACCATTCCGGCATTTGCCGCAGGATATCCGCGGTTAGACCACGATGACTATACGGATGAAAGCCGAACCGATTACTTTGCAGCGATTGAGTCGGTTGCGACCAAAACCTGTACGGTTTATTATGCTGTTTATAAGAAGGGATTGCCCGCACCAACCGCAGACGAACTGCGCACACAGACCATGAGTGGTCATATCAAGGGCACAAACGGCAAGATGAATGTGCAGAAGAATGAGCCGCACTTTATCACGGTCAATGGATTGGCAGAAAAGACCTCGTATGATATGTATTTTGTTCTGTCTGACGGTGTAAATATGTCGGGCGTCAAAAAGCTCAGCTTTACAACCGGTGATAGAACACCGCCTGAGTTTAACGAAGACTATCCGAAATCGGATAATGCAAAAGAAAAATCGGTCGATGTGAAATACAGCGTCAATGAGGATGCAACCGTTTACTGGGTTGCCGTCAAGCGCGGTGACACCTATCCGGTTCCGCCCGATGACTGGGAGGGTGGCTCGGTACCGCTCGACAGCGACGAAGCCAAGGCGCAAGTTATGTCGGGCAGCAATGCGCTCAAGAGCGGTAAGGCATCGGCAAAAATGGATAAGGAAGGCAAGTTTACCATCTCTGGTCTGGAGGCACAAACTGGATACGATGTATACTTGGTTTTGCAGGATACAGCCGGAAATATTGGTAAGCAGGTTGTAACGCTGCAAGTTAAAACGCTTGATGTGATTCCGCCTGTGGCAGAATTGGCATTTGACCCCGATGTAAATGGTCAGCCGCTCGTCGAATCGGATATCAGCATTGTGTTTAATGAGGAAATCCGCGTTGAAGTCGATGAAAATGGCAAGCGTTTGTCGCTGCATGAACTGGAAGGTGGTGCACTAAAAGATGCGGTCGAGCGCAACTTTACCTTCTATGATTTGCAATATGGTTTGGAAGACCCCGTCGCAACTAACTATGTTCCGGGAACCAATCTGATTTGTACCTTGGATGAGGGCAAAACCATTTTGACCTTTAAAGATGGTGCGCTTGATATTCTCAGTGGTAATAAGTACAAAGTCGTATTGAATAAAAATATTTTCGATACGTCTAACAACCGGCTGGCAGAAAATTGCCGCGAGCTGGAATTTACAACGGTATTCTCGCGCATTATCCAGAGAAAGTTGCAGGAAGTTCCCAATACCTCTCATATGGCGTTTGAACTGCGTCCGCAGTCCACAAGAGTTTCCGATAGTATCTTATTTGATTTGGTTCTGTGGTCAGATTCTGATATTGAATTTGAATTATGGGAAAATATGGGTACAGAGGAGGCACCCGATTGGCAGCAGGTAAAGAAAAAAGACAGCGATGAAGTTGTAACAGGGCGCATTGCGGAGAATGGTGCAACGACGCTGCACTATATGACAGAAGGTGCAGAACCTGAGTTTGAACCTTTGAAAAATTTTTCAGAATCGCGTAGCTTTGCGATTAAGCTGACCAAGCTCGATGGTCGTGATGCCGACCAAGGCAATAAGATTGTCAATATCTGGTCGGTTCCGGTTGCCAGTGGTAACAAATCCAGCTTGCGTTCCTTTGTGCAAAGTCCTTTGAAGTCTACTTGGGATACCTTGGTGGAAGCGGATGAGATTATGCTCATTGGTACCCCTTCGGCGTTGGAGATGTTCACCATCCTCTCGGATACAATCATTCCATCGTTTAAAGACCCCTATCCGGACTTTGAGCATATTGGTGACTCCATTGTCATTCCAAAGGTTCAGGTTGACCGAAAGGCCACATTGTATTACGTTATGGCACCGGCAGGGTTTATTCCACCAACACTTGTAGAAGGTACCACTATGGAGAAAATACCAGAAAGTGGTGATTTATCAGAATATCCACAGCCTCAATTACAAACGCCGACGGCACAAGATGTGTATAAACACAACTTTACCTCTATTTCGGGTGTTGTAATGGGTACCTTTGGCGGTGCAGACGGTAGTGGTATGTTGCCAGACAATGTATACGAATTTGAAGTGGATGGTTTACGAGCAAAGACCACATATGATGTATATTTTGTCTTAAAGGGTGTACCGCAAGAACTGTCGCGGGTCTACTATTATCAGATTACAACCAAAGAGGTTGAGCCACCCAACTTAAAGCTGGAAAATGATACTGTCACAACTGGAGCCAATCAGGTTACAGTAAAGGTAGACCAACCATCTCAAGTATATTGGAAAATTTACCCAACAAACCGGTTGCCAAAGGTGATTCAAGATGCAGCTGATGAGGGCGTTTTGACACCCGGTAATCAGAGTGAAGCATTTGATCGCCCTGGTGCAGGTAATCTGGCAAAAATTGCCGATATAATTGATGGTACAACAAGTGACACACCAGCGGATTCAGGTGCACTGACTATTACGACAGGAACACCAGACGCAGATAATATGATATCGGGACAAGTTGTGCTTAAAAATTTGGAGCCAAATCAGACGTATGTTATGATTGCTTTGGCACAAAACCGACTAGGTGGCAAATGGAGACTGTATCGTTTGGATGGTATTGTGGCTAAGGATGCAACACCTCCAGTCATTACGGCAATAACTGGTGATGTGCCTTACGAAACTGTGGTAGGTTCTGGCTTGTACGAAGCGGATATAACAATATCTTTCTCTGAACCGTTGTATTATAAACTGGATACAATGGAGGATGAGTCATTCCCCATGGATGAAGACCAGCTTAAACCGTTGGGTACAGTTTTACCCCATGTAATGATTACTGGTAGCGGAAAGGTAAAATATAGACCTGAAAGTTCCGAATTTGAAGATGTCGGTGACGGTAAGAAAGCATGTAAATCGGTTGTCTATCATTTTTCGGATGTTCGTATCGGAAACGGTATTAAGTTTAACTATTTTATCTGTGATGAAGGCGGCATTCAGGCAGGTCCGCTTAACGTAAATTTGACACCGGATATCTTCTATAAGAAATCAGATAATCCGCAGCCAGGTTTTGTTGGCAGACTCGGTGACAGTGTAGTAGAACAGACATTTTATTGATTTGTCGCATGTAAGGTTCATGCAAAAAAGCAGGACGCTGAAAAGCGTCCGCTTTTTTGTGAGACTGGAACACCAATATAAATTTTAGGATATGGGAGGAAGGTTGCCCAAAGAATGGACAAGATGCAGAAGAAATGGATGATTGCAGCGGCCGCCGTTGTGTCGGCTGTGGTCGTTATCGTCATGGGTGTGTTAGGGCTGTCGGCAGCGCGGCGCACGGCGCGCAATGCAGCCGAGCAAACACTCATGACAACCGCACAAGGCACTGCGTTGGCGTTTGAACAGCGTGTGGATGCTTACACCAATCTGGTGACAGAAATCGGACGAAGCGATATTCTGTCAGATACGACCGTACCCTTGGAACAGAAAAAGGCATTTTTGCAGCAGAAAGCCGATGTATATGGCTTCCGCTCGTTTGGTTTATCGGATATAACTGGTAATGACTGGGTGAGCAACACCACGATTGCCGAAGAAACCTATTTTCAGCAAGCCTTGCAAGGGATGACATATATGAGTATACCCTTTATCATTCCGGATAAAGAGGATATGTATGTTGTGATTGCTGCACCGGTAATTCGGAACGATGCGATAAGCGGTGTTGTGTATTTCCGCTGCGGAACCGAAACATTCCAAACGCTGTTGGACACCATGAACACAACCCAAGGCGGTGGAATTTATGTGCTGGATAAAGATGGCACAGTACGCATGAGTTCGGATATGCAAATGGCGCTGGAGCAGCAGAACGCAGCGCAGCTTGCCCAGAACGATGCGGCACAATTGGAGCGTGCCCAAGTCGAGCGGGATATGGTGTCTGGAAAGACCGGTCAGCAGTCCTTTAAAGGCGCAGACGGAACCAAGTGGGTGCAGTCTTATATCCCAATCGGAGCAACCGATGGTTGGAGCCTTGGGGTTTATGAACGCGCAGACGCAATGGAAAATGTGTCAGGCGGCTGGCTGGTTGCGATGACGATATTTGGATTGTTGTTCGTTGGGCTGGCGGCAACGGCAGCTTGGGCATTGGGCAGTCGTCTGGAAGCGGTGCAGACAAATTACCAGAAACGTTTGCAGCAGTTGTGTGATGGTAATTTTAGAGGGTTGGCACCGGATAAAAACCCCGGTCAGTTAGAAACGACTATGGTGATGCTTGGCGAGCGATATCAAAAGATTGTTTCCGATACGGCATCTGCCCTCAAAGACATGGCGGATAGAAATTTGAGCAGTTCTCCCAATGCGGCGGCATATACGGGCGCATTTCAGCAGATTTATCAGGAAATGGAGCGCGTGCGCGAGGAATGGGGAACGGTCATCAAGAAGATTCAGGAACGTGCAGGTGTGATGGACCGCTATATTGAGGACATGACCCGTCAGCCTGTCCCCATCAAAACTAGTGGCAGCCAATGCGCAGAACAGATGGAACAGGCAGCCGTGCAGTTGGCGCATTTGGCAAAGCAGATGGATGAAAAAGAATCTTCCGAAGAAGAACGCAGCATGGATGAAGTGCGTTCGGGCTTGACCGTTGGACGACAAACAGCCGGTACGCTGCGCGAAATCACGCAGGAGCTGGAGAGAAAGACCGGACAGGCGTTTAGTATTTTGCAGGAGTTTGACGATGTCGCATTCCGGATGAATACCCTTTCGGTCAGCATAGCCGTAGAAGCGTCCCGTGGAACCAGTGACCGACTTCCTGCGATTGCCGATGGAATGCACTTATTGGCCGCGCAGAGCGCGCAGATGACCAAGCGTACTGTGCCAATGGTGCAGCAGGCGATGGAAGCCGCCCAGTACAGTGTTTCATTGGTGGAAAAACTGCTGGATACCTTGCAGCAGACGGCGACCGAGTTGCCGAACACCGTATCCGGAATGACCGTTTCTTCGACCGATGAAGTATATGCAAAGGCTATCCGAAGCGTAGAAAAGCAGTTGACCAAACAGGCAGACACGTTAAGACGCCAAGATATACGGGCAGCGCAGCGAAAACAGCCTGCACCCGAAGAACTGCTCGGATATGTGCGGGAAATTCGTGCTTTGACCGCACAATTTATGCTGGAGAATCCAGATAAAATGTGATACAATAACCATGAAAAGGTCGTCGAAAAAGGAGGAAATTACTTGAAGATTCAAAGTAACATGATGACAGATTTGGCATTTTTGCAGGTGGCTTCTAACCAACAACGCCAAATCAGCAGCAATTTTTCGACCGTGCTCAACAGCAAAACCGGAACCGCCGCATCTTTGTCGAGCGGCAGTCAGAGCATGGACGAGATGTTTGCACATGCGTCTGAAGTCACAGGCGTTCCGGTCAATCTGCTCAAGGCTGTGGCAAAGACAGAATCGGATTTTGACCCGAATTGTGTTTCTCATGCAGGTGCAATGGGTGTTATGCAGCTCATGCCTTGTAATGTCGAAGAGTATGGTGTGACCGACCCGTTTGATGCCGAACAGAATATTATGGCGGGTGCCATGCAGCTTGCCGACTTGTCCCGAAAGTATGACGGAGATTTGACGCTGACGCTGGCTGCTTACAATGCGGGAAGTGGCAATGTAGCCAAATATGGCGGTGTACCGCCGTTTGAGGAGACGCAGAATTACGTCAAAAAGGTGTCGGCACTCGTGGGACAGGATATCTCCATTCCCACAACCAATCAGGTCAGTATGCAGAGTGCAGGCGTAAGTGAAGAGCTGATTTCTACCGATGAAGTGATAGAAGATAAAATGAATCAGTTGGTTTATCTGATGGCGCAGAGCATGAAATACAGTTTGCCCACGCTGGATTTGACCAGCGATTTCACGACCGAAGAAATGCTGTAAAAATACATAGAACATACAAAAACCTGTGACCGATGAATTGCACCCCATTTGTTAGACAGTATGTTATACTGAATAGCAAAAGGGGTGTTTTATTATGGCAAAAAGGAAAT
>NZ_CALWJM010000011.1 GCF_944381005.1 uncultured Butyricicoccus sp. | reverse complement strand
ACCACTTTTGATAAAGTTTAGCGCTTGCTGAACTGCGGAGCGCGACGGGCAGCCTTGAGGCCGTATTTCTTTCTTTCCTTCATTCTGGGGTCGCGGGTCAGGAAACCTGCAGCCTTCAGAGTGGGACGGTACTCCTCAGTATTTGCCTGGAGCAGTGCGCGTGCAATACCGTGACGGATTGCACCAGCCTGACCAGTGAAGCCGCCGCCCACAACGGTGCATTCGATATCGAACTTATCGGTGGTGTTGGTAGCTTCCAGCGGCTGACGAACAATCAGCTTCAGGGTATCCAGACCGAAGTAGTTGTCGATGGTGCGGTTGTTAATCTTAATGTCACCAGTACCGCCGGGGAACAGACGAACTCTTGCAACCGAGGACTTTCTTCTGCCGGTACCGTAGAAATATGCTTTCTTAGGCGTATACATTCTTCAATATCCTCCTTACAAGATTACTTTTCCCATGCTTCGGGCTTCTGAGCAGCATGGGCATGCTCAGCACCCTTGTAGATTTTCAGACGAGTAGCGGACTGACGGCCGATAGAATTCTTGGGCAGCATACCCTTAACAGCCAGCTGCATAGCCTTCTCCGGATTTTCAGCCATCAAGGTCTTGTACTGAACTTCCTTGAGGTTACCAACCCAGCCGGTATGATGACGATAGTACTTCTGCTCCAGCTTCTTGCCGGTCAAAACAGCCTTGTCTGCGTTGATGATGATAACGAAATCACCGCAGTCAACGTGGGGGGTAAAAGTAGCCTTGTGCTTGCCGCGCAGCAGCATTGCAGCGGTAGCAGCGGTACGGCCGAGGGGCTTGCCAGCGGCATCGAGTACATACCACTTGCGCTCAACGGTGTCTGCCTTTGCCATGAAAGTGGACATGATGCTTTCCTCCATATATTATAAAATAATTTTTAGCAAATAAATGTTGGTGTGCAGATTGCAAACCAGAACAGGCTTTTTGGAAGCCTTATTTATTAAACCACACGCAAATCGGAAAGTCAACCGCTTTTTTCTTCTTTTTCATTTATCTCTGAACAAACTCTTTCAATCTCTTTTATTCTCTTATTTACTCTCGTTTTCTCGCAACTCATTTTATTTTTTCTTTTGTGAACGACTTGCCGTTTGCTCGGATTTCTGCTATATTTCCTTTGAAACCACAGGCCCATCGTGAGAAGCGGGCCGAGAAAGGAACTCCTATGCTGCAAAAACTGTTTTCCTATACCCGCCGAGCGGTTGACCATTATCATATGATTGAAGAAGGCGACCGCATTGCGGTCGGTGTTTCGGGCGGTAAAGATTCTCTGACTCTTTTGACCGCACTGGCTGGTTTGCGCCGCTTTTATCCTAAATCTTTTGAAGTCGTCGCCATTACGCTGGAAATGGGCTATGAAGAGATGGATTTTTCACCAGTGCAAACACTATGCGATTCCCTTGAAGTGCCATATGTGCGCATCCCCACGCAGATTAAACAGATTGTATTTGATGTGCGACAAGAAGAAAACCCCTGTTCACTGTGCGCCAAACTACGGCGCGGTGCGCTGCATGAAGCTGCACTGGCAGCAGGTTGTAAAAAAGTCGCGCTGGGACATCATTTTGACGATGTAGTAGAAACCTATATGTTGTCTCTGATGTACGAAGGGCGTATTTCCTGCTTTAAGCCGGTAACATATCTTGACCGAGTTGGGGTCACGCTCATCCGTCCCCTGCTCTACACACCGGAACATTTTATTCGCTCTTTCTCCAACCGGCAGGCATTGCCCATTGTCCACAACCCCTGCCCCGCCGACGGCAACACCAAACGGCAAGAAGTAAAAGACCTGCTTAAACTGCTGGAAAAACAAAATCCCGGCCTAAGAGAGCGCATTTTCGGTGCCATTCAGCGTTACCCGCTCGATGGTTGGCAGGCAGATACCAGCCGTTACCGTCGATAATTTCCCCAATATCAAAAAATAAGCGTTCTCCGTTTTGGAGAACGCTTATTTCATCTTCCCTATAAAAATTATTCTGCAGTCTGAGCCTGTGCAGCCGAATCGGTCTGCGTGTCAGCCGACTGTTCGGCCTGCTCAAACTCGGCCAGAACAGACGGTGCAAACGCTTCCGCGTGCTTCTTGCCCGAACCTTCATATGCCATAAAGCTCATCAGCTCACTATACATCAAGTCTGCCTTGCTCATAGCGTCGTTTGCGATGGTTTCGGCCAATTCCGTGGTGTAAGCTGCGCCAACACCCTTGCCCTGTGCCATCTTTTCAATCACCGTTTTATCGGTCTGCTCCTGCTCGGCAATCAGCTTGTTTTCATATGCATCCCAGTATTCACGCACACCAGCGCCATACCAATCACGATTGAGTTCTGCCAGCGTAGACAGGCCACGGAACTTCCAGTATGCAGAATCCGCATCATAGTCAATCGCTTCCACCTGATAAGCGTCGGCTGTATCGGTGATGTTGCCGAACGACGGCAGGTAAACCGAGTGTTCCGGATTGCCCATGGTCATCCACAGCAAACCGCCGAGTTCAGCCGGATAAGCGTCCTTGAACTGTACGATGTGTGCTTCTGCGGTGCGCTCGGTGCCGATGGTGGTCGTGACCTGTTCGGGCGCTGTGCCATCTTCATTGCGATAGCGCTGCAACTCCATTACATCCTTGACCGATACCTTATCTGCTGCATCGTCGGGCTGGAAGAACAGGTCAAATACCGGGGTATCATAGTCCACTGCATGTCCGAGCTGGGTCTGCCCTTCCCACAGACGGTCACGGTTGCCGCCCGATACCGGGTTGCCGTAAGACAGTGCGGCATGGAACTTGCCGTTATGCTCCTGATAAATGCCGATAGACTTGGCAAAGTCAATCAGGTCACTGGATGCCATATAGTTTTCATTGTCGTTGAGGTCAACCTCTCCCAACAGGAAGCAGTTGGGATAAACAGCCATCACATTATCCGGCACTTTGTAAGCGGCAAAGCGATGACCGGTATAGATTTCAATGTACCAAACTTCTTCCTTGTCCGCAATGGTCAAAATATTGCCCTCAGCAGCGCCCTTTTCCTGCACAATCTGTGCAACCAGATTGACTCCTTCCTTGGCGCTCTTGACACGCGGCAAAATAACGTCTACCATATCGGCTTCGCGGAAGCCATCCTCCACATAGGGGTCAGCCGCCTGCGCCTTTTCATTTGCGCTTGCCGATACAGTTGCGTCAACACTTACACCGTATTCATTAAACCCGATTTCGCCGTAATAACCGTCATCCTGAATGTCGGTATCGGGTACAGATGTATACTTATACGCGGTTTCAGGCTGCGGATAAGTAAATCCGGTCGTCACATCGCGGAACAGTTCACCTGCTTTGTAATGGGTGCGCGGGTGTACAATAAAATTCTTGGCGTGGTTTGCGGAGATATCCTCAGTACGCGCAACAATTGTGCTGCCATCGGTTGTCCAATCGCTGCCAACAATCGTACCAGTACATGCCAAAGCCGACGAAAGCGAAGAAGCAGCCATCAAAGAGGCCATAACCGCCGCCATTGTTTTCTTTTTCATTTCTCATTCCCCCATTTTATACCGTCTCGCATCAACGAAACAGTGCATATTTAATCATTACATTTACATATTTAATCACATTCACCGTCAAATTGCAAGTACAATTTTACCAATTTCTTACCATACCCCAAAATTTTATACAGGCAATACGCCCAAATGCTCCAAAAGAATCTTTGTACCGAGCAGCACTAGAACGGCTCCGCCGGCAAATTCAGCATGGGATTGGAACTTTTCCCCCACTCCGCGGCCAATATAAATGCCGCTGGCAGACAATAAACAAGTCACACAGCCAATCAGCACAATTGCTGGCACGATGGGAACACCCAAAAATGCGAATGTGACCCCAATCGCCAGTGCATCGATACTGGTTGCAACAGCCAGCGGCAACATGGCACGCGGCCCGAATGCCGCGTCCATTCCCTCTGCCTCACCACGAGATTCCCGAATCATATTGACCCCGATGAAGCACAGCAACACAAATGCAATCCAATGGTCAATCGCGCCAATCATGGACTGAAAGCGAATGCCCAGCAGATAGCCCGCCAGCGGCATCAATGCCTGAAAGCCGCCGAAATACAGACCAACAGCCGCCGCATGACCGGGACGCACCCGGCTGACTGACAGCCCTTTACAAACCGATACCGCAAAAGCGTCCATAGACAGTCCGACTGCAATCAAAAATAATTCCCAAGTTTGCATTTCTTTCTCCTTTTTTCCCAATACGCAAACGCATGACACATCGTGCAAATTGATACCGCAAAAATATCCCCGAATCGTGATTCGGGGATATTTTAATGGGTGTGGTCAATATGCCATATACCAATGTTCATTATATTACTACGCTTTGGGCTACATTGCAATGTATTTTTTGCACGACTATACCATGTATGTTTACTGCTTTCCGTGGCGTAACTTGCAAATACCTTGCGTCATCGTTCCCATAGGACAGTATACGCACCATGCGCGCGGTTTAAACAGCGCCATCGTTAACAATCCCAACACGGTTGAAGTCAACATCACGCTATAAAATCCAAAAGCGAACTGTGCTACCCAAGGCGCGACCTTGGTTACGCTGCCCGCAGCAAATTGCCACGGCAAACGAAATGTCCATAGCAATGTTACAACCTCGCGCAAATTGGACGCGCCAGAAAAAACCAGATAGGTCGTAAACAGCATATTGACGAACATGGCCAAAAAGAAAATCAAAAAGCCATAGCGAAACCATTTTTGCTTGAGAAAATGCGGCACCGGATGATTGCGGGACAATCTCAGTTTATTTCCCAACAATTCAAACAACTGCCCTCTGCCGCAATACCGATTGCAGTATGCTTTATTTCCCTTCACAACGGCAATACCCAGCGGTACAAAAAAGCAAATCAGCCCCAGCCATGCAAATAAGATATTGAAAAAGCCCAACAGTAAGTACAATGCCGAAGCAATCCACAAAAAATCATACCAATGTTTCTTTGTTTTCATCTGATTTCTTCTCCTTGTACCTGGATAACCGAAGCCGGACACGCCTTGGCACATAGCCCACAACCAACACAACGTTCCCGCCGCACACGGGCGGCAATGCCGTCTGGAACTGCAATGGCCTGCTTAGGACATACTTTGGCACAGCAGCCACAGGCCACACACAATGCGGTATCGACCACCGCAAATCGTTTTATCATGGATACTTCTCCCTCCTGATGATACTGTATGCAGTATAACAGACAAAAGACCGGATGTTCTGTGACATCATCACAGAATATCCGGTCTTTGCGATTCTTTCAAGATATGTTTTTATTGTTTGTCACACGGAAAAGAAATGCCAGCACTTTTGCGCGCTTCTTCCAGCACTTCTGCTGCCATCAGGCTATACTGCATCAGACGGTCACAAGCCGTTTGGTCTGCGTTTTCCAAAATACGCACAAAAGAAAGAAATTCGGGCACCATGCGGTACGGCGCATCCCGGTCGGCGTAAACTTCATTGGTTCCGTTGTGGTGCTGCACTTCAAAACGGGTCATGCAGCTCAACGGGCCTTCAATTGAAATCGTCGCCGTTTCTCCCTCAATCACTGACTGCTGTTTGGATGCACAGTCCTTTGCCCCAACACAAACCGCTTGAAAATCGGGATATTCACATACTAGGATTCCACTGGTGTCAATCCCCCGCGTGATATTCGCATGATATTGCACGCGCTGCGGTTTACCAAACAAACCAATCATGGCGTGAATATTATAAACATTGATGTCCATTAACGCACCGCCCGATTTTTCACAGTCAAAGACAGGCGGTGTCATGCCCTGACGGAACGCATCATAACGGGAAGAATATTGACTGTAATTAAAACTAACAAGTTTGACCGGCTCAACACTTGCCAGCGCGCACCGCATGGCCTGATAAGCAGGCAAATGATAGAGCGTCATTGCCTCAAGCAGCATGACACCATTCTGTTTTGCAATTTGTATTAACGTTTTCAATTCCTTGACGTTTGAGGTCATGGGTTTTTCACAAATAACATGTTTTCCATGTTGTAAAGCTTGCTTTGCAAAGGCGAAATGCAAATGATTGGGTAAAGCGACATAAATTGTGTTCACATCGCTCGCCAACAGCTCATTATAGTCCACAAAATATGCGTGCAAATGATATTGTTCTACCAACGCCTGTGCACGTTCCCGACTGTGTTCGGTGCTCAAAAGGGAAACTTGTGCCAGTGGTATTTGGTCAAGATGGGGCAGCAGTTCCTGCACAATTTTTCCGGTTCCCAGAATGCCAAGCTTTATCATGTTATCCCTCATTCCGTTCCATTATTTTCTTCTATTATACGCGACAATGCCCGCTCGCACAAGCGCAATATCATGATATCTACTGACTGTCACAATAAAAAAAGTTACAAATTAACACAAATTCATCGTCTCATCCATTCAAAACTGGTTGATATACAAAGCGAGTGACCTTTTTCCCTCAGGTCACTCGCTTTTTCTGTTAAAATTTTGGATTCACTCTTGACACAACCGCATATACTGTGTATATTGAATATATACAATAGATTTGCAAATCTTATGGGAGGTGCCCCCCTTGAACTTAATTCTTCGCAATGCCTCCGGACAGCCCATCTATGACCAGATTACCAGCCAAATCAAGGCGCTTATCTTGTCAGGCGAGCTGAAAACCGGAGATGCCCTGCCATCCATGCGTGCATTGGCAAAAGACTTACGCATTAGCGTCATCACCACCAAACGTGCCTATGAAGAATTGGAACGCGATGGATTTATTGAAACCGTTCCCGGAAAAGGAAGTTTTGTTGCACAAGCCAATCTGGAACTGATTCGGGAAGAACATCTGCGGCAAATCGAAAGCCATCTGTCCGCCGCTATCGCCCTGTGTGACCAAGCCGGAGTATCAGAGACCGAACTGCACGAGATGCTTTCCCTGCTTTTTAAAGGAGATTAACGTTATGAACGCGATTCAATTACAAGCCGTCACCAAGCAATACCCTACGTTCACGCTGGATTCGGTCAGCTTTGAACTGCCCGTCGGCAGTGTGATGGGGTTTATTGGGCAGAACGGTGCAGGCAAATCGACGACTATCAAGTTGATTTTGGGACTGCTCAAACCAGATTCCGGGCAAATTGAAGTCTTTGGCCGTGCACAGCCGTTCGACCGTGAACAAATCGGTGTCGTATTTGATGAATGTTGTTTTCCAAGTGAACTGACTGCGCAGCAAATCGGACGTATTTTAGGCGCGTCCTATCGTACTTGGTCATCTAAGACCTTTTCAGCGTATCTTGCCCGTTTTGACCTGCCCGAACACAAACCCATTCACACTTATTCCCGCGGTATGAAAATGAAGCTTTCGATTGCCGCCGCATTGTCGCACGATGTTCGTTTGCTCATACTGGATGAACCGACCAGCGGGCTTGACCCGGTTGTACGGGATGAAATATTGGATATTTTTTACGACTTCATGCAGGACGACACCCATTCCATCTTAATTTCCTCTCATATCACAAGTGACTTGGAAAAAATATGTGATTACATTACCGTCATTCATCAGGGGCGGATTCGCTTATGTGCCGAGAAAGACCAACTATTGCAAGAACTGGGTGTTCTGCACACAGATGAGCACACGCTCTCTGCGCTTGACCCCTCTGCGATACGCGGGATTCGGCGCGGACAATTCCAAATCGAAGCACTGGTCGAACGGGCTAAAATCCCTGCCGACCTGCCTGTTGACCGTGTTTCACTCGATGAAATCTTGTTATTTATGGCAAAGGAGGGGTAATTCATGTATGCTCTGCTGTTCAAAGATTTGTGCATGTTGAGAAAAACACTGCGCATTTACATCCTATTTCTGATTGGATACAGCATCTTGGCTATTTTCGCACACAATACAGGCTTTCTTCTGACATTCACTGTTCTGATGTGTGTTATGCTGCCTATGAACGCAATGAGTGTGGACTGCGCCTGCCATTGGGAACGCTATGCGGCTTGCCTTCCGCAACCTCGTTCCATGATTGTCGTGAGCAAGTATCTGTTGGGGTTGGTTGGCTTGGCACTTGCTGCTGTCCCATCTTTGTTCTTTGTATCCCTGACAACATTCATACCTGCCCTTTCCCACATAGGCACAACGATTTCTGAAGTTCTGTTCATGGTCTCGCTTGGGCTGTTCATGCAGGCATTGCAGCTGCCCTTTTTATTCCGATTTGGGCCGGAACGCGGTCGTTTCGTTTCAATAGCCATTTTTCTTTTGTTGTGTCTAGGGGTACCAATGGTGACCCTGCGCACTGACTTGGTAACGCTGAATCAATCTTCACTTTCCGATTTAATAACCGGTATGACCGGGCATGTGAATCCACAAATACTAGTATTAGTGGGCATTGGATTAGTGCTAAACGTGATTTCGGCACGAATTTCGATTGCGATTCACTGTCATCGAGATATTGAATAAAGCATAACAAAAGCGTCCCGATGATTCAGGACGCTTTTATTTTCAATTGGCTGTTGCTTCTTTCCATATCACAATCGGAATCGGCGGGTCATGTTTTCGGTTGACCCAATCGCCTACCAGAATCGCATATTTTTTGTCATCGAGTGTACGCAAATAGTCAAGAATGGCATCGCGTTCCTCGTAACCATTCGCACCGCCATAATATAAAGACAAGCTCATCGCGCCGCCCGGTTTGAGCAGCCTGAGTCCCGCTTCTATGGCTGTAATGGAAGTCTGCGCGGTCGTCACAATATTGGGGTCACCGCCGGGCAATCGTCCAAAATTAAACACAATACAATCTATGCTGGCGGGTGGTACATAGTGTTCCATATTGGCATGACTGTCCAAAATCACCTGTGCGGTCTGCCCATTTTGTGCAAGTAGCGCGCGGGTCTGCTCGATGGCTTCGGGCTGGATGTCGAATGCCCACACCTTGCCTTCCGTCCCTGCACACGCACACAACAGCGCGGTATCCCGACCGCGGCCTGCCGTAGCATCAATACAATGTGCACCCGGTTTGACATAGCGGCGAATCAACGCATGTGCCAATGCTAATGTATTATATCCCATTGGGTTGGTTCTCCTCTCCTGTGATGGTATCCATTGTACCAGATTGTGCGATAAGGTGCAAATTGTGCTGGCTGTCTCTTTCACACTGTGCTATAATAAAGCCAATCAAAATTATCAGGAGGTCTATTATGCTCAATTCATCTATGCAAGCACTTGGCGAAAAGCGTTCCACCATTCGCGAGCTGTTCGAGTTTGGAAAATCCCGTGCCGCTGTTGTGGGAGCCGAAAATGTATTTGATTTTTCCATTGGAAACCCCAATGTTCCCGCGCCTGACTGTGTGCGTCAGGCAATTTCCGACATTCTAGCCAGCGAAAACCCCGCCGTTACCCATGGTTATACCTCGGCACAGGGAGCAGATTTTGTACGCGAAGCGATTGCGCAGGATTTAAACCGCCGTTTTGGCACGCAATATGGTGCGCGCAATCTGTATTTAACAGCTGGAGCGGCTGCGGCGTTATCTATCTGTTTTCGTATGCTGACTACTTCGCCCGATGATGAATTTGTGGTACTCGCGCCCTATTTTCCGGAATATCTGGTATTTATCGAGCAAGGTGCCGGTGCAAAAGCGGTCATTGTTCCGGCTTGTCCGGCTGACTTCCAGATTGATTTTGACGCGCTGGAAGCTCGTCTGACACAAAAGACCCGCGCTGTTATCGTCAATTCCCCAAACAATCCGTCGGGCACCGTTTATTCTGAACAGACCGTACGCCGTTTGACCGACCTGCTCACACAAAAATCAAAGCAATTTGGACACCCCATCTACCTGCTGTCTGACGAACCGTACCGCGAATTGGTATATGATGCCGATACCGTTGTGCCCTTCCTGCCCAACTTCTACGACAATACGCTGGTATGCTATTCCTATTCTAAATCGCTATCCCTGCCCGGTGAACGCATTGGTTATGTATTGGTTCCGGACAGTGTGTGCGACTTTGCCGCAACCTATGCGGCAGTATGTGGTGCAGGGCGCGCGCTCGGCTATGTCAATGCCCCCAGCCTGTTCCAGCGCGTCGCGGCGCGATGCAGCGGACAAACAGCCGACCTTTCCATCTATGCAAAAAACCGTGACCTACTCTATCAGGCGTTGACTTCTTATGGCTACACCTGTGTCAAGCCGCAAGGTGCGTTTTACCTCTTCCCACAGACGCTTCTAGCTGATGACCGCGCATTCTGCGAAAAAGCCAAAGCATATGATTTATTGCTGGTGCCCGGAACCGACTTTGGTGCACCCGGACACATGCGCATTTCTTATTGCGTGCAGACCGAAACGATTGAACGCGCCTTGCCGCTGTTTGAACGTTTGGCGCAAGACTGCCGCATTTGAATCCCCAAAAATAAAAAGCACGCGAATGCGTGCTTTTTTCTTTGCTGATAATGCGATTTAGGCGTTGATATACTTGACCAGTTCAATCACCTTGTCCACATCGCCTTCAATTTTTACTTTACCATCGGTATATGCCTGCTTGATATCAAACTTACCGCTCAGCAACTTATCAAAGTTGGTCATGGTCATCGACACAGCGGCATCACGGTCAAGGTATTCATACGGCATAACCGAAAGATTGCCGTCACGCACCTCGATGTAAAACACACCGCCGATTTTTCCGGTCAGGTTGACCTGTACGGCAAGCTGAAGTCCTTCGCCGGTACCGAAGTCTTTGTCTTTGAGCTTATTGTAGGTTTTTGCTGTCAACTGTTCGAGTGTCATGAGTGTTCCCCCTCTTCGGAATGGTTTGCAGATTTTTTATTTTCCTTTCTATTATCCCGCAAAATCCCAAAAAGGGCAAGTCCTTTTGTGTCAAAAAAACTCAGGTTTTCTTTACAAATTTTCTCTTACAGTGCGGGCAGGTAATCTCAATCCGGCCACGCCCACGCGGTACGCGCAATGTACGCCCACAGGAAGGACACTTGTAATAGCGGTGTTCCTTGTCTTGCATCTGCATTTTGCGTCCGGCTATCTTTTGGCGCAGCGGCATAAACCAAGCGAGAAACTTCTGATTTTCGGCCGCACGCTTGTAGGTATTGCGTGAAAACATACGGACGTAAACGATAATCAGCAATGCAAGAATGAGCCATGACAGAATGAACCAATGGGTGAAGAACCACGGCACCAAAAGCACAATCGACACCACAAGCAGGAACTGATTCAAGGAATCGTTTCCATAGCGGCCATACATCAGACGGCGCAGAAAATCAAACATAAAAAAGCCACCTTGCAACAAATTTGGATTTTTTGATGATTTTATTATACGCAAAAATGTAGGTGGGTGCAATGCGCATGGTGCAAAGTTCACAAACTCGTCAAATATTATTTGCTTTTTTGTGCATTTCCAGGGAAATACAGCCGGTCAGCGCTCCTCGCGGAAGTAACCGACGCCCAGCGAACCCGGCAGATTGAGGTCACGTTTTTTGCGAATGGAACTGATAACCAGAATAATCGCTGTGATGAGGAAGGGTAGCATGTCATAGAATGCAGTCGGCAGGCTGATGACCGATTGGGGCATGTAATACTTGAGCACGCGCAGCGCACCAAAGACAAATGAACCCAAAATCGCCAGCCACGGATTCCATTTTGCAAAGATAACCAGTGCAACCGCAATCCATCCCAAGCCGCCGACATTGTTGGAAATCCAGACACCGCTGTTGATAATCATGGCACAATATGCGCCGCCAATGCCGCAAATACCGCCGCCCAGCACAATCATAATGTATTTCCAGCGGGTCACGTTGATGCCCGCTGCATCTGCTGCGGCGGGATTGTGGCCAATGGCCTGCACATTCAAGCCCATCTTGGTCTTTTTGAGAAACAGTCCTGCAACGATTGCCAGAATGACACCCAGATAAACGAACGGACTATATGAGAAAACCAACTGTCCAATGATGGGCAAGTCACTCAGACCGGGGATGTGAATTTCACGCATCTGCGCGGTAATGCCTTCGGGCAACTTCAACGTACCGTTTTCGGTCGAACCCAACATGTAAATACCGATAAAGTTGGCCAAACCAATGCCGAAAATGGTGAGTGTCAGACCGGACACGTTTTGGTCAGCAAGGAATGTGACGGTCAGAACTGCGTAAATCAGTGCCGCCAACATGCCCGCGATAAAAGCCGCAAACAGTGCCAATACAAACGAATCGGTCTGCATACCAATCATAAAGCCAGCACATGCGCCAATTGACATCAATCCTTCTACCCCCAGATTGAGGTGCCCGACTTTTTCACACAAAATTTCGCCGACCGTACCGAACAACAGCGGAATACTAGCGGCAACGGCAGCCACTAAAAATTTTAAAAATAAGTCCATCAGGTGTTGCCTCCTTGCGGTGCGGCAGCCGGTTTCTGGTCGCGCACAAATTTATAGCGGATAAAGAATTCACAACCCAATACAAAAAACAGAATAATACCTTGCAGCACGTCGGCGCAGTCGGTGGACAGACCAAATTGCGACTGAATGACCGACGAACCTTTTTCCAGTACAGCGAACAAAAATGCAATCACCAAACTATTGACCGGATTGAGCTGTGCCAGCCATGCAACGATAATCGCAGTAAAGCCGACACCGCCCGCAATACCGGTGGTCAGTGTGCGGTCAGAGCCGGTTGCCTGCACCATGCCCGCAATGCCCGCAATCGCGCCCGACAGAAACATCGTGCGCAGAATGATGCGCGGTACATTCATACCTGCATAGGTTGCGGTTGCGCGGCTCTCACCTACTACCGAAATCTCATAGCCCTGCTTGGTGTATTTGAGATAGACAAACAGCACCACAACCAATACCAGCGCAATCACCCAACCAATCTGTACGCCGAACAATTTGGGCAAGGTCGCCGACTTGTCAAAGCTGGCGATTTTGGGGAATCCATTTGCACCGGGGTCACGCCACGGGTCTTCCTGAAGCCAGCTCACCAGATACAGGGCGATATAGTTGAGCATCAGGGTAAACAGGGTTTCATTGGTGCCAAAGCGCACCTTAAAAAATGCCGGAATCAGCGCCCACAGTCCCCCGCCGATAATGCCCGCAAGGAACATCACAGGAAACAGAACAAAGCTGGGCCAATCGGCATGGAACAGCGCAAAATAGGAGGCAAACACACCGCCCATGATAAGCTGTCCTTCTCCGCCGATGTTCCAAAATTTCATTTTAAACGCAAGGGTAACACCCAGCGCCGCAATGAGCAGCGGAATCATAATTTTGATGGTTGCCTGTACCGCCATCTTGGAGCGGAACGCACCCGAAAGAATGGTGCCATAAACGGCAAAGGGATTGTTGCCCAGCACGAGCAGGAACAGACCACCGGCACACAGCGCCAATATAAACGCCGCCAGACGCAGCAGCATTTGCTCTCGCCGACTTTTTTCTTTGGTTTTGACAATGCGAATCATTGTGCAGCCTCCTCTCCCGCACCAACCATCAGGCGGGCAATCTCATCCTTGGTTGCCGTCCGGCCATCTACTACGCCGGTGACCTGACCGTGACACATGACCAGAATCCGGTCGGAAAGCGCCATCAGTACGTCAAGGTCTTCCCCGATAAAGACCACCGCAACGCCCTTCTTTTTCTGCTCGTTGAGCAGGTCATAGACGGTATACGAGGAATGAATATCCAGACCGCGCACCGGATAGGCTGTGATGAGCACTTGTGGGTCGGATTCGATTTCGCGTCCCAACAGAACCTTTTGTACATTACCGCCCGACATCAGGCGTACCGGTGTATCGACCGACGGGGTTGCAATCTCCAAACGCTGCACCAATTCTTCCGCACGCCGACGTGCCGGTGCCGGGTCAACAAAGGGGCCTTTGGGCGCATCGTAAGTCTTGAGCATCATATTTCCCACCATGCCCATAGACGCAACCAAACCCATACCCAGACGGTCTTCGGGGACAAAGCCAAGCTGCACCCCTAAGCGAATGATTTCACGCGGTGTTTTTCCAATCAGGTTTTCTTTGCGGTACAAAATCGCACCGGTTTCGGCTGGGCACAGACCGGCGATACATTCGCACAGTTCTTTCTGTCCCGAACCCGCGATACCGGCTACGCCCAGAATTTCTCCAGTACGCACTTCAAAGTTTGCATCATTCAGTGCAAGGGAACCATCGGGCTTGCGCACGGTCAAATCAATAATTTTTAGAATGGTCTTGGGGTCAACCGGTTCGGGGCGCTCAATTTCCAGCGAAACCGGGCGGCCTACCATGCGTTCGGTCAGGTTTTTTTCATCGGTTTCCGCTGTGTTCACCGTGTCAATATATTTGCCTTTGCGCAGGATGGTCACACGGTCGGAAATAGCAAGCACCTCATTGAGTTTATGGGTGATAATGATGATGGCGCAGCCCTGCGCACGCATCGAGCGCAAAATATCAAATAACCGTTCGGTTTCCTGCGGTGTCAACACGGCGGTCGGCTCGTCCAAAATCAAAATTTTCTGCCCGCGATAGAGCACTTTGAGAATTTCAACCGTCTGCTTTTCCGAAACCGACATTTCAAACGCGCGGCGGTCGGGGTCGATTTCCAGTCCGATAGACTGACTGATTTGACGCACTTTTTCACGCATCACGCGCGCGGGCAGCCGCTTGCCGGGTGTGCCGACCGCGATATTTTCCGAAGCGGTGAACACATCGACCAGTTTGAAGTGCTGGTGAATCATGCCGATGCCCAGCGCCATCGCATCTTCTGGCGAAGAAATTGACACCTGTTTGCCCGCAATGCGAATGGTGCCCGCATCGGGGTGATAAATGCCCGAAAGCATATTCATCAACGTGGTTTTACCCGAACCGTTTTCCCCCAATAGGGCAAGGATTTCACCGTATCGCACGGTCAGGTCAACACCGTCATTTGCGACAACCGAGCCGAATGTTTTGATGATGCCGCGGCATTCGATTGCATATTCGGTATCTGCCATAAAGTTCCCTTCTTTCTAAATCTGTAAACTTGGAAAAAGGGCGGCCAAAATAGATTTGACCGCCCTTGTATCAGGCAATAAGCGTGCTTATGCAAGCTCTACATTCTTATAGTACCAGTTACAGGTGCCGTACTCCTCAGCCTTGAGGGTATGGGTCTGACCCTGATTGTCCTCGTACTCGGTTTCGCCGTCAAAGATATCCCATTCACCATTCATAATCTTATCTTGCACTTCCTTGACCTTTTCGGCAGTACCCTCTGCGCACAGGTCGGACAGCGGTGCGAGTGTTACCAGACCGTCCTGCATGGAACCGAAGTAGTTTTCACCCGTCCATGTGCCGTTGATAACATCTTCTACTGCCTTGGTGTAGAACACCGACCAATCCCACATAACCGAAGTCAGCGTCGCGCCCGGTGCCTTTTCAGACATGTCAGAGTTATAGCCAACCGCGTAAACGCCAGCCTTTTCCGCCTCGGTTGCCGGGTTTGCTGTGTCGCAGTGCTGTGCAATGACATCGCAGCCCAAGTCAATCAGTGCCTTTGCAGCCTGACCCTCGCCTTCGGGGTCAAACCAAGAGCCGGTCACCTTGACGTAAACCTTTGCGTCCGGATTGACCGATTCAACGCCCATTGCAAACGCATCAATACCGGAGGTAACCTCACCGTTCTGGCTGTCCTGCGCGGCAACATAACCAATCTTGTTGGAAGCGGTCTTCATGCCTGCTGCGATACCGGACAGATAGCGCGCCTGATTGATTTTGCCGAAATAGTTGATAAAGTTGCTGCCATTGGACTTGTTGCCGGTGCCGTGTGCAAAGAGCACTTCAGGGTATTCCTCTGCGACCTGCTCAACGTAGTCCATATAGCCCCAAGAGGTTGCAAATACAACCTGGCAGCCTTCCTCGACACACTCTTCGAGTGCGGTCAAGATTGCGGTTGCATCGGTGTCATCGACATCGTTCTTGCGAATAATCTGGCTGTCGTCCAGACCAAGTGCCTTCTGCATTCCCTGAATGCCCAGGTCATGGGTATAAGTATAACCGGTGCCCTCTGCGGGGTTGGTGATATGAACGACACCGACTTTCAGTTCCTCTTTGGGAACAGCCGGGAACAAGCCCTCAGCCGTTGACTGGTTGTCCGAATCGGTGCTGGTTGTCGTGGTCTGGTCGCCGCCCGACGAGCAGCCTGCCATGAGCGACAGGGTCATCATACCCGCGAGCACTGCACTCAGAAATCTCTTCATGCTGTTTGCATCCTCCTAAAATATGTCTCGGTTTTGAGCAGGGACTGTGGCGAAAAAATAGAGCAAAACAAGCGATTTGTTCTGCTCCGCCGCCCTTCGCGCGTCCCTATCATCCTTACGAAGTAAGTATAATGAAAAAGCAGTATTTTGTCAAGGTTTTTTGCAATTTCTTTCATTTTACCATTTGACCAAAACAAAAAAGTTGCAAAATCCCGATAAAGCACTGCGCAAAAAAACCATGCCCGCACGGTTCGTGCGGGCAAAAATTTACATATTATACAAATTATCCTGACGGAATTTACACGGACGGTGTGGTATCCTCAGCAGCAAATGCAGCCGCATGCGCTTCAATCAGCGCCAACACATCCTCACGCCCGCTTCCCTTTTCCGCCGAAAACGGAATCACCGGTACTTCCTCCGGTAACAGCAATGTTTGCCGGATACAAGCCACATTTGGCTCCAGTTCGCTTTTTTTGATTTTATCCCATTTGTTTGCAATCACTACAAAGGGCTTCCCGGTGGACAAAAACCAGTCAGCCATCACCTTATCGTCAACCGTCGGTTTGTGTCGGATATCTACAATTTGGAACCCAAGCGTAATCTTGTCGGAAGCAAAATAGGTTTCCAGCAAACGCCCCCAGCGGTCGCGCTCGGCTTTGGACACCTTGGCATAGCCATAACCGGGCAGGTCAACAAAATACACCTGCTGGTCGATGGAGAAAAAGTTGATATGAATGGTTTTGCCGGGCTGTCCACCCACGCGCGCAAAATTACGCCGATTCAAAATTTTGTTGATTGTCGAGGACTTGCCCACATTGGACTTGCCTGCAAAGACAATTTGCGGCAATCCATCTGACGGAAAATCAGAGGGCTTGACCGCCGAACGGATAAATTCGGCTTTGTGCAGATTGAGCATAGTTGCCTCCTTACTGGCGCAGCGGTGTGACCGTCGTGTTGGGCGTAGGCATGGGCAATTTTTGTTCCTGCGCTTCGGCATGATGGTTGTTGACGCGCGGTGGGCGGCGAGAAAAATCAATCGCCGCATCCATCACCGCATCCATATGTGCAACCGGAATCAGGGTGACATGTTCCTTGACAACTGCTTCGACTTCTTCGAGGTCAGATTCATTGTCCTTGGGGAACAGGATGGTTTGAATTCCGGCACGATACGCAGCCATCGTCTTTTCACGCAAACCGCCAATCGGCATCACGCGGCCGCGCAGTGTCACTTCGCCTGTCATGGCAACTTCATGCCGTACCGGCGCACCGGTCAATGCTGAAATAATAGCGGTTGCCATTGTGATACCAGCCGAAGGGCCATCTTTGGGAATTGCCGCTTCGGGGAAATGGATATGGATATCGGTATTCTTGTAGAAATCAGGGTCAAGGTCGAGGCGACTGGTACGCGAACGCACAAATGTAACCGCGGCTTTTGCGCTCTCCTCCATGACCTTACCCAGATTGCCCGTAACTTCAATCTTACCAGTGCCGGGCACGGCTGCAACTTCGACTTGCAGCATTTCACCGCCCACGCTTGTCCATGCAAGTCCGTTGACGATGCCGACTTCGTCCTGCTGCGACACATTATCGCGCTTATACTTGGGCGCACCCAGATAACTTTCCAACGTTTCGGGCGTAATCACAACCTTTTTCGCCGAGCCGTCGGCAATTTTCTTTGCCGCCTTGCGGCACAATTTTGCTAACATCTGCTCCAGCCGACGTACACCCGCCTCACGGGTATAGCCCGAAATGACCACCCGAAGTGTATCTTCGGGAATTTGCAGCTTTGCTTTGGTCAGTCCATGTTTTTGTATTTGCTTGGGCAACAGATGCTTGCTTGCAATGTGCAGTTTTTCCTCAGCGGTGTACGAAGATAGCTCAATGACCTCCATGCGGTCAAGCAGCGGACGCGGAACGGTGGACAGGTCGTTTGCCGTGGTCACAAAGAGCACATCGGACAAATCAACCGGAATTTCAATGTAATGGTCACGGAATGCGTTATTCTGTTCGGTATCTAAGACTTCCAACATAGCCGAAGCCGGGTCGCCGCGGAAGTCATTGCCCATCTTGTCAATCTCATCGAGCAAAATCAACGGATTTCGGCTTCCCGCTTGCCGTAACGCTTGGATAATACGTCCCGGCATAGCGCCGACATAGGTTTTACGATGGCCGCGAATATCGGCTTCATCGCGCACACCGCCCAGCGACAGCCGCGCATATTTGCGGTTCATGGCCTCGGCAACCGAGCGGGCAATTGAGGTCTTGCCGACACCCGGAGGGCCAACCAGACAAAGCACCTGTCCTTTGAGGTCGGGCGCAAGCGTCTTGACTGCCATAAACTCTAAAATTCGTTCTTTGACCTTTTCCATGCCGTAATGGTCACGGTTGAGGATTTTCTCCGCACGGGTCAGGTCATGGCGCGTGCGCGTGGTCGTTTTCCACGGCAGCTCCAGCACAGTATCCAAATAGGTACGAATCACAGCCGATTCCGATGAAGAACTGCTCATGCGAGCCAGTCGGTCGGCTTCTTTGTGCAGCTTTTCAGCATCGGCAGCGGCAAGTTCCAACTTGTCAATGGCTTCATGATAGGCTTCGGCCTCAGCCGAAACATCCTGTTCACCCAGCTCATTCTGAATGACCTTCATCTGCTCGCGCAAATAATATTCTTTTTGATTCTTGTCAATTGCGGCCTTGAGTTCGTCTTGAATATCGCTTTCAATTTGTAGAATCTGTGTTTCTTCGGTCAGCAGACGAATGAGTAAGGTCAAACGGCGATTGACATTGCGTTCTTCCAGCACTTCCTGCTTTACGGTGAAGTCTACCGATATATTTTGCGCAATGTAGTCAGCCAAATAGCCTCCATCGCCGCCAGCGGCAACGGTCAAGGCAACATCGGCTGAAAGGCGGGGCGACAGCGCCGCATATTCTTCAAAGCAAGATTGTACACTGCGCACCAGTGCCTGTTGACGGCGTTCGCCGCCGGGCGGGAGGAAATCGGGCAGCACTTCCACCAGTGCTTGCAGGCAGCCCTTGTCCCCGTCCGCACTTTTCTGATACCGTACCGCACCGGCACGGTGCTTGCCCTCAACGAGCACGCGAATGTTGTCACCGGGCAGGCGCAAAATCTGTTTAATAATACAAATGGTACCGATATCATACAGGTCGTCCGGTTCGGGCATATCGGTTTTGAGGTCTTTCTGCGCGGTCAAAAAAATCCACTGACCGTCTTTCATCGCGGCTTCCAGCGCCTTAATGGACATGGCGCGGCCCACATCGAAATGAATGAGCATTTGGGGGAACGCCGTCAGTCCGCGCAGGGGCAGAACGGGCAGCATCCGCTGGTTGTTCTCTTGGTTCACGTTCATACTTCTCAACGCTCCTAAACGGGAATTCTCTCGTGGTGTGGAACGGTGCAACCTATGGCAAGTATATGGGGGTACAGCCCCTCCGTTCCTTTATGATAAGTATAGTATACCTTCCGGGTACTTTCAAGCGGAAAGCATTGGCGGATTCGACAAAAAAGAGCACGGCAAGCGCTGCCGTGCCCTTTTATCTGACAGTTTTTGCAGGATTTCCCCTGTTTTATGCGCTCTGTTCGGGGTCTGATGCGCGATGGGTCACCTTGGGCTTGCCCTCTCCGCGCACAACATCAGCCGTAATTTCCACCTTTGCAATGGTATGGTCGGACGGAATCTCGAACATGATGTCGGTCATAATGCCTTCCAACACGCCGCGCAGACCGCGTGCACCTGTGTTGCGCTCGACTGCAATCTTTGCAATCTCGCGCAGTGCATCGGGTTCAAACGTCAGTTCCACGTCATCGAGTGCAAACAGCTTTTGATACTGCTTGACCAGTGCATTTTTTGGCTCGGTTAAAATGCGTACCAGCGCATCTTCATCAAGCGAATGCAGACCTACGATTGCCGGCAGACGGCCAATGAGTTCGGGAATCAAACCGAATTTCATCAGGTCATGCGGCTCAATGTTTTCCAACATCTGGTCAATTTTATCGTCTTTTTTGCTGTGCACTTCGGCACCAAATCCAATGCCTTTTTTGCCGATACGGTTTTGGATGATTTTTTCAATGCCGTCAAACGCACCGCCACAGATAAACAAGATATTGGTGGTATCAATCTGGATAAATTCCTGATGGGGGTGCTTGCGTCCACCTTGCGGCGGCACATTGGCAGTCGTGCCTTCGAGCATCTTGAGCAACGCCTGCTGTACGCCCTCACCCGAAACATCACGGGTAATAGACGGATTTTCCGACTTGCGCGCAATCTTGTCGATTTCATCGACATAAATAATGCCGCGTTCGGCCTTTTCCACATCAAAATCTGCCGCCTGAATCAGACGCAGCAGGATATTCTCAACATCTTCACCGACGTAACCGGCTTCGGTCAGCGTCGTAGCGTCGGCAATGGCGAACGGCACTTGCAGCGTTTTCGCCAGCGTCTGCGCCAACAAAGTTTTACCCGAACCCGACGGGCCGAGCATCAAAATATTGCTTTTTGACAACTCTACGTCGTCATCGCCGCCGCGGAAAATACGTTTATAGTGATTGTACACCGCAACACTCAGCGCTACTTTGGCCTCGTCCTGCCCGATAACATAGGCATCGAGCACTTCTTTTAATTCACGGGGCGTGGGCAGCGTTTCGGGCGCGTCCAGTGTATCGTCGTGAACATCATCGTAATCCATGCTCAGTTCATCGTCAAGGATGCTGGCACATACATTGATGCACTCGTCACAGATATAAACGTTTGGCCCGGCGACCAGCTTGCGCACCTTGTTCTGCGGCTTGCCGCAGAACGAACAGCGCAGCGTCTTATTATCATCGTAATTTGCCATGATTCACCTCATAAAAAGCGCTTGTCTATGAAAAGCACACAAACCATCGGTGGAAGTTCCACCGATGGCTGTGTTTTTGTCGATTCAGCGCTTATCGTAAACCTTGTCAATGAGACCATATTCCAAAGCGTCCGCCGCGCTCATAAAGTTGTCACGGTCGGTATCGCGCTCAATCATCTCAAGCGGCTTACCTGTGTTGTCCGCAAGAATGCGGTTCAGTTTATCGCGGGTCTTTAAAATCCAGTCAGCGTGAATTTTAATGTCCGAAGCCTGACCCTTTGCACCGCCAAGCGGCTGATGAATCATGATTTCGGAGTTTGGCAGGGCAAAGCGCTTTCCCTTTGCACCGGAGGACAGCAGAAATGCGCCCATAGAAGCCGCCAGACCGACACAGATAGTCGATACATCGGGCTTGATATAATTCATGGTGTCATAGATAGCCATACCTGCCGTGACCGAACCACCGGGCGAGTTGATATAGAAGGAAATATCCTTGTCCGGGTCTTGCGACTCCAGATACAATAACTGCGCCACAATCAACGATGCCGTAGTATCGTTGACCTCGTCGGACAGCATAATAATGCGGTCGTTTAACAGACGGGAAAAAATATCATACGAACGCTCGCCGCCTCGGTTGGTCGGCTCAATGACCATAGGTACTAAACTCATAAAAGAAAACTCCTTTCCATAATCCCCCTTGCAGCCCAGTGGGTCTTTTGGAGGATATGTACGGCACCCTCCCTTTTATGCTTATTCAGCAGCGGACTCCTCAGCCTTGTCTTCAGCCTTCTTCTTGCTCTTCTTCTTGGGCTTTGCGGTGTCCTTGATGAGGGCGATTGCCTTATCGAGCTTCATGTCGGACGTAATGGTATCTACCGGCAGCACCTTCTTCACGCGCTCGGTATCCATGCCATACTGCTCGGCCAGCTCTTTATACTTTTCGTCGATTTCAGCTTCGGTTACATCCAGATTTTCCAGTTCAACAATCTTTTGCAGAGCCAGACGTACCTTTACCTGACGCTCAGCCTGCGGGCGGAACATGCCGCGGAACTGTGCCATATCCATGCCGTTCATCTGTGCGTACTGTTCGAGCTTCATGCCCTGCATTTGCAGACGGTAGCCAAAGTCCTGTACCACGTTGTCCAGCTGCACTTCAATCATAGCTTCCGGAATCTCAGCCTGCATGTTGTCGATAACGGCGGTCAGCAGCGCTTCCTCGTAGTCACGCTCAAAAGTCTCGGACTTCTGCGCCAGCAGACGCTCCTTGACTTCCTTCTTCAGCTCGTCCAGTGTCTCAGCCTTTTCAGATACATCCTTTGCAAACTCGTCGTCGATAGCGGGCAGGATGGTCTCCTTTACCTCGTGTACGGTGCACTTAAAGGTTGCTTCCTTGCCAGCCAGTTCCTTGGCGTGGTATTCTTCGGGGAAAGTTACAACAACGTCCTTTTCCTCGCCAGCCTTTGTGCCGATAAGCTGGTCTTCAAAGCCCGGAATAAAGGTGCCGGAACCCAGCTTCAGGTCATAGTTCTCACCCTTGCCGCCTTCAAATGCAACGCCGTCAACAAAGCCCTCAAAGTCGATGACAACGGTATCATTCTTCTTTGCTGCGCGGGTCACTTCCTGCGTGCGTGCCAGGCGCTGTGCCATGCGGTCGAGTTCAGCCTTTACGTCTGCAACCAGAACCTTAGCTTCTTCCTTCTCAACCGACAGGCCCTTGTAATCGCCCAGTGTTACTTCAGGCTCAACCGGAACCTTGCATACCAGTACAACCGCGCCGTCCTCGGTCATCTCGGAAACATCTACATCAGCCGGAGCAACTGCCTTGATACCGGACTGCTCCAGAGCTGCTTCATATGCCTTGGGATAGCAGATATTCAGTGCATCTTCAAAGAACACGCCATCGCCGTACAGGCTTTCAATCATCTTGCGGGGTGCCTTGCCCTTGCGGAAGCCCGGAACCGTAATGCGGTTGCGGTTTTTCTTGTAAGCCTGCTCCTTGCCGGCGTCCAGTTCTTCAGCAGAAATCTCAATGGTCAGAGCAACAATGCTCTTTTCCAGCTTTTCAACGTTTTTCAGTTCCATTACAATTTATTCCTCCTAAAATTGTATCCAACCTATTTTATCAGATTATAGCCAGAATTTCCAGCCTATTTTTTATTTTTTTAGCAGAAGCGGTGTAAAATCTAAATAATCGCCCGACGCTAGGACAAAGTCGATGTCCTCATGCTGGCCGGTCACCGCCCAGCGCAGACTGTCCGAATGTAAATGCCCATAGATGCAGCGGGTCACGCCGTAGCGTTTCATTAAGTCTATGATTTCGCCACATCGGAAATTGGCATAAATGGGTGGATAGTGCAGAAAACAGTAGATTTCTTGTACCCCTCCTGCCTGCCCCAGCTTGAGCGAGGTTTCCAGCCGCATCAGCTCACGGCGAAAGATTTTTTCATCATGGCTCTGCTGGAAATCCTCCTCAAAAAACCAGCCGCGTGTACCGCAAATCGCGATATTATCATAGAAAAAACAGTTATTGTGCAAAAATTCGATGTTTTGAAAGCCATTTTCCTGCACAAAAGCATTCATCTTCTTGGCCGTATTCCACCACAAATCATGATTGCCTTTGAGCACGATTTTCTTTCCTGGCAGACGGTCAAGGTAAGCAAAATCGGCTTTGGACTGCTCAAAATTGATACCCCAAGAAAGGTCACCGCCAATGACCACGGTATCCTCTGGCTGTACCAATGCCATCCAATGCTTTTGAATTTTTTCCATATAATTTTGCCACTTGCCGCCAAAAATGTCCATCGGCTTGTTGACCGCACAGGCAAGGTGCAAGTCGGCAATGGTATAGAGTGCCATAACCGTATACTTACATCAGCAGGTCGAGGGTAGACAAAATCTCATTCTTGTCCACCACACGGTCAAACCGCACAGACTTGCCAGCAAGTGCGGCGAGCGGTGCGGGCACAGTCTCACCAGTCAGTTCTGCCAGTGCGTCAAGCTGTTCGGTGCCATCGGTCTGGATGGGATGACCCAGCGCAGCCGCAACCGGCTTGCAGAACTTGAACGGGCTTGCAGTCGAAGCGATAATCACCGGTGCATTGTCCCCTGTCGCGGCGCGATACTCCTCATACACACGGTATGCAACCGCTGTGTGCGTGTCGAGCAGATAATGCTGTTGGTCAAAGACCGTGCGAATGGTTTCCGCCGTCTTTGCATCATCACAGCAGCCTGCGGCAAAGTGCGCGGTCAGTTGCTCGCGCAGGCTTTCCGGAATGGTATAAACGCCAGTCTTTGCCAGCTCCTCCATTTTTTCCTTTACTAATACATCATTCTGCCCGGAAATATAGAACAGTAAACGCTCCAAGTTAGAAGAAATCAAAATATCCATCGACGGCGAATTGGTCGTGTAGAACGGACGGTTTTTGTCATAAGTGCCGCCCGAACGGAAGAAGTCGGTCAATACATTGTTCTGATTGGATGCACATACCAGTTTGCCGAACGGCACGCCCATTTGCGCCGCAATGTAAGCCGCCAGAATATTGCCAAAATTACCGGTGGGCACGCAGATGTTCACGCGGTCACCCTGCGCAATCTTGCCCGCCTGTACCAAATCGCAATAAGCCGACACATAGTAAGCAATCTGCGGTGCCAAACGCCCCCAGTTGATGGAGTTGGCCGACGAGAACATCAGGCCAGCTTCATCCAAGCGCTTTGCGCTGTCGGCATCGGTGAAAATACGCTTAACCGCCGACTGTGCATCATCAAAATTGCCCTTGATAGCAACAACCTCTACATTATCGCCGGTCTGTGTGACCATTTGCAGTTTCTGCATGGGCGAAACGCCATCGACCGGATAATACACCATGATTTTAGTGCCCGGCACATTGGCGAAGCCCTCCAGCGCCGCCTTTCCGGTATCGCCCGATGTTGCCACCAAGATGCAGCAAGTGCGCGTCTCACCGGTCTTACGCAGCGAAGCGGTCAGCAGGTGCGGCAGCATTTGCAGCGCCATATCTTTAAACGCACAGGTCGGGCCGTGCCACAGTTCCAGCATGTGTACCCCATCGGCCAGACTCTTGACCGGTGCAGTATCTGCGCCGCCGAACTTTTCATCTGCATACGCTTTTTGTGCGAACGAATTGAGTTCTTCCGCCGTAAAATCGGTCAGGAACTGCCCCAAAATCCACGCGGCACGCCCCTTATAGTCGAGCGTCATCAGCTTTTGGAAATCCTCGGCTGTCAGGCGCGGGAATGTGGTCGGACAGAACAGGCCGCCATCGGGTGCGATGCCTGCCGCAATGGCTTGTGCGGCACTGACACGCAGGTTTTTGTCTCTGCTGCTTACATATTCCATCGGTGGAACCTCCCAAATTTTATGTATCTATCTTATAAATTAAGCATTCTGGTGAAAAAAGCGGCGGCATTGTCAAAAAACAAGTCGTTTACAATGCTCTGCGCATAGCCATGAGATAACATCGCTTCAGCTAAATTTTCCATGTCCGCAACCGTCTGCAATCCTTCTGGTGTACTGTCACAGCCGTCAAAATCGGCGCCAAGCGCCAGACAATCCTGCCCGCCAAGACTCAAAAAATGGTCAATATGTCGTAACACATCGTCTATCTGTGCCGGTGCGCCATCGTCACGCAAAAACGGGCTATACAGATTGATACCGACCAGCCCGCCCCGACGTAAAATTTCCTGAAACTGTAAATCGGTCAGGTTGCGCACATGGTCACAGCAAGCACGACTATTTGAATGGGTCGCCGCGAAGGGGGCTTCGGTCTGCACGCATACATCCCAGAAACCAGCCTCAGACAAATGCGACACATCCAATATTATCCCGCGCCGCACTAGTTCTTGTACCAATTCCCTGCCAGCCGGTGTCAGCGGCTGGTCATTGTTCTCCGCCGCGCCACAGGCATACGCATTTGCACGATTCCATGCCAACGTGACCAGCCGCACGCCTGCATCATATGCGCGGTCAAGCGCGCCCGGCGCTTCCAACAGTTCTGCGCCCTCAATGGACAAGAACGCCGCCTTTTTGCCGTGCGCCCGCGCCCACGCCCAATCCTCCATATCACGACAGAGCGTCAGCCAATCGGCATTGTCGGCAAACTCTCGCCGCACGGTTTCTAGCAGCGCATCCAATCTGCGCTTAGGGGGTACATCAAACAACAATCGTCTTTCTGGCATTGGTACCGGCGGTCTGGCACCGCAAAACAGCGCAAACACCTGTGTATATTGCTCATACCTATCCGTCTTTTCCCGGTCAATGCACAACGTATTGCGGCGCAATGATTGGCCGGTCTCGTAACACTCATATAAGGTATCACAGTGCAGGTCAAATAGCTGCATATTGTCCCTCCTACCCATCGAACGCATTTTGAATATGATGGATACGGTGTGCCGGGTCGTGTTCCGACCCATACACTTCTATGACATCAAAGCGCGGCTGAAGTGATGTTGGGTGCATGCTAAGCCAGTGTTGTGCAGTCAAAATCAGCCGTCGCTGTTTTGCCGCGTCCACCGCCTCACACGCATGGGAAAATTTATCCGAGCGCCGCGTTTTGACCTCGACAAATACAAGAAATCGTCCCTGTTGTGCAATCAGGTCAATTTCCCCACCGCGCACAGTAAAGTTGCGGGCAACAATGCAATAGCCTTGTTTTTCCAAAAATGTAGCCGCTGCCGCTTCCCCCCATGCACCGCGTCTCACAAATCTATCTCCGGATGTGCGGCATAGAACTTTTTCAAAAATGTTTTACGGTGGATGGGGCATGAACCATATTTTAAGATTGCTTCATAGTGTGCTTTGGTGCCGTATCCTTTGTGCTTGCCAAAAGCATATGCGGGATATTGCGTATCCATTTCCATCATATAGCGGTCACGAGTCACTTTTGCCAAAATAGAAGCCGCTGCAATCGAAGCGCTTTTGGCATCGCCGCCCACCACACATTCACAGGCAATATCCAATTTTGGGGCGCGATTGCCGTCAATCAGCGCATAATCTGTGGCAATTGACAAACCAGCAATGGCTTGCTGCATCGCTTGATAGGTTGCCTGTAAAATATTGATTTGGTCAATTACGATATGGTCTACCATCGCAATCGCATAACTAGATGCAGCTTGACAAATGGCATCATAAAGCGCTTCGCGCTTTTTTTCTGACAGTTTTTTGGAATCGTTCAATCCTTGCAACGTACAGTTTTCCGGCAAAATCACGGCTGCGGCAACGACCGGCCCAGCAAGTGGCCCACATCCGGCTTCGTCTACACCGCAAACAGCCATAAATCCGCGTTCCCGCGCCGCCTGTTCATAGTCGAACGATACCGCCTGTTGCTCATGCTTGGGCTTGCTCATCAGCATATTCCTCCGGTGTTTCAAATGTGATACGACCCAATACACCACCGCGGAATTCATCCAACAAAATACGCGCCATGCGTTCGGTGTCAATCTCGCCGCCCGAAATCAAAAAACCGCGTTTGCGCCCCGCCTGTTCGAGCAGCTCATATCCCAGAAAATCAGATTGTTCTGGAATGGTCACTTTATAGCGTTCCATAATGGCTTGCGGTGCACGGCGGGCTAAAATTTCAAACAATTTGCAGGCAAGTGTCTCGGTATCCAAAATATCATCTTTGACCGCACCGGTCACGGCAAGCAAAATGCCGACACGCTCATCGTCAAACTTGGGCCACAAAATGCCCGGTGTGTCCAGCAGGTCGATACCACCCTGCACCCGAAACCATTGTGCGCCGCGTGTCACGCCGGGCTTGTCGGCTGCTTTGGCCGATTTCCGCCCCAATACACGGTTGATAAACGTGGACTTTCCGACATTCGGGATACCGACCACCATCACGCGCACCGAACGACCGGTCTGCCCCTTTTCATTCCATGCTGCAATCTTATCGGCAAGGCGCTCACGCGCAACCGCACCGAAACGTGCGGTACCGGTTCCGTGCTGGCTGTCGGTTTCGAGCACCGAATACCCCTGTTCCCGATACCATGCTGCCCAGCGGCGGGTTTGTTCGGGGTCAGCCAAATCGACCCGGTTGAGCAAAATCATACGCGGCTTATCGCCCGCGATTTCATCCATATCTGGGTTGCGGCTAACCTGTGGGATACGGGCATCCACCAGTTCGCACACCAAATCAATATTTTTGAGGTTTTCCAGCATCTGGCGGCGGGTTTTTGCCATATGGCCGGGATACCATTGAATATTCATTGTCCTTGTTCCTCCCTAAACTGGAACTTATTCGACCGCGCCGAACGAACTGAACGGGAAAATAACGCCCAACACATGACCTATCACATACCGTTCATCGACCAGACCGATACGCGGGTCACGGCTATCACTCGAACCATTCCGGTTATCGCCCATCAGGAACAACTGTCCTTCTGGTACCGTCAACGGAAATTCAGTGCCCTCAGCCGTATAGGTCGGCTCATTGATATAGGGTTCATTGAGCACTTCCCCATTGACCATAACATCACCGGTTGCAAAATTGATATCGACCGTATCACCGCCCACCGCAATCACACGCTTGACGATAGGGCCAAGGTCAAAAGTCTCCTTATTCACTACAATTACATCGCCGCGTTCGGGTGTATAGCCCAAACCGCTCACAATCATCATGTCATGGTCTTGCAGCGTCGGCAGCATAGAGGTGCCATCAACTGCAATCAGGCGAAAGAAAAAGGTAAATACGACGACGACCAGAATCAATGAAAAAATCATGGCCTCGCACCAGTCGAACAGACTGTTGGAAAAGCGACCGGTGTCCTGTGCGGCATTGTTTTCGGGTGCCGGCACATCGGCGCCGTTGGGATGCTTCATAAAAAAACGCTCCTCCCTGGAAATTTGACATATGCACTCATTATAGTACGAAAGCACGTCCCGCGCAACTCAATCTTGCGATTTTGTCAAACAAACCCGCAAAAAACATCTGTACGGTGGACGAAACCGGCAGGCGTTCGCGCCGGAAATACAAAAAAGAGAGGAAGTCCAGCTTCCTCTCTTTTGCAATTCGGTTTTTACACCTTTTCTGCAACCTTAGCAGCCTTACCAACGCGGCCACGCAGGTAGTACAGCTTCGCACGGCGAACCTTACCGTTACGGACAACCTCAAACTTTGCAATGTTCGGGGAATGTACCGGGAAGGTCTTTTCCACGCCAACACCGTAAGAAATACGGCGAACGGTCACGGTCTTGTTGATGCCAGAATGCTTCATCGCAATGATAATGCCTTCAAACACCTGAATACGCTCGCGGTTGCCTTCCTTGATTTTTGCGTGAACTTTAACGGTGTCACCGATTTTGAGTTCGGGCAAATCGCTCTTGAGCTGCTGCTCAGACAGAACTTTTACTAAATCCATCTTTAGTCTTCCTTTCATACTAGATATTCATGCCTATCCTTTGATTAAGGCCACATCGTTCGGGCCGGTAAGCAGAGGAATGTCCGTCGTTCTTTGATATTCTATCACAGCCGCCCCATGCTTGACAAGATATTTTTTTGTCTTGGTGAGAGATTTTTTGCCGGAAAGCCGCTTTTTTTCTCAGCACTCTGTACAAACCTCTGACAATCGGATATACTGAAAACACCGGGCCAAATTCTGGACGGCACCTACCGTTCAGTCAGGCCATTTTTCCCGTAAAGGAGTTCTTTGTTATGTGGGCTTATGAAAGTGTATTTTATCAAATCTATCCGCTGGGATTCTGCGATGCACCGCGCATCAATGATGGTGTGTATGTCAACCGCATCCGCAAGGTAAACGATTGGACCAAACACATTCAATCACTGGGCGCCAATGCCATCTATTTTTCTCCGCTTTTTGAATCCGATTCGCATGGCTATGACACCCGCGATTTTCGCCGTATTGACCGCCGTTTGGGAAACAACGCTGATTTTGCCGATGTGTGCAAACATTTACACCGCAATGGTATCCGCGTGGTGCTTGACGGCGTATTCAATCACGTTGGCCGTGGATTCTGGGCATTCGAGGACGTGCGCGCACACAAATGGGATTCCCCCTACAAAGACTGGTTCCATATCAACTTTGACGGCAATTCCAACTATAATGACGGTTTTTGGTATGATGGCTGGGAAGGACACTATGAACTGGTCAAGCTCAATCTGCAAAATCCGGCTGTTGTGCAGCACATTTTCGACTGCATCGCGGGCTGGGTCAGAGAATTTGACATTGATGGCTTGCGTTTGGATGTTGCCTACTGCCTGCCACCCGAATTTTTGCGCCAGCTCCGTGCATTCTGCGACACACTGAAACCTGATTTCTTCTTAGTTGGTGAAATGCTGCACGGTGACTACAACACCCGTGTTGCCGATGACCAGATGCACTCCTGCACCAATTACGAATGTTATAAAGGGCTATATTCATCGCTCAACTCGATGAATCTGTTTGAAATCACCCATTCTCTCTTACGGCAATTTGGGCCGGAAAACTGGACACTCTACAAAGGCAAGCACCTTCTTTGCTTTGTTGACAACCACGATGTCACCCGCGCCGCCTCCATCCTGACAAATCCCAAACATTTGCCGCTGCTTTACGGCATGTTATTCGGTATGCCCGGTATTCCCTGCGTGTATTATGGCAGCGAATGGGGTGCCGAGGGCAAAAAGGAGGACGGCGACAACGCACTGCGCCCATCCTTTGATGCACCAGTTGAAAATGAGTTGACCGACTGGATTGCGAAACTGGCAGCCGCGCACAAGCAGTCCAAGGCACTGTGTTACGGCGATTTCAAGCAGCTTGTACTGACCAACCGCCAGTGTATTTGGGAGCGGCAAGCCGAAGGGGAGCGCGTACTCATCGCCATCAACGCCGACAGCGAACCGTACACCGCACACTTTGATGCTCGCAGCGGACAGGCGATTGACCTGATTACCGGCAAATTGCACGACTTTGGCGGCGGTTCTGAACTGCCCCCCTACTCGGTCGCCTACTGGAAAACCGAGCGCTAAACAATCGCATGTTACACCGGCTCTATCACAGAGCCGGTGTATTTTTTTGCGTACGGGTCAGCCACTTGCGGTAAGTGCAGTCTATCGCAATCGCACCAAACGGTGCAGTGATTAAAATGGCAAGCACCGCGACGGTCAAGACCGTTTGACCACATGCCAACCCCATTGCCAGCGGTACGCCGCCAATCGCAGCCTGCACGGTCGCCTTGGGCGTGTAAGCCAGCATACAAAACGCACGTTCCCGACCGCCAAGCGGTGTACCGGTCATGCTGACCAACACGCCAACCATGCGGAACACCAACGCGCCCGCAATCAACAAAACGGCTGCTACACCGGCATAAGCGACGTAGGACACATCGACCATTGCACCGACCAACACAAACAGCAGCAACTCTGCACCGACCCATAAGCGGTCATACTTGGCTGACATCCGCGCAGCAACTTGCGGAGAACGACGGCCTAACACAATTCCCATGCTCATTACCGCCAACAATCCGGAAAAACCAATGATACCAGTACACTGATTTTCTATCGTCACCAAAACAAAAGAAAGTGCCAAAAAGACTACTACTTTCACACTGTCACGCAGATGGAAACGTGAAAACCATGCCGCCAGCACCAGACCACACAAAATACCAGCACCGATGCCCAGTATAAGAGAGGTCGGAATACGCACAAAATCGAGCGGTGACAGCGTGCCGCCTGCCGCCAGACTGGTAAACGAAGTAAACAGCACAATCACATACACATCATCTACCGATGCACCCGCCAGAATCATTTGCGGAATTCCCTTTTGTATCCCCCATCCCTCATCCATGAGGCGAAGCATACGCGGCACAACAACTGCCGGAGACACCGCCGCAATGACCGAACCAATAATAGCCGCTTCCAGCGTGCTAACCCCCAACAAGCGCGGTGCCAAAATGACCGTGCCGATGATTTCAAACGTAGCCGGAACAAAACACAGAAAAATCGCCGCGCGCCCTACCTTGCGCAAATCTGCCAAATCCAGACTAAGACCAGCGCGGGTCAAAATAATAATGAGCGCAATTTTTCGCAAATCATCCGAGATAGCCAGTAAACTTTGGTCTAATAACCCCAGCGCATGAGGGCCAACGGCAATACCTACCAGCAACATTCCCAGCAATGGCGGCAAGCGTAGCCGCCGAAATAATTCGCCCCCCAGCAATCCTCCAAAAAACACCACTGCTAAACTCCACAGTAACATAAAAAAATCCTCCTTTTGCACAAAAAAAGAGCTGATACCCCTGCATCTCTTGCAGAAGTCATCAGCTCATAGAAAGCGGTTTCGGCAAAAGCCGCGGGAGACATTCATTCCCTTATTTGTCATCATAGCAGATGCACGCGCACTTGTCAAGCGCGGTTATCCGGCTACAAGCGGCATCACAATTTGCTGCACCAGTGCGACGGCTGCTGCACCGCCCACACCTGCGCCGACCATGACCCAAATTGGGTCACACTTCCACTTGCGCAGTACAAACAGCGAAACAGCAAAGATAACGACCGCCACACCGTCAACATCGCTCAGCGAACGCGGCAGGACACCACCAACAAACAGCGCAGAAACTAAAATAGTCAAGCCCGCGGACGCGATAAGCGCTACAACGGCCGGGCGCAGCCCTTCCAAAATCCCGCGTAAAATACCTAAATCGTGATATTTTGTGTACAGCCACGCCAATGTCAATACAATGATGCAGGACGGCAGCACACATCCAAATGTTGCCAGAATCGCCCCTGACAAACCGGCTACGCGCGTGCCGACAAAAGTAGCGGCATTGAGCGCAATCGGGCCGGGAGTCATCTGCGAAATTGTAATAATATCGGTTAATTGCGATGCCGTAAGCCAACCGTGGACTTCGACCACCTGATGCTCAATCAGCGGCAGCGACGCATAGCCGCCGCCGATGCTAAACAGACCAATCTGCACAAAACTCCACCAGAGCTGCAAATATATCATGCGTCTCCCCCCTCTTGGTGGTGTTCGCGCCCATAGCGAACCGCTCCGACGACACCACAAGCCAACAGTACAAGCATCACATTGACATGAAATACCGCCTGTGCGACAAATGCCAATATCATAATCACGACCGGCAATACCTTTTTTTGTTTGCATATCTTTTGCGCCATTGTGATAACCACATCACAAATGACCGCTGCCACACCAGCCTGCATACATTCCATGACCAGACTGACAACCGCATTGTCACGAAACGCAGCATACGCCATCGAAACGATTGATAAAATAATCAGCGGGGGCAAAACGGTTCCCAAAATGGTGCACAGTGCGCCCAGCACACCGGCAATCCGATATCCGATAATAATGGATGCGTTTACCGCAATCGGGCCGGGAGAAGATTGTGCAATCGCAATCAAGTCCATCATTTCCTGCTCATCAATCCAGCCCAACCCCTCTACAAATCGCTTGCGCATCAAGGGTACAATGACATAGCCGCCGCCAAAGGTAAAGGCACTAAGCTGAAATGTCGCCAAAAAAAGCGTGAGATATAATTTAGCGGTGCGTGTTGGTTTTTGTTTGTCCATGACGACCCCTTTCCTCAATGAAGTTTCCAAAAATCCCCTATCAAAAGTTTAGCGCACAGGACACACACCGCCAACACATTCGCTTGCACCGATATCCAGTTCGGTTTCCTCTTTCTCATACTTGGACAGCAGAGACGGGTTAAACGGTTTCATATTGCGCAAACGCTCCTCATATTCTTCGCGGCGAATCGCTTCATATGGCATGAGTTCATAGAAATTATCATCCAAGCTGAGGAAAGACAAGGCCACAATGTCATCCCAGTTTTTCCACACCCATTCTTCTACCTCGTCCCATTCATTTTGACGTACATGAATGGTAATCGAGCAGTTATGGTCAACATAGTGTTCCATGAACATTTTATAGTTTTCCAACTGCTCAATCGCGGATACATCGGCTTTCACCCTGCCTTTGGGTGCCTGTACCGGAAATTCAACCACCTTGGTACGGCAATCCTCTGCGGTTTGTCCCACTTCCGGAAAGACTGGATATCCCAGTTCCTCGCACACCTTACACAATGGGTCTTCGGCCGAAATGCGCACACGACGAACGTAGTAAGGCGAATGGGAATAGTGTACGCCACTAGATACCGTAGGCAGCAAAGACAAAGTGCCTTCGGGCTTAACCGTCGTGACCAGAAGCGGCGCCGTGCCACCAAGCGCTTCGGCATACTCCCGCGCAGCATCATGCGCAACTTTGCGCAATTCATCAAGCAATTCTATTTCCTGTTCGCGTTTCAGCCCCGTCGCGTTGACCATATCCTGCCATCCGGTCAAAGAGCAACCCAGCAAGCGGTCACGCTGCTGTACCGCGTTCCATTCGTGCATCTCTAGTTCACGACAGGTCATGCGATAGCCCGCACGCGCTGACAGGCGCTGTGCTTTCATCAGTCCCACACGGTCAAGTGAGCCGTCCGGCTGTACAAAAGCCATCACATTCACGGTCGTCAGGTTGCACAAGCCATGATTGTCCAGCAAAATTTCACCGCACGGATTGACCCCGTTAAAGTTCGGGCGGCGTTTTGCACCCGCCTCCTGATTGACCCAGCCCGGTTCACCCGAATACCGCATTTGCTGCAAATGCCAATGCAGTTGCTCGCGTGTGGGCTTGCGCGTATAAAAAATGGAATTATTGCTCATCTGACGATGTGCGATACGCTTGTCAATCTCCCAACGGTCATTTACCTGCCGGTATAGATTGGTCTTGGCCTGAATACAGGTCGGGTCATCTTGGTCAATCAAACCGATTTCCGAAGTGCGGCGCACACCACCCGATACCACATTTTCACCGATGATATTGGCAATATCCAACAGGTCAATCGGCAATAATTTGGTTCTGTCAGCTTTGTCACGCGCTCCGGCCTGCGTGATGACCTTATGGATTTTGTCAATCATGCGCATCATGGACTGATACCCACTCGCCGTACCGCCAAAGACCTTCAGTTTTTCACCCTTGGGACGAATATTGCTGTAATTGACCACAATCTGCTGAATTTTATTGTACTCATGGTTCCATAAAATCTGGAAATAGTTGTCCAGCGCCTGCGCCCAGCCCTCTTTTGAGTCACCAATGGTAATATAGGCGGTATCTTTGGCAAAGGTCAGGTTGGTATATTCCAGTCGTTCTCCACGCGGTACTTCCTGATACATTTCGTGCAGCAATTTCAGGTTTGCACGAACAGCGGGCAGTTTTTCGGCGTCGCTGCGCAGCACGCGCACACCAACGCCCGAACCAACCATCAGCAAGTAAAACAAATCGTGGTACGCCCGAAAGTTGTCAATCACTTCAAATGCACAGTTATAATTTGCCAGCGGGTACTGCTCGCCTACCTTGGTTTCTCCGACCCAAAGCGTGCGTCCGGACAAAAACTGTTTCATTTCATAGATATTGCGGTAAAGCGCCTCAGCTTCTTCCCGACTGGTCTTGGCCAGTGAACAGTTATATTCCACTGCGCGGCGCACGGTTTCCCACCAAAACTCCCGGCGTCCCAAATGGGGCAAAAATCGGGAATAAGTGCGCGAATAGACAAACGAACCCAGTTGTTGCATGGGGTTTGGCGCATGTTTGTACGGGCTTAAAAACTCTTTTCTTAGCAGGCCATCTTTCCATTCGTATAACCCGCGGCTCTTTTCTTTGTCCATACGGTACAAAATATACGCCTTAGCCGTTTCAAACCGCCCCACTTCAAACAGTGCGCGCTCAACCAAGTCCTGCACCGCTTCAATCTGAATGGTTTCATCCTCTTGGTCTGCCAAATGCGCTTCGATGCGGTCAAGGGTTTGTTCCACGGCTTCTTCGTGATAGTCGCCAGCCGACACCGCCGCCAACCGAATGGCGCGTTCAATAAAACGGCTGTCATATGGCACAACCTTTCCCGTGCGCTTTCTCACATATTTTACTCTCACTGGTTTTATACGCTCCTTCCCAACAGTCCAACACAAATTTGACTGTTTTCTATTGTAAGCATTTTCTCTTTCGCTTGAAAGCGTCAAAGCATACGAAAATGCGGTACAAAATCATCAAAATTCGGGACAACCCGACACTTGACGTGGTCTGGCACATCCACAATATTTAGTGCTCTTGAGGAAAAACTGATACATTTTCTATGTTTTTCCATTTCATCCATTTTTCATACAGCAAATTTCATATCCGGTTTTATCTCTTGCGCTTATATACAAGGATGCGTATAATAAAGGTCGGATACTCTTGCAAGGATGCGATGTCACCATGAAAAAACAAATGTCTGATTCTCTGCTGCTCGCTGTCTTTTTGACGCTCGCCGGTGGGTTTCAAGACGCCTATTCCTATAATTGCCGCGGTCAGGTGTTTGCCAATGCGCAAACAGGAAACATTGTGTTGCTTGGCCAAAATCTCGCAACCGGACATTTTGATAAAGCCTTCCATTATTTCATGCCGCTGCTTGCTTTTGTGTTCGGCGTATATCTTGCCGAATGGATACGGCGTAAATATCAGCATAGCTTGCGCATACACTGGCGGCAAACCGTATTGTTGGCAGAAATCGTGCTGTTGATAGTCGTTGGATGGTTTTCATCCGACTGGAATATATGGGCAAACGTGTTATTATCTTTTGCCTGTGCCATGCAGGTCAATACATTCCGCAAATTTCGTGGTCTGCCTTGTGCTACTACCATGTGCATCGGCAATATGCGCTCGGCTGCCTCGCTGCTCTGCGCCTACCATGTGACCAAAGACCCGGAAATGCGCCGCAAAAGTCTGCACTATTATTTTGTCATTGCGATTTTTGCATTGGGTGCGGCATTTGGCGCTGTGCTCAGCCAACGGATAGGCACCAAAGCCATCTGGATTGCTGCGGGTTTACAACTGATAGGTTTCTGTCTGATGTTTTTCCACTCACCGGACACTGATGACCAAGCACTTTCTCCTTTTTGAGAAATCTTCCGATAACTGCAAGCGAGCGGGCTGGTTTATTCCAGTCCGCTCGTCTTATTTTGCTGCATAATCCAATCAAATGCACGCACAATACCGTTTGTCTCACAGTCTCCGGTCACAAAATCGGCGTGTGCCTTGGCACAGTCCGCCCCGTTCCCCATTGCAATTCCATATTGCGCTGCCCGAAACATGTCAATATCATTTTCCGCATCACCAATGGCCGCCGTCTGCTCCATCGGAATCTCCAAATGTGCAGCCAGCCACTTGAGTGCAGTTCCTTTTCCGGCTCCTACGGTCAAAACCTCAAAATTATCCGGGCCTGACGTGGTAAAATCAATGTTGGGAATCTTGGCAATTTGTTCACGCGCCTGACGCTTTTGTTCCGCGTCCAGACTCCAACACATGACTTTTGTGATATCCTTCCCTTCACGCGCCAGCGCAGCAGGCAGGTCATCCACCAATTTCATCACATCATCCAAACTATTTTTATCCAAAAATCCGGGTAAATGTCCAAAAGTATTGTGATAGTCGTCGGTATTTATCCAAAGTTTATGATTCACATAAGCGAAGGTTGCCAGACCATGCTGCACACCAATCGTTGCCGCCTGCACCGCTGCATCTCGGTCAAGCGTCCATTGCCGCAGTACCTGCCCATTTTTACGGTTCATAATGGCCGCACCGCCGTCACAAATCACCAAGTCATCACAAGCCGTATGCTTTACAAAGCGCTGCACCTCTGGAAAACAACGCCCACTCGATACCACGACATGTACGCCTTGTGCCGATAAGCGGTTAATAGAAGCTCGGCTGTTTTCCAAAACCTGCTTCTGATGGTTTAATAATGTACCGTCCAAATCGACTGCAATGAGTTTCATGCTTTGCCCTCCAAACGCGCCTGAACTTGTTCCATTGTAGGCATAGCCGGGATTGCACCGCGTTTTTCGACACACAAGGAAGCAACTGCATTGCCAAAACGCACAAATTCTGCCGCTTCTTCACTTGGCAGCTGCGACGGATGCTTGCCACTCTGTGCAATCTGGTAAAGGAAGCCGCCCCAGAACGAATCACCTGCACCGGTTGTATCTGCCACCTGTGAGCGGAAGCCCGGAACGATTTGCACTTTATCCGGCTGGGCTGCTGTACGCACCAACGCGCCTTTCGCGCCCAGTGTGACAACAACACAGCCAATTCCCTGTTCCAGCAACCGATTTGAAGCCGCTTCGGGGTCAGCTTCGCCCGACATCAACAGGGTTTCTTCATCCGAAATCTTGAGCACATCGACCAGTGGCAGTACCGAACGCATGACATTTTGCGCCCGCTCGCGGCTATCCCACAATAAGGGGCGGTCATTCGGGTCATACGAGATAATCGCGCCCTGCTTTTTGGCCTGCTCCACCGCATACCGTGTTGCGTTGCACGCTGGCTCATCGGTCATGGACAGCGAACCAAAATGTAAAATCCGGCTATCGGACAACAATTCTTCGGGCACATCCTCGGCGCGAAGGCAGGTATCTGCACCCGGCTTGCGCGCAAACGAAAAGACACGCTCACCGGTCGAATCAAGCGAAACAAATGCCAAAGTGGTAAACGCCGAGGCATCGACACACAATCCACGGGTATCAATCCCGATTTGCTCCAACGTTTCTTTCAGGAACGCCCCGTGCATATCTTGTCCCACTTTGCCGATAAATGCCGTTTTACCGCCCAGTCGGCTGACCGCTGCCACAACATTGGCCGGCGCACCGCCCGGATTGCGCTCGAACAACGCCATTCCCGTCTGCGGATTTTCGCCATAGGCTGTAAAATCAATCAATACTTCCCCCAGTGCCGTCACATCAAACATTCGGATTCCTCCATTTTCTTTTGCGCTCTTTCATTTGACTCGTCGCCTTATGTACAAACGAATCTTCCTCTGTCAGTTTATTATAGAATGATGCGCGCGCCACGTCAACGCCTGCCCCCGTTTTCTTTGCCCAAATGCACCTACACAATTTGTCGAACTATCAGATTTATTCTTGACAAAGCCTTTGTCCATACCGTATACTGAAAGTGTCATGTGATATTGGATTTTCTGTATCCATGCAAATATTTCTACTGACCACCCATTCACTGGATGGGTTTAGGCCATACGGACAGCCGGGTCAACTGCCGATGGGCGGCACAGGCCGCCATTATTGATTGAGTTCAAAGCTCAATTTTATAAGTTAAGTTGGTTACTTTATAACCGGTATGCCGCCGCGCATACACAACTTGTAAAACGGTCAATAAGCGTAGGAAAAGTAAGTATTTGCTATATAAACGCTCTGGACAGAACCATTTATCACATGGGGCGCAAGGGTCTTTCGCCGTCTTATCTGGCTGCCTGCCCGCTCGTTCCGTCTGATTACTTTACAAGCAGTGTGCCGCCGCGCATACTGCTTGTTTTTTTATTTTTCATATAAAAGGAGCGGCCGCGCAATGAGTGAAAAATTAAAACTTTATGGGTTCAATAACCTGACAAAATCACTCAGTTTCAATATTTATGATGTCTGTTACGCCAAAACCGAACGCGAACAGCAGGACTACATCGCATATATTGATGAACAATATAACTCCGAACGCTTGACTTCGATTTTGACCACGCTCACCGATATGATTGGCGCGACCGTACTCAACATCGCCAAACAGGACTATGAACCACAAGGCGCTTCGGTCACTATCCTGATTGCCGAACGCCCAGTACCCGGTCAAACCCAACTGGCACATCTGGATAAAAGTCACGTCACCGTTCACACTTACCCCGAATATCATCCCGAAACCTGCCTTGCCACCTTCCGCGTGGATATTGATGTTGCCACCTGCGGCGAAATCACCCCGCTCTCCACCTTGGATTATCTCATTGGCTCGTTCGATTCGGATATCATCACCATGGACTATCGGGTACGCGGCTTTACTCGTGACTTAAATGGGCATAAACTGTTTTTAGACCACTCGATTTCTTCCATACAGGACTATATCGCCCGCAATACCCTGCTGCGCTATGATGCAGTGGATGTCAATGTATATAGTGCCAATCTATTCCACACAAAGATGATGCTCAAGGACATCGACTTGCAAAACTACCTGTTCAAGACCGATGTTTACGAGCTTCCGCCGATGACTCGACTGGAAATTATGAATAATATCCGCCGCGAAATGATTGAAATTTTCAGCGGCCGCAATGTCTACTAAAGCGAGGTGCGCTATGAATTTGCTCTCTCAAGAACGCGCCCCCATCTATGAGGCGCTTGAGGCGTTTCACAAGATGCGCGTCGTACCGTTCGATGTGCCCGGCCACAAGCGTGGGCGCGGCAATCCCGAATTAACCGCCCTTTTGGGCGAACAATGTGTGCGCATGGATGTCAACTCCATGAAGCCACTGGACAACCTGTGTCATCCGGTTTCGGTTATCAAAGAAGCCGAGGAACTGGCGGCGCAGGCATTCGGCGCGGCACATGCGTTTTTGATGGTCGGCGGCACGACCTCAGCCGTGCAAAGCATGGTACTGTCGGTTGCAGGGCGCGGCGAAAAAATCATTTTGCCCCGCAATGTACACCGCAGTGTGATGGGCGCAATGGTGCTGTGCGGCGCAGTTCCGGTCTACATCGACCCCGCCTGTGATGACCGTCTGGGCATCCCGCTCGGCATGAGTGTCTCGGCCGTCGAAAAAGCCATCAAAGACAACCCGGACGCAAAGGCCATTCTGGTCAACAACCCCACCTACTATGGTATTTGCTCGGATTTGCGGCGCATTGTGCAACTGGCACATGCGCACGGCATGTTGTGTCTGGCAGACGAAGCCCACGGTACACACTTCTATTTTGGAGAAAATCTTCCCGTCTCCGCGATGGCTGCCGGTGCCGACATGGCTGCCGTGTCCATGCACAAATCGGGCGGCAGCTTAACCCAATCTTCCCTTCTTCTGTGCGGCCCCGCCATGAGCGAGGGACATGTACGCCAAATCATCAACCTAACCCAAACCACCAGCGGCTCTTACCTTTTACTATCTAGTCTGGATATTTCCCGCCGAAATCTGGCTTTGCGCGGCCGGGAAGCATTCGCGCGCGTGACCCAACTGGCCGAATATGCCCGCACCGAAATCAACGCCATTGGCGGGTATTATGCGTTCTCACGTGAACTGTGCAATGGGGACAGCATTTTTGACTTTGACCCTACCAAGCTGTCCGTTAACACCTTGCAAGTAGGGCTTGCTGGCATTGAAGTCTATGACTTGCTGCGCGATGAATACGACATTCAAATTGAATTTGGTGACCTCGGCAATATTTTGGCTTATCTGTCCATCGGTGACCGGCCGCGTGAGATTGAACGACTGGTCAGCGCACTGTCCGAAGTACGCCGCCGCTTTGGCGGTTCGGAATCCGGACTGATGAAACAGGAATACATTGAACCCGATGTCGCCGTATCCCCGCAGGATGCGTTCTATGCCGAAAAGGAATCCTTGCCCCTGATGGAAACCGATGGGCGTATCTGCTCGGAATTTGTCATGTGTTATCCGCCCGGTATTCCCATCCTCGCGCCCGGTGAACGTATCACCCGTGAAATTCTTGACTATATCGTGTACGCAAAGGAAAAGGGCTGCTCTATGACCGGGCCGGAAGATGCCGATATCACACGCCTGAACGTACTCAAAGGGAGGTATTGATTTTTCATGGATTTATGGTTTTCCGAACACCACACACCCAACGTCAAGCTGTCTATCCGCGTTGACCGCCAGCTTTACTCCGGACAAAGTGAATTTCAGCGCATTGACGTGTTTGAATCGCCCGAATTTGGTCGTTTTCTGACGCTTGACGGCTATATGATGCTGACCGAAAAGGATGAATTTATCTATCACGAAATGATTGTGCATGTGCCCATGGCAGTACATCCCCATGTACAGAATGTACTGGTCATCGGTGCTGGGGATGGCGGTGTCATTCGAGAACTGACCCGTTATTCCGATATCGAACATATTGATATGGTGGAAATTGACCCCGAAGTGGTTTCGGTGTGCCGCCAGTTCCTGCCCAAGACTGCTGGAAACTGGCTGGACGACCCGCGCGTATCCATCCATTATGAAGACGGCCTGAAATTTATCCGCCGCCGCGAAAACGCCTATGACCTCATCATTGTCGATTCCACTGACCCGTTCGGGCCGGGTGAGGGATTGTTTACCCGTGAGTTTTACGGCAACTGCTATAAGGCGCTGCGCGACGATGGCATTATGGTCAACCAACACGAAAGCCCCTTCTATCAAGAAGATGCAACCGCCTGCCAGCGCGCACACAAACGCATTGTCGAATCATTCCCCATCAGCCGCGTCTATCAGGCACATATCCCCACCTACCCTTCTGGGCATTGGCTGTTCGGCTTTGCTTCCAAGCAATATCATCCCTTAAAGCATCTGGACGAGGCGCGCTGGAATGCCCGCGGTCTCGCCTGCAGATACTACACCACTACGCTGCACAAAGGTGCATTTTATATTCCCGCCTATGTGGAGGACTTACTCAAACATGTTGAATGCGAAGATTGAAACCTTTTTGGGCTGTGACCGCCCTGTTGAACAGGCACACACGATTTTATTTGGTGCGCCCTTTGACTCAACCACTTCTTTCCGTCCGGGCACACGCTTCGGCCCCCCGGCTATCCGGCACGAATCCTTTGGGATTGAGACGTACAGCCCCTATCAAGACCGCGATTTAGAGGACGCACATGTACTGGATATTGGTGATTTAGAGTTGTGCTTCGGCAGCGCAGAACAGGCGCTTGCCGATATTGAAGCGCAAACCGACGAAATCCTGCAAGCCGGTAAACGGCCGTTTCTGGTTGGCGGTGAACATCTGGTCACATTGGGCGCTATGCGCGCGGTTGCAAAGCGCTATCCGGACTTGCACATCATCCATTTCGACGCACATGCCGACCTGCGCGACGATTATCTAGGCGCACCGCTGTCTCATGCCTGTGTACTGCGCCGTTGCTGGGAATTGGTCGGTGATGACCGCATTTTCCAGTTTGGGATTCGCTCAGGCGAGCGTGCAGAATTCCAATGGGGCAAAGATCATGTATCCACCCAAAAGTTTAATCTGGAGGGTCTAGGCAAAACCGTGCAGGCGCTTCAAGGCAAGCCGGTCTATTTTACGCTCGATTTGGACGTGCTTGACCCGTCCATTTTCCCCGGCACAGGCACACCGGAAGCAGGCGGCATCTCGTTCGAGGCATTGCGCATTGCCGTCACACAGGTTTGCAGCGAGCTAAACATTGTCGCCTGTGATGTCAACGAACTTGCCCCCACGCTCGACCCCAGCGGCGTTTCCACTGCCGTAGCTTGCAAGACCATCCGCGAAATGCTGCTCGCATTCCCTGACTTTTAATCGTATCATCTAAGGAGGTTTTTTACCATGTCCAAAGTTTTAATCATTGGATGCGGCGGTGTTGCATCCGTTGCCATCCACAAGTGCTGCCAAAACAGCGACGTGTTTGAAGAAATCTGCATTGCCAGCCGTACCAAGTCCAAGTGTGATGCGCTCAAGGAAAAGCTGGAAGGCACCACCAAAACCAAAATCACCACCCGTCAGGTCGATGCCGATAAAGTGGACGAGCTGATTGCCCTCATCCGCGAAGTACAGCCCGATTTGGTTATGAACATCGCCCTGCCCTATCAGGACTTGACCATTATGGATGCCTGCCTTGCGTGTGGCGTCAACTACATGGACACCGCAAACTATGAACCGGAAGACCTCAACGACCCCGAATGGCGCGCACAGTACGAAAAGCGCTGCAAAGAGCAGGGTTTCTCGGCTTACTTCGATTACTCTTACCAGTGGGCTTACAAGGAAAAGTTTGAAAAGGCTGGCTTGACCGCGCTGCTCGGTTCGGGCTTTGACCCCGGTGTGACACAGGCATACTGTGCTTACGCACAAAAGCACCTGTTTGACCAGATTGACACCATTGACATTCTGGACTGCAACGGCGGTGACCACGGCTATCCGTTTGCCACCAATTTCAACCCCGAAATCAATCTGCGCGAAGTATCTGCCCCCGGTTCCTACTGGGAAAATGGACACTGGGTTGAAATCCCTGCTATGTCCATCAAGCGCGAATACAACTTTGACCAAGTGGGGCAAAAGGACATGTATCTGCTGCACCACGAAGAAATTGAATCGCTTGCCAAGAATATTCCGGGTGTACAGCGTATCCGCTTCTTTATGACCTTCGGTCAAAGCTACCTGACCCACATGAAGTGTCTGGAAAACGTCGGTATGCTGTCTACCGAGCCAATCGAGTTTGAAGGCCAGCAGATTGTGCCCATTCAGTTCCTGAAAGCACTGCTGCCCGACCCGGCTACCCTCGGCCCGCGCACGGTTGGCAAGACCAACATCGGCTGTATCTTTACCGGCAAAAAAGACGGTCAGCAAAAGACCGCCTATATCTATAACGTTTGCGACCATCAGGAATGTTATGCAGAAGTTGGCTCGCAGGCCATCTCCTACACCACCGGTGTACCAGCTATGATTGGCGCTATGATGCTGCTGACCGGCAAGTGGAACAAGCCGGGTGTATACACCGTTGAGGAGTTCGACCCCGACCCGTATATGGATGCACTGAACCAGTGGGGTCTGCCGTGGCAGATTTGTGACCATCCGGCACTGGTGGACTAAGCCATATGCGTACACCCTACTTTGTTGTTGATGAAGCCGCGCTGCGCCGCAATCTATCTCTTTTGCGGCAAGTGGCACAGCAAGCGGGCTGTAAAATCCTGCTGGCACAAAAGGCATTTTCCATGTTCTCGGTTTATCCTATGATACGGGAATATCTGGACGGCACCACCGCAAGCGGTCTGTATGAAGCCCGCTTAGGTGCCGAACACTTTGGAAAAGAAACCCATGTGTTCAGTCCAGCTTACCGCCCCGATGAATTTGACGAACTATTGACCTATGCAGACGACTTTGTATTTAACAGTCCGGCACAAGTGCGCCGGTTTGGGCCGAAAGCCAAAGCTGCTGGAAAATCTATTGGTCTGCGTGTCAATCCCGAATGTTCGACCCAAGAAGGTCATGCCATTTATGACCCGTGCGCGCCCGGTTCTCGTCTGGGTACGACGTTGGAAAATTTTGACCCTGACATTGTTCCCATGCTGGACGGCCTGCATTTCCACACGCTCTGTGAACAGGATTCGGACGCACTTGAAGTCACTGTCGAAGCGTTTGAACGCGCTTTTGGGCAATATCTGCACGGTATGAAATGGCTCAACTTGGGCGGTGGACACCACATTACCCGCCCCGGTTATGACATTGACCGCTTGATTCGCATTGTCACCCATCTGCGGCAGACCTATCAGGTGGAGGTTTATCTGGAACCGGGTGAAGCGGTCGTACTCAATGCGGGCTATCTGGTATCCAGTGTACTTGACCTGCTGCACAACGGCATGGACATTGCCATTTTAGACACCTCAGCCGCCTGTCATATGCCCGACGTACTGGAAATGCCCTATCGACCGCCTGTACTGAACAGTGGCGAACCACAGGAAAAAGCGCACACTTACCGGCTGGGCGGCCCCACCTGTCTGGCTGGTGATGTCATCGGCGACTATTCCTTTGACCAACCGCTTGCAATCGGTGACCATGTTGTATTTGGTGATATGGCACTTTACACGATGGTCAAAACCAATACCTTCAATGGTATGGCTTTGCCCTCGATTGTATTGCGGGAAGAAAACGGCACCGAACGCCTGATTCGTTCTTTCGGTTACGAAGATTTCAAAAACCGCTTGTCGTGACCTACACAACAGCCGCCCGGATTTCTTTTGGAAACCGGGCGGTTTATCATTCCCTGACAAGATTTTCCGATTGGCTCTTGACTTAAAGTTCACTCTAAGTGTTATTCTGAAATCAAACAAAGGAGGGCTTGTCTATGACCATCGCAGAAGTCAGTAAAAAATTTGATATCACAGCCGATACCTTACGCTATTATGAGCGTATCGGCTTGATTCCCCCTGTACCCCGCACAAAAAGCGGGATTCGAGATTATGACGATGTTTCTTGTGGCTGGATTGAATTGATGAAGTGTATGCGCTCGGCGGGTGTACAGATTGAAGCGCTGATTGAATATGTTGCGCTGTTTCAGCAAGGGCCGGATACCGCACCCGCTCGAAAAGCCATTCTAGTGGAGCAACGGGAACAACTTCTTCAACGCATGGAAACCATGCAGCGCTCACTTGACCGCTTAAATCAAAAAATTGCAAACTATGAAACCCAACTGCTTCCACGCGAGCAAGAGTTAATCGGAAAATAACACAAAGAGCCGAAGCGCACTTTTTTGTGCCGCTCCGGCTCTTTGCATATAAAAGGATGATGATTGATTATGCTATCTTTTGTTCCTGTACCGCGGCATTGAGCTTGCGCATTTCCGGGAAAATGAAAAACGCAACAATAATCGCCGAACCCACATCGGCAATGGGTGCGGAAAATAAAATACCGTCCAGCCCCATAAACAGAGGCAAAATCAAAATCAGCGGAATCAAAAGTAATAACTGTCGCAACATAGACAAAATAGACGCCTTGAGCGGTTGCCCGGTTGCTTGGAAATAGTTGGTCGAGACAATCTGGAATCCCGCGCAGAAAATACTGAACAGATAAATACGCAGGCACTTGACTGCAAATTCGGTAAATCCAGCATTATCTTTACCAAAAATACCGATAATAGTTTCGGGCATGGTCTGGCAGAATATCCAGCACACAAAAATAAGTGCAGTTGCAAAGATAACTGCCATTCGGTAGGTCTTGCGGATACGGTCAAATTTGCACGCACCGCGGTTGTATCCTAAAATAGGCTGCGCACCAATACCAACACCAATGCCAAAAGCACCCATAATCATCGCGATTTTCATGACAACGCCCATTGCGCTCAGTGCGACATCGCCGCCAATTGGACTTAAATCACCATAGTACACCAACGATTTGTTCATCACGACCTGCATAATGCAGGCAACCGACTGGGTAATACCAGATGAAATACCCAGCACCAGAAAACGGGAAATCAACCCAAAATCTAGTTTCATCCCTTTGCGTTCCAACCGCATATGACGCGGATTGTTTTTGGACTCGCGCACAAAGTAAGTCGTCAGGACGATTGCCGAAATGATTTGCGAAGTAATGGTCGCAATCGCGGCACCGCGTACTCCCCAATGGAACACAAAAATATAAATTGGGTCAAGCACGGTATTGAGCGCTGCACCAATCAGCATACCGTACATAGACATACGCGGATGTCCGTCGGTGCGGGCAAGGTTGGACAACACGATACTGACCAGATTAAACGGTGTACCAAGCAAAATAATACCAGTATAATCGAGTGCATACGGCATAATGTTATCGGTTGCGCCAAACAGGGTCAAAATGGGTGTCAAAAAGATAAAACCAATTATCATAATGACAATACCCAGAATGATGGTAAACCGGAACGCATTGTTGAGTGCCTCCACAGCTTCCCGCTCGTTTTTCTCACCCAATCGAATGGCGGCATGTGCCGAGCTGCCCGCACCAATCATGGTCCCAAATGCCAACAAAATGGTCATCAGCGGGAATGCCACGGTTGTTGCTGCGTTTCCCAGATATCCTACGCCCTGACCAATAAAAATCTGGTCAACAATATTATAGATAGAGTTAATCAAACAGGAAATAATGGCTGGAACTGAAAAATTAACCAGAAGTTTCCCGACCGGCAAAGTACCCAATGGATTTTCAACTGTTTGCATGGTTTGCTCACTCGTTTGGCTCATTCTCGTTTTCTTCCCCTTTCGATTCGCTCAAACTATTTAATACGGCGCAAGAGCCTTGTGCCATTCGCTCCAATAGAGCAAACACGGTTTGTCGTTCGTCCGGTGTAAGGGATGCGGTAATCTGGTCATTCCATGTGTCACGCAATTCATAGATATGTTCTACTACCTGCTTTGCCTGCTCGGTCGTATACAAATGCCGTACACGCTTATCCTGCTTGTCCACGGTCATACGCACATAACCCTGCTCTATCAGTTTTTGCACTGCTTTGGTTACAGTTCCTTTGTCAAAGCTTCCCATTTGCGCCAAATCGTTCATGGTAATGCCCTTGTTCTCATGAATGCGCAACAAAAAAAACTGCTGCCCACTTCCAATCTGGTCAGGTTCCAAAGACAAATCAAAATAACGATTGGTATTGCGCTGTATAATGGAAATATATTTCAAAAATGTAATGGATTGCCGTGTCATATGATACCCTCACAATTAGTTGCATCTTCAACTATATTAGTTTTATTGTACAACAAAACAATTGACCCGTCAATTATGTCATTGTCATTTTTTATCTTATTTTCCAAAAATCAGCATATTATCAAAAAAGACACGGCCAAAGCCGTGTCTTTTTATAGCGAAACTGCCTTATCTGTGTATTGCATCTGCTGTTCTTTCCAGCGCAAACGACGCATGGTGTAAAAATAGGATATCGCCAGCGGAGCCAATGACCCCGGCCAAGCCAACGCATAAGCCACGCTGATGCCTCCAAATCCAAACGGTGCAGCCAACAAAATACATCCTGCTGCACGCATGACCAACTCCATAATGCCCGCAATTGTAGGTACAATCCCCTGTCCCAAACCTTGCAGAGTATAACGCAAAATAAACAGCAACGACAGTGTCCAGTAAAATAAGCTGGTCAGCCGCAAATACTGCGCTGCCATCTCAACCACCGCTGGCGCATCTGACACAAACAATCTTGCCAGCGGCACACCGCCGAACGTAGCCAGACAGGTCACGACCGCTGTATATCCCAACGACATCGCCGCACAGCGATGTACGCCCATGCGAATGCGGTGAATCTTTCCGGCTCCGTAATTCTGCGCCGCATAAGTTGCCATCGTCATACCAAACGATGTCAACGGCGAACAAAGAATTTGTTCAATCTTTTGTGCCGCAGTATAAGCTGCCACCGCCTGTTCTCCCTGCGCATTGAGTACAATTTGCAGGATAATAACACCAATACCGATAATGGATGCCTGAAATCCCATCGGCAAACCAATGATTGCGTGTTGCCACAGCTCCCCGCGGGTCAATCGAAAGTCCTCCCGCTGTACATGCAGTATCGAAAACTTTTTCTTGATATATATGATGCAAAGCAGTCCCGAAACCACCTGTGCAATAACAGTTGCCCATGCTGCACCTGCAACACCCATATGAAATACAATAATAAAGCCCAAGTCCAGCACAACATTTAAAATGCTGGACAGCACCAAAAACAACAGCGGTGTGCAGCTGTCTCCCAATGCACGCAGCACATTAGACAACATATTAAACAGCATCGCTGCAAAGACACCCACATAAATAATCACAATATAGGAATAGGCGTCATCCAAAATACTGGCGGGCGTGTTCATGGCAATCAGAATCGGACGCGCCAACGGCACCGAGAATGCCGTTAGTACAATCGTAACCACTGCACCAATCACAATATTGGCCGCAAAACTACGCCTAACCCCTTGCAAATCATTGGCGCCGAAATGCCGTGCGGTTACAATCGACAAGCCAGCTGTCATGCCCTGTACAAAGCCGATAATCAGAAACATAATACTTCCGGTGCATCCCACTGCTGCCAGTGCATCTACCCCCAAGGTCTGTCCGACTATCAGGGTATCCATCATGTTATAAAATTGTTGAAATAGATTTCCTCCCAAAAGCGGCAGCGTAAAGAAAAAAATCAGTTTGGCCGGGCCGCCCTCGGTCATGGTTTTTGTCATATTCTGTTCCCCCTAAAATCTGGTTTTCCGAGCATTGATTATGCGTTTGTCGAGCAGTTCTTAATATCCTATCTTCGCACATTGATTGCAACTACATCCTGCAATTTCCTTTTCAATTATAGCGACATCTCCCCATCCCTGAAAGATACGAAAAAAACAAATTTATATCACTTTTTGGTCTATACTTGGGCAGGATGACGGTAATTTTACCTCCATTTTTTCAGGTCACGACACCGCCTGTCCGCCCGAAACCGGCTGGATTTTCCCATATGCCTGTGATACAATGAAACAAAGATTGACCAAAGGAGATTTTTTTATGTTTGTGTTTTTTTCCAGCAACGGCAATCGCCGCTCTAGCTCCATTTGGATTCCGATTTTATATATTCTGTTTGCGGTTCCACTCATTCTTTACCCCGATATTGCCAGCCGCCTGTTTTGTCTTGCCCTGTCCATCGGCTCTTTTGTCTATGCGGCCGCCCGACTCTTGCGCTATGCCCGCAATGCAAAACACGGTTGGGCGTATGATGGCGATAAATGGGTTGGTATCGTATTTATACTCATCGGCCTGTTTTGCCTATTTTTCTGGCGTGTTATCCTGTCTTTTCTGCCTCTGACGCTGGGTTTATTGTTGCTGCTCGACGGTTTGATGAAATTGCCGCTTGCAATTGATGCGTTTCAAATGAAGTTTTCTTCCCGATTTGCGCTGCTGGCCTCCACTGTGGTTCCCCTGTTACTCGGTCTTATTTTATTGCTCAATCCATTTGGTGTTACACGACTTATCATCCGTTTCTTTGGTATCAGCTTGATAGCCGACGGTATCTGTGAACTAGTCGCCTCCATTTTTGACCGCCGCAGCCGCAAAGATAGCAACAATTGGCATAATTCATACCATTCCTAAATAAAAATAATTTGACCTTATGTGATTGTGTCACAGTAAAATCTCCACAGAATGTGTATACTAAGAACATCAAAAAGAAATATCGTTCGCAAGCATTCTGCATATAAATGGAGGAATTTTTATGTTGACCATAACCAAAGAAAATTTTGAAACACAGGTTTTGCAGGCTGACCGCCCTGTATTGATTGATTTTTGGGCACCTTGGTGTGTTTACTGCCGCCGCATTGCGCCCGTACTTGACCGGATGGACGGTGCTAGTGATGTAACGATTGCAAAAATTAACATTGACGAACAGCCCGAATTGGCTGCACAGTTTGGCGTTGAAGTCATTCCCACGTTCTATTTATTCCAGCACGGTGAACACGGCGATAAGCTGGTTGCACCCAGCTCTCAAGCTCAATTAGAAGCATGGATTGCCGAACAGCGCATCTGACCTGAACAGGAGGATTGACCATGAAAGAACAATATGACGTTGTAATTATTGGCGGTGGGCCGGGCGGATATGCTGCTGCACTGTATTGTGTGCGCGCCGGTCTGGATACTCTGGTACTGGAAAAGCTGTCTGCTGGCGGACAAATGGCAACCACGACGCAGGTTGACAACTATCCCGGATTTGATGAAGGGATTGACGGCTTTGAACTGGCCGAAAAAATGCAGCGCGGCGCCGAACGCTTTGGCGCTGTGACCGAATACGCCGAAGTCACCGCACTTGACCTGAACGCCTCGCCTAAGCGCATCACAACCAGCGCCGGAACCGTGCTTGCCAAAGCTGTCATCTTGGCAACCGGTGCTTCTCCTCGCCTGCTCGGTGTTCCCAATGAGGAAGCCATGCGAGGACATGGGGTGTCCTACTGCGCCACTTGTGACGGCATGTTCTTCCGCAACAAAACAGTCGTTGTTGCTGGCGGCGGCAACTCAGCGGCTGAAGATGCCCTTGCACTGTCTAAAATCTGCAAAAAAGTCTATCTCGTACACCGACGCGATACGCTGCGCGCAACACAGAGTTACCTTGCTCCCCTGCAAAAGGCAAGCAATCTGGAATTTGTATGGAACAAGCAAATTGACCGGTTGTTGGTTGACAATCAACAATTGACTGGTATCGGCATGACCGACCGCGTAACTGGTGAAACCTCCGAGTTGTCCTGCGACGGCTTATTTGTCGCAGTTGGTCGCGTTCCCGACACCGCTTTGGTCAAAGAACAGGTTGCCCTTGATGAACAAGGTTATATTATCGCCGATGAAACCACGCGCACCAGCGTCCCCGGCGTGTTTGTCGTCGGTGACGCGCGCACCAAGCCAATGCGCCAAATTATCACGGCTGCCGCCGATGGCGCAACCGCTTCCAAGTTTGTAGAAGAATACCTGCAATCTTTAGAATAAATGACATGCCAAACGCATAAAATAGCCGTCTCAATGATTTGAGACGGCTATTTTTTCATACTAATTATTTGATTTTATTCGGTCAACCAATGCCACCGTAATAAATACCCAGTGCAAACACCAGCATGGTCAGGATACAAAAACCGTATTTATAGAGCGGATAATACCATCCACCAATTCGACGGTTACGCCCAAGCGAAACCGCATCTTCAACCGCTTTTCTGCCCCAAACCCAAGCAAACATAATACCGGCCAGTCCTGCACCAAGCGGGCACACATAAATGGAAACAAAATCCATCCACTGCGATACAATTCCTTGGATACACAGCGAAACGGCTGTGCCAATAACTGCAATGACGATAACCGCTTTTGCGCGGCTGAAATGCAGACTATCCTGTAAGGTTGCCACAGGTGCTTCAAACAGATTGACCAGTGAAGTCAAACCGGCAAACAGAACGGCGACAAAAAATACAATCATTACAATCCGCCCGCCGGGCATTGCAGCAAACATATTAGGCAGGTAAATGAACATCAAACCAGGGCCACCATCAAATGTAGTGGTTCCCGCGGCTGCCATTGCCGGCACAATAATCAATGCTGCCAGCATTGCCGCACAGCTATCAAATAGTGCGACCTTCCAAGCCGAGCTGACAATATCTTCTTTATCAGACAGATAGGAACCGTAAATGATTGTACCATTTCCCGCAAGAGATAGCGAAAAGAACGATTGTCCGAGTGCATATACCCATGTCATCGGATTCATCAGCATTTCAGGCTCAATGGTAAACATCCACCGGTAACCGTTGGATGCCCCAGGTTGAAAGCCCACATAGAACACCAAGCCAATAAACATCACGAAAAACAGTGGAACCATAACTTTATTGGCTCGTTCAATCCCGCTCGCAATACCAAATATCATAATGATAAAGGTTACTACAAGCGCCACGATAAGCCATACATTATTGCCAAATGCCGAAGCGGTCTCATTAAACGCACCAACATACCCTGATACGTCTCCAATATCTGAGCCATACGCCAACGCCGAGCCAGTTATAGAGCCAAGTGTATACTTAAAAATCCAGCCCATCACAACGGCATATCCGATTGCCAGCGCCAAAGCGCCCGCCATTGGAAACAAACCAATCTTTGCGCCAATGTTGCCCTTTCCACGGGAGGCACAAGCCTTTTTAAATGCACCCACTGGGCCGGAACGAGCCGCGCGCCCAAAGCTCATTTCACCAATTACGCCCGAAAACCCTATCAGAACATCAAAGATAAAGTAAGCGAGCAAGAACGCTCCACCATATTTAGCAACGCGGCTGGGAAACAGCCAAATATTTCCCATACCGACAGCCGAGCCAATACAGGCCAAAATAAATCCCCATTTGGATTTCCATGAATCGCGTCGCATCATCGCTGCGTTACTATTTTTCATATATAACCCCTTTTCTTGTATGCAAAATAGAAAATGGGCCGTCCCCACCTCCACCTTACATATCTTATTTCAAAACAAAATGCCCGCGGACAATCCAAGCGTTCGCGGGCACTTCTGTCATGCAAGCTATCAATTGATTTCGGTCTGACCCATTCGCTGTATATGGAGCCATAAGCCAAACCCCAATATCATTCCAATATGGATATCTTTTGCAAGAAAACGATTACAGTGCGGCAACAACTTCAATTTCCACCAAAGCATCCTTCGGCAGACGAGCTACTTCAACCGCTGAACGAGCGGGATAACCGCTCTCATCAAAGAACGTACCATATACTTCGTTCATTGCACCAAAGTTCTCCATGTCACTGAGGAAAACAGTGGTTTTTACCACACGTTCCATGCCAATTCCGGCAGCTTCCAAAATTGCTTTCACGTTGGTCAGAGATTGACGGGTTTGCTCAGCAATCCCCTCCGGAAATGTACCAGTCTCCGGGTTAATCGGAAGCTGACCCGAAGTATACAGCATTCCTCCAACGGCAATTGCCTGAGAATACGGCCCAATCGCAGCCGGGGCAGATTCAGAATGAATTACTTTTTTCATTTTATATGCTCACTCCTTCCGCCTATAACCTTATCATTGTGCTTCCCATTTGTCAAGCATATTTCATTCACTTCGTATGATACTCTAGTTTTGTTCTTCATTTTTTGTTTGAATAGTGCATAGGCTATGCGAACCAACTTACATAAATCTAAGCCAAACCATATCTATTGATACCCAAAGGCAGAGCGCTGACTAATTTGCGCGTAAAATGCCACAATCGGAAGAAATTGGTCATCATATTTCATGCCTATGCTGGTCACAATACTAACAGCAACACCCCAAAAAACACAAACGAAAAGGAGAAACAAACTATGGCTAGCAACAATAACAGCTCGAATCAGATGGTCGTTCCTGAGGCTCGTGCCGCAATGGATCGCTTTAAGATGGAAGCAGCGGCCGAGGTTGGTGTGAACCTGAAGGAAGGTTATAACGGGGAACTGACTTCGCGTCAGGCCGGTTCGGTCGGCGGTCAGATGGTCAAGAAAATGATTGAGGCTTACGAGCAGAATCTGGCTGCACGCGGCTAAGATTCAGCACCAAAAATCCACTGATTCCAAATGGAATCAGTGGATTTTTCCTATTTTTCATGTCTTGTACCAGCAGATAACGGGTTACGCCTGCGGTGCCGAGATTTTTTCCAACTGGATTTCATCAATACAAATGCGATGCTGTTGGGAAATCTGTTCGCCGTCCACAGCACCCATTGAAATGCTGAGAACCGATTTTAGGTCGGTGGGGTGGGTCATCTGGAACACAATTTCATAGGTCTGATAGGTTTTGCCCAGTGTGACCACCTTTTCTCCTGAATAAGGTGTCCAGTCATCATCAACTGTGCCGTCGCGCTGAATCGCAAACATCAGCTTTCTATCTACGCTGCACTTTGCTTTTAGCGTAAGCCGATACCGCTGGTCTTTTTCTAACGCAATATTGCTTTGTTTTAGCTGGATTTTCCATGCTTGGTCGCCAGTATCCTGAATGGTAATGTCAGCGGCATTGTCCTCGGTCAGACTGTCCACAACATAGCTGACATCGGACGGCGTGTACGCATACACTTCATAGCCGGAGAATCCGGCCTGAAAACTGCCGTTTTTAATCAGTTTATCCTCTACAAGTTGGATATTATCCAGATAGTAAACACCCGGCTGCTGAATGGTCAACGAAATATCGGTGGATGTGGGTGTTTTGGGAAGTGTTAACTTGTAATCATAGGAACTATCTTTACCGTTGAGTTTTGCTGTATACTTGGTACCTGCCACGTCTACAGTCACATACTTACCCGAAGCACCTTCCGCGTTGAAGCTCAACGCATAGTTGCCCGCAGTCAGCGCAAGGTCGGGCTGGCGGATAACCACCGGATTGGAAGCCGAAGTGGACGCACCAGCCGTCACCATCAGCCGCCGCACATTGTTTTCATTGGTGACACAGATTTGTGCATCCCCACGCTTTTCAATGTCCCAATAGCCCAACCGTGCTTCGCCTTCCTGAAAACAGCCGTTATAAACATAATTACCATCGGCTAAGACGCTTTTGCCCTGCTGGCTCAAATCTTCTTCTCCAATTTTCTTTACCGAAACAGCGCGCAGTGTGACACCTGCAGTCGAACCGGCAGCACCGAGATTAAATTCCAGTCGTCCGTTTGCGTCGTCTTGGGCGGTCATGGTAAACGTATAGGTATACGTCTTTGATTGGGGAGTCAACGCAACAATCGTATCTTCTAAATACCGTTGATAGGAACGGTCTGGGGCGGATACGCCAACTTTCATATTGCGCGCAGTACTTGCCGATGCGTCAAACTTGACCTGATAGATGCCGCCTTGCTTGAATGGCAAATTGGGCTGCACCAACTGTACACTGTAATCGGCGGTTCCTTGGTTGGTTGTGGTAATGTTGAGCGCATTGTTTTCAATCTTTGCCTGTGCTGTGCCACCCAATGTAGTCAAAAATGTCCAGTTGGTTTCATCGGTCAGGCTTTCCTGTACCGAAAAATCACCGTTCACAATATAATTACCCGAAGCATCTGGGTCACGCAAAACAACGGTTTTTTTGGGCTTGGTCACGTTCTCGTCATAGTTGTCTTTCTGATAAACTTTCACATAATCAACATATAGAGCAGCGTTTGCAATGTCTGTGGTCGCATCGGGATTGCCTGGCCAAGTGCCGCCAACCGCAAGATTTAAAATTACATAGAACGGTTGATCGAACGGCGCTGGATAGGTGATTTCCCCCTGTCCCTCGGTAACAGAATACCAATCATTTTCGGAGTGAATCAGATGGCCGTCCACATACCAACGAATACAGTCTGGTTCCCACTCTACTGCAAAGTCGTGGTACTCGTCCGAAAAGCTACCCGACGACAGTGTATGGCTAGCTTGGCTTTCGCTGTGTGGGTTGCCATAGTGTATCGTACCATATGAAGTCTTGGTGTCATTGCCGAGCACCTCCATAATATCAATCTCACCACACCGCGGCCACTGACCATACAGATTTTCGTTGGTCGGCATCATCCAGAATGCTGGCAAAAAACCTTGCCCTTTGGGTACTTTGATGCGGGCTTCAAACAGACCATATTTAAAATCATGCTTATTCTGAGTGTTAATTCGACCTGAGGTATAAGATACCGTGCCATCGGCGTTCTTTTTTTCAATCGGCTTGATGACTAAACTGCCATCTTTTACATAAATGTTTTGCGCAGAATCGACATACGCCTGCAATTCATTGTTGACCCAGCCGGGGTCATGCAGTTCTACATTCCAGTCGTTACGATTGAGCGCACTGCCGTTGAAGTCGTCCTGCCACCGCAGTGTATACCCTTCATAGGATAAGGCATCACCCGTTGCCGCGGCTGCTTGCACACTTTTTTCCACGTTAGATTTGGCCTCCTTGCTTGTTTCCGGTGTGGTCATGCCGCAAAGCCCGGTTGAAAGAATGGCTGCTGCCAGAACCACCAGAAATTTCTTTTTGTGCTTCATGCAATGATTCCTCCTTTTATTCTTTTTGTCCGAACAGTCCGCGCTATTGTCGCCGCTTTCTGTTCATTTTCTACAATTTTATTTTATCCAAATCCATGTTTTGTTTTATATCATAAATCTGCTAATTCTATCTGATTTTTGTCTTAATCGATAGCAACCACAAAATGTGGCGGCAAAAAAGATTCATAAAACGGTGTCATGCTATAAAAGCAATTTAGAAAACTATAATTTTCAATCTCATTCTACATTGCGTCATGAATTTGATGTTTTTAATCATCTTTTTTGTTTTTTATGTACAAAAAACAGGCTATCATTATACTCAACTAAGTTCTAGGACAGAAATGAACGGTAAGGCAATTATGGTTGGTATTTTGGTATCTGACTGTGTACCTTGCCCCCATCATGCAAGGAGGTATTGGCTTGAAACATCCAAATTTCATTGACGATGCTGGCAGTTTTATACTGGAGCGGCCTGAGGACATCAGTCAACTGTATTTTCCTCTGGCCTCAGAAACTGGGCTGAAGAGCTGTGTCAGTCCGAACCTGGGTGGTGACAGTAAATTAGACCAAGAAACGTTTTTATTAGAACCTGTCAGCATTGAGAATCTGCACAACAACCGCTCCACTCGAAACTTTTGGCTTGTGGGGCAAGATGGTACCGCTATTTCACTCACTGGTGCTTCGGCTGCACAAGAAGCCGTCAAGTTTACACCCCAACAAGATGACAGCCGTTTGACCGCAGGTTTCATGTGGCACACGTTGGAACGCGTCATACGCCACGTCCATATCCATGCCACACTGACAAGTTTTGTACCAGTAGCAGACAATGTAGAAATTCTTTTACTAACTGTGGAAAATCAAGGGGCAGCTTCCCAGTGTTTCACACCTTATGCAGCGATTCCCTTATATGGACGCAGTGCCGATAATCTGCGCGACCATCGCAATGTAACTTGTATGCTACATCGTATCCGTACCACTGAACACGGTATTCTGGTACGTCCAACCATGTCATTTTTTGATGAACGTGGACACCGTCAAAACCATCGAATATATTATCTAATGGGCTATCAATCGACTGGTCAATCTCCAGTAGCCTTTTATCCAACCGTAGAAGAATTTATCGGTGAAGGAGGAAGTCTAACCGCACCGCGTGCTGTGCGTGAATCCTATGCGGGTGTTCCCGCCGGAACATCTCGCGCAGGTCGTGAGGCAATGGGGGCATTTCGTTTTCCTGAAATCGAATTGGCGCCCGGTGAACAGACCTCATTTGTACTGCTACTGGGTGTCGAGGATAGCGAAGCATCTGTAACGGATGTATTTGAGCGCTATCAATCTATAGAAAAAGTTCAAGAAGCCTTTGCGTATACACGCGATTATTGGCAGAAAAAAGTCAACGTAAATTTTTCCACTGGAGACATCAACCGCGACCGTTTGATGAAATGGATTTGTTTTCAGCCATTCTTGCGCCGCCTGTTTGGTTGCTCGTTCTTACCTCATCACGACTATGGGCGCGGTGGGCGCGGCTGGCGTGACCTATGGCAGGATTGTCTTTCGCTTTTGTTGATGGAACCCAGCCAAGTGGGGCAGATGATTGAGAAAAATTTCGGTGGTGTGCGCATTGATGGCACCAATGCTACGATTATCGGAGACGGTGATGGCAATTTTATTGCTGACCGAAATGGTATTGCCCGTGTTTGGATGGACCATGCGCTTTGGCCACAAATGACAACCCGCTTATACATCGACCAGACTGGTGACGTGGAAATTTTGGAACGGACTGCATCTTACTTTAAAGATGCACAGGTCATGCGCGGTACGGAGATTGACGGCGAATGGCAATCCGAACAAGGTAGCCTGTTGCGAACTAAAGAAGGCAAAATTTATAAGGGCAGTATATTGGAACACCTGCTTCTGGAACAATTAACCGCGTTCTATGATGTTGGTGTACATAATATCTATCGCTTACGCGGTGCAGACTGGAATGACGCGCTAGATATGGCAGCGGAAAACGGGGAAAGCGTCGCTTTCACCTGTGCTTATGCGGGTAACCTGCGCGAACTGGCTGCAATGATTACGCTGCTTGACAAACAGAATCCCGGACGCAGCATAGAACTACTGGAAGAAATCGCACCTTTACTGGATACCTCCCCATCCCTGTTTGACAGTGTGGCGAATAAACGTGAAGTGCTGAACCGTTATATGGGCAGTTGCCTACACAATGTCAGCGGGCGGAAGATTACGGTCAAACTAACCGACCTAGCTCACGATTTGTTACAGCGTGCTGACTGGTTGACTGGTCATCTTCGGGCACAAGAATGGCTGAATGGAGAAAACGAAGGCTGGTTTAACAGCTATTACGACAATGATGGAAATGCCGTGGAAGGCTATTTCCCCAGTGGTGTGCGTATGATGCTTACCGGTCAAGTATTCTCTATTATGGGAGAAGTTGCTGACAAGGAGCAAATTGCACAAATTGTACAGAGTGCTGACCGCTATCTATATCGCGCTGAAATTGGCGGTTATCGCCTCAATACTGATTTCCATGAGTTGAAATTCAACATGGGTAGAATGTTTGGATTCGCCTATGGCGAAAAAGAAAACGGTGCGGTCTTTTCTCATATGACGGTCATGTATGCCAATGCACTTTATCGCCGCGGTTTTGCCAAAGAAGGATGGAAAGCCCTTAAAACGCTTTCAGATGCCGCTCTTCATTTTGAAACCAGCCGCATTTATCCCGGAATTCCGGAATATTTCTCTGCCGATGGGCGCGGCATGTACCACTATCTGACCGGTGCCGCAAGCTGGTTTATGTTGACCATGATAACAGAAGCATTTGGTGTGCGCGGACAGGCTGGTGAACTGATGTTGAATCCCAAGTTGATGGGCGAACAATTTGACGCATCGGGTATTGCCGAACTCACGTTGACCTTTGCAGGTCGCCCCTTGACGATACGCTACCAAAATACTGCACACAAAGACTATGGTGCTTATGTGCTCAAACAAGCAAAGTGCGGTACGCAGTCTTGGAAACCAAATGCTGCTGGCTGCATTATATTGCCCCGTACATGGGTAGAGCATCTGCCACCCGAAGGCGATCTTATTACAGTCGACCTTGTATAAATGGGATAAAAGGACGGTAAATAAAATGAAATACGGATATTTTGACGACGCACAACGCGAATATGTGATAGAACAGCCCAATACGCCGGCTCCTTGGGTCAACTATCTTGGCTCTCCCGCATATGGTGCTATCATCTCTAACAATGCCGGCGGATATAGCTTTGCAAAATCGGGTGCAAACGGTCGTATTTTACGCTATGTGTTCAACCAATTCGACCAACCTGGTCGGTACCTCTATCTGCGCGACAATGCAACTGGGGATTACTGGTCAGCTTCGTGGCAGCCAGTCGGCAAAGACCTGAAAGACTACCATTGTGAATGTCGTCACGGAATGGGGTATACCCGAATGCCTGCAACTTATGCTGGTATCCGCTCCGAGGCAGTATACTATGTACCACTCGATAGCACTCATGAAGTATGGTGTCTAACCGTAACCAACGAGAGCGACACCACGCGCGAATTGACGTTGACGGGGTACGCGGAATTTACCAATCACAGCAACTATGAACAAGACCAAGTCAATTTACAGTATTCTTTGTTCATCAGCCGCACCCTATTTGCCAATAACCGCATTATGCAGCAGATTCACGGCAACCTCGATGCACAGCCCTCTGACGAATTGGTAGACGGCAAAACGGTTACTGAACGATTCTTTGGACTTGTGGGCGCACCTGTATCCTCATATTGCGGTGATAAAGAAGCCTTTTTGGGTCGATACCACAGCTATGGAGACCCGCAGGGCATCGCGTCCGGCAACTTAGGCAATGTAACCAGCTACAATGAAAATGCCTGCGGTGCGCTGTCCTGTGTCGTCTCACTGGCTCCTGGTGAAACACGCACCATTGCTTTTGTGCTTGGCATGAAACGTTCGGCTGATGCTGCCACCTTGCTCCAAGAATATGGTGACCCTGCTGCTCGTTGCACGCAGGAGGTCGAAGCACTCAAACAGGATTGGTATCGCCGCCTCAACCACCTTCAGGTCAATACCCCTGACCCCGCGTTTAATACCATGATTAACACTTGGAATGCCTATAACTGCTTTATCACCTTTGTGTGGTCTCGTGCAGCATCGTTCATTTATTGTGGTTTGCGCAACGGTTACGGCTATCGTGATACCGTACAGGATATCCAAGGTATTATCCATCTGGCTCCAGATATGGCAAAAGAAAAGATTCGCTTTATGTTATCCGCACAGGTGGATAATGGAGGCGGATTGCCACTAGTCAAGTTCACACACAATCCTGGACATGAAGATACACCCGACGATGCTTCCTATGTGGCAGAAACCGGCCATCCAGCTTATCGCGCTGACGATGCGTTGTGGCTGTTCCCGACCGTATATAAGTATATTGCCGAAACTGGTGATAAGGCCTTTTTAGATGAGGTCATTCCCTTCGCTAACCGAGACCAAGGTTCGGTTTATGAACACCTCAAACGTGCCGTTCGCTTCTCTCTTTCGCACCTAGGCCCGCATGGGTTACCCGCTGGTCTATACGCCGACTGGAATGATTGCTTGCGACTAGGTGCAAACGGTGAATCGACTTTCGTTGCCCTGCAATTCTACTATGCTTTGCGCATTCTGCGCTTGTTTGCTTGCAGTCGCTGCGAAGATGCCGACCGCCGCTGGCTGGAAGATACAATGGTTGAGACTGAACAAAAAATTCAGGCACTGTGTTGGGATGGTGACCGATTCATTCGCGGCTTTACCGAAGCAGGCGAACGCATTGGCGCTGCACAAGACCCCGAAGCCAATCTGTGGCTCAATCCGCAAAGCTGGTCTGTCATCAGCGGTCTTGCCAACTCTACTCAGGCAGAAACCGCTATGACGCAGGTATATAACCGATTGAATACCGCCTATGGCGCGGTATTGATGGACCCACCCTATCACGCACATGCCTTTGATGGTGCGCTTGCGGTTATCTATAATCCAGGCACCAAAGAAAATGCGGGTATCTTCTCGCAGTCACAGGGATGGCTCATCCTCGCTGAAGCCCTGTGTGGACATGGTGAGCGCGCATTCACTTATTTCACCGAAAACGCGCCTGCCGCACAAAATGACCGGGCTGAGATTCGCCGTTTGGAGCCATATTGCTACGGTCAATTCACGGAAGGCCCTGCAAGCTGTCATTTTGGTCGCTCGCATGTACATTGGCTGACTGGAACAGCTTCGACGGTTATGGTTGGATGTGTCGAAGGCATCCTCGGTCTGCGCCCTGAACTGGACGGTTTGCGTCTGGCGCCAGCTATCCCCAAGACCTGGCAAGCATTTACAATGGATAAAGATTTCCGCGGTAAAAAGCTGCACATTCAAGTACAAAATCCCAACGGACGGGAATCGGGTTGTACCTCACTGACCCTCAATGGTCACCCTCTCCCCGATAACTATATTCCATCCGACCTGCTCCAATCTGAAAACGATATCGTTCTAGTGCTGTAATCCTTATATAACAACAAAATACCCGCCAAATGGTTCAAACACCATCCGGCGGGTATTTTGCTGCTTTATCTTCAATCATACCAAGGCGTCAAACGATTTTCGTCCCGATATTTTTTGGGCGTCATCCCCATTACTTCACGAAACTGCTGGATAAAATGGCTTTGCGAAGAAAAAGACAATTGATTTGCAATTTCTATCATAGAGCAGTCGCTAAAGCGTAGCAGATTCTTTGCTATTTCAATTTTTTGCTGGCGAATATAGGAACTAACCGACATCCCTGTTTCTTTCTTGAACAAACGAGACAAGTAACTTGCCGAAACCCCTAATTCGTTTGCTAAATCTTCAATGGTAATACGCTCTTTGATATGGGCGTAGATATATTCTTTACTGGCATTGATATGTTTAGAGTTGGTGTCGCTTCGCAAATTTTTGCACATCTTTTTGGTATAATCCATCACCATCTCATCATGTAAACGACAAATTTCCTCAATTGTGTGCATATCATCCAGTTTTTGAATATAAAAATCACTCAGCCGGAATGCCTGCTCCAGTTCCATACCATGCTGACCACATAGCCGCGTAATCATCGCTGTCGTAATAACAAAGTGATATTTGAGATTGACAACCGGGTCGCGCGACAACACACCTACACCATCATCTTGCCGAAATCGTCCCTGTTCACAATTTTTACGCACCAGTTCAACATCACCGCTTGCCACCGCCCGATAAAATTGAAATTCTTCATTGGGATTGCGATGTTCAATCTCGTCAATGTCATCGTTTGCTTCCAAAAGCAGCCATTCCTTTTGGTAATTCATTGAAACCGCTCCTTTCTGCGACAAGCTGCCAGATATTGTCCGGTATATGGTATGCCGGATGCTGCTTTTCGCTATATTTCTACTTTTATTATACTATATAACATTTATCTCCGCAACGCAACACAGGATATCCCCTTGGCAAGATTGTCGCACATTGGACAAAAAACGGTCATGGATTTGATATTTTTTGTACGATTCTAATATATTTGTGTCAACGATGCACGTTATAATAGAAACACGATAAACACCCGATGTTGCGGGTACAAAATAAGTAGGAGGTTTTATAGCATGAAAAAAGAGTTGGTTCGTTGCTCATGGCTACGGCATTAGGCACTTCGTTTCTAACAGGTTGTGGTGGCGGCAACACCTCGAACACTTCTTCAGAAGCGTCCGCAGACGCAACGGCAGAAGAAGGCGCTGTCATCAACATTTATAGCTGGAATGATGAGTTTCGTGCACGTCTTGAAGCGATTTATCCCGAAGTGGAAAGCACTTCAGAGGATGGTACGGTTACCAAGCTCAAAGACGGCACAGAAATCCATTGGATTATCAATCCCAATCAGGATGGTGTCTATCAGCAGAAATTAGATGAAGCGCTGCTCAATCAAGCATCTGCCGCGACGGATGATAAGGTGGATATCTTCCTATCCGAAACAGATTACGTCTTTAAGTACACAGATGCAACCGCTGACGTAGCAATGCCGCTGACCGACTTGGGGATTGACCCTGAAACCGAATTAACTGACCAATATGCGTTCACTAAGACGACTGCATCCGACCAGAACGGCGTACAGCGCGGCTCAACCTGGCAGTGCTGCCCCGGTTTGCTGGTTTACCGCAGAGATATCGCCAAGGATGTCTTTGGTACCGATGACCCGGCTGCTGTGGGGGAAAAGGTCAAGGACTGGGACACCTTGAAAGCGACTGCCGAAGAATTGAAAGCAAAGGGATACTACACTTTTGCTTCCTATGCGGACACATTCCGCCTGTACGGTAATAGTATCTCAGAATCTTGGGTCACCAATGGCGAATCTACTGTTAAAGTTGACCCACAGATTATGAATTGGATTAACGATTCCAAAGAATGGCTGGATGCCGGTTACTTCGACAAGACCGTTAAGGGTCAATGGAATGACGATTGGAATAAATCCATGAGTGCATCCTCCAAGGTATTTGCGTTCCTTCTGCCAGCTTGGGGAATTGACTTCACGCTGAATCCGAACTGGGACGGCGAAAATGGCGCTTGGGCTGTCACCAATCCTCCTCAAGAATACAACTGGGGTGGCTCCTACATCCATGCCGCAACTGGCACTGACAATCCCGAACATATCAAGGACATCATTCTTTCTCTGACTGCAGACAAGGACAACCTGCTGAAAATCTCCAAGGATTATCTGGACTTCACCAACACGGTCAGCGGTATGCAGGAAGCTGCCACCGATGCTTCTTTTGCCTCCGACTTCCTTGGCGGTCAGAACCCTTATGAATATTTCGCCCCGGTTGCCGAAAATATTCAGATTGCACCGCTGTCCTCCTATGACCAGGGCTGTGTGGAACTGATTCAGAACGCATTCAGCGATTACTTCCAGGGCAATGTTGACTTTGACCGTGCAAAATCTAACTTTGAAACTGCTATCAAGGAACGTTACCCCGATATCACCGAAATCCAGTGGCCGCAGTAAATTTGCTCTGCAATGATTGCGCTGAAAAATCAGATGCCGCACGGTTTTTCCGTGCAGCATCTTTTTCCAGAAAGGAACGGTGACCTATGAAACAGAAAAGAAAACATCTCAGTTATGCCAAATGGGGATATATCTTTATTATCCCATTCTTCATAACGTTTTTCATCTTCTCGTTAATCCCGCTGGTAGATACCATTCGTTACAGCTTTTTGAATATTATCGTTCCGGTATTAAAGAAGTTGGACCTACCTTTGTCGGCATGAAGAATTATGTCGAGTTGTTAGGCTCTGATATGATAAACTATGCCGGCAACACTTTTCTTCTGTGGCTGATTGGATTTGTCCCGCAAATTGTCATTGCATTGCTGTTAGCAAACTGGTTCACTGATATGCGGCTGAAAATCCGCGGCAAACAATTTTTTAAGGTAACCATCTATTTACCAAACCTCATCATGGCTTCGGCATTTGCCATGCTGTTCTTCGCGCTGTTTTCGACCAACGGTCCGATGAACTCCATCCTGACTTCCATGGGTCTCACCTCTGAGCCTATCGACTTTTTAGGCACAGTTTTTGGTACTCGCTCATTGGTTGGGTTGATGAACTTTTTAATGTGGTTTGGCAATACCACCATTATGTTAATGGCTGCTATCATGGGCATTAGTCCAGATGTCTTCGAAGCCTGTGAACTGGACGGCTGTACCAGTGTTCAGCGCTTCTTTTATATCACATTGCCCTTAATTCGACCCATTTTGGCCTACACACTGATTACTTCCATCATTGGCGGCCTGCAAATGTTCGATGTCCCGCAGATTTTAACCAATGGACAAGGCAACCCCGACCGCACATCTATGACGTTAATCATGTTCTTGAACAGCCATTTAAAGAGCCGCAACTATGGTATGGCGGGTGCTCTGTCGGTTTATCTATTCATCGTCAGCGGTATCTTATGTTTCTTTGTCTATCGTATGACCAATGACAAAGACGATAAAAAAGCCAAGTCCGAAAAGGAAAATAAAGGAGGTGACGCGGCATGAAGCATACAAGAACCAAAGTTGGCGAGACGATTCTGGCATATATCCTCCTGATAATTCTCTCTTTTCTGTGCTTATTCTTCTTCTATATCCTAATCGTCAACGCCACACGTTCTCATGCTGACCTGCAAAAAGGCTTTTCATGGCTTCCCGGCAACTACTTCTTGGAAAACTTAAAAAACGTCGCCAACGACGGTAGCTTTCCCATGTTCAAGGGTATCCTCAATAGCCTTATTGTCTCCTCCTGCTCCGCTGCATTGTGTACTTACTTTTCAGCCCTGACAGCCTATGGCCTATACGCATATGACTTTAAGCTGAAAAAAGTTGCATTTACCTTCATTATGGCAATCTTGGTCATGCCTACACAAGTCACTGCAATGGGCTTCCTTCGCTTGATGACCAACATCGGTTTGTATGATTCGCTTTTGCCGCTCATTATCCCATCCATCGCTTCTCCGTCTGTATTCTACTTCATGTACAGCTATTTGAAGTCGTCCCTTCCGCTGTCGTTGGTGGAAGCCGCACGCATTGATGGTTCTGGTGAATTTATGACCTTTAACCGCATTGTGCTTCCAATTATGAAACCCGCTGTTGCGGTGCAGGCGATTTTCTGCTTCGTTGGTTCGTGGAACAACTACTTCGTTCCCGCTCTGATTATCCAATCAAAAGACAAAATGACCGTCCCCATTCTCATCGCTACTCTGCGTGGCGCTGACTATATGAATTTTGATATGGGTAAAATTTATATGATGATTGTGGTTGCTATCGTCCCTATTATCATCATCTATCTGTTGCTCTCCAAGTACATCATTGCCGGTATTACACTGGGTGGTGTCAAAGAATAATATACCAATTTCCTTCCTCTGAAAAACCGTCATAGTAAACCGCTATGGCGGTTTTTCTCCACTTTCTAAATTTACTCAAAGGAACCTTTATCATGACACAAACACTTCATCAAAATCCTACATCCACCCATTCTTACAGCGGTAGCCTGCAATCTACTCCTTCGTCTCGTGAACAAGCACATGCTGCACTCGCTCGAAAAGCAGCCGTCGCTGGCATCGTTCTCCTCAAAAATACAGGCATTTTACCGTTGGCACACAACACCTCCATTGCATTGTTTGGCAGTGGTGCTGCATACACGGTAAAAGGAGGTATCGGTTCTGGCGATGTCAACAACCGTGAAAGCGTCTCTATTTATGCCGGATTGAAAAACGCTGGTGTTTCTATCACAAACCAAGCATGGCTTGACGATTACAGTGCGCGCTATCATGCTGCACGACTGTCATGGAAAGAAAAAATACTGGAAGACGCCAAATCCGTAGAAAATCCATTTGATGCCTATGCTTCCAATCCCTTTGTCCTGCCTCATGGCCGACCCATTGACATAACAGATGTAAAAGGTGCTTCGGTTGCCGTATATGTCCTAAGCCGTATTTCTGGAGAAGGAAAAGACCGCCGCTTGGAAAAGGGTGACTACTATCTGAGTGAGCAGGAACACACCGACCTGCAAACGCTTGCACAATTCAATCTGCCTATCGTACTATTGCTTAATGCCGGCGGCCCCATTGAATTGACCGACCTGTTAGAAGAATGTAAACACATCGGTGCAGTTCTACAAATCTCACAGCCAGGTCAACAAGGAGGAGATGCAGTTGCCGACATATTGTTGGGTAAGGCAACTCCGGAAGGTAAATTGACCGCTACTTGGGCACGCCGATATACCGACTATCCCAGCGCACTGTCATATAGCCATCTCAACGGAGATTTGCAAAAAGAGGTTTATACAGAAGGTATTTATGTTGGTTATCGCTATTTTGATAGCTTTGACATTGAGCCATTGTTCCCGTTTGGCTATGGACTTTCTTATACTACATTTTCTGTGGAGTTTTCTGGCTTGCGTACCAATACACATGGCATTGAAATCGATGTCGTGGTACGAAACACTGGTGCACAATTTTCCGGTCGTGAAGTTGTACAAGTATATGCGAACTGCCCGCAAACGGATTTCGCGAAAGAATATCATCGGCTGGTTGGCTTTGCCAAAACACATATCTTGTTGCCCGACGAAACCCAAACATTGACTATTTGCATAGATGCCAAACAATTTGCTAGTTTTTCATCCGAACAAAACGCTTGGATGCTCGCCCCTGGAACCTATTGTATCCAAATCGGAACCAGCAGCGCTGACTGCACTGCCTGTGCCCAACTACAAGTTGCACAAGCCATCTGCATGGAACAAACCCACCCCATCTGTCCAATTCAACATCCTTTTTCTGAGCTTGTCCCCTCTCCGGCTCGCATGAAAAAGACCACTCTTATGTCAGACTTACCGCTATATGAATTTACGCCCCATCCCGAACCGAAACCTGCACCGGCTTCCGCTCCGATTGCAGATGGTTCTGCAGAAGAATTGATACCGCTATTGTATGGCAATATCACGGCTGGAACCAGCACACTTGGCTCTGCAGGTATTCGTGTCCCTGGTTCGGCTGGAGAAACATCCGAGGCACTTGAACAATCTCACGGTATCCCTTCCTTGATTATGGCCGATGGCCCCGCCGGACTTCGCCTGCGCCAAAATTATCAAGTAGACTCCACTGGCGCTGTACTGGGAACCGGTGTACTGGGTTCGCTGGAAAACGGATTCCTTGATTCTCCAAAAATAGACCCAACGGCAACAACTTACTATCAATACTGCACTGCTTTTCCCGTTGGCACTGCACTGGCTCAAACTTGGGACATCGAACTGTTACAGCAATTTGGTCATGCCATTGCACAGGAAATGGAAGAATTTCATGTTGACTTGTGGCTTGCACCCGGTCTGAACATTCAGCGCAATCCCTTGTGTGGTCGTAATTTTGAATATTACTCTGAAGACCCCTTTCTGTCCGGCACGATAGCCGCTGCTGTTACCCGTGGCGTACAAGAGAGCGGCAGATGTGGTGTTACCATCAAGCATTTTGCCTGCAACAATCAGGAGGATAACCGCATGGGGGTCGACGTTCATGTATCCGAACGCGCACTGCGTGAAATCTATCTGCGTGGATTTGAAATTGCTGTCAAAGCTGCTACACCAGCTGCCATTATGACCTCTTATAACCTTATCAATGGTGTTCATGCTGCAAATAGCTATGATTTATGTACCATAGTTGCCCGCACAGAATGGGGCTTTGAAGGTGTTATCATGTCCGACTGGAATACCACAGTTCCAACAGATGGCAGTATTCCTTGGCAATGTGCAAAGGCAGGCAATGATATTATTATGCCAGGTAATGTGCAGGATGACGCGGATATTCGTCGCGCACTTTCCAAAGGTTGGCTAACCGAACAAGATATTCGCATTTGCGCAGGTCGTATCATCGCATTAACACAACGCCTATCTAAATTCTAATCATCAAATGAAGTGATATAATAAAACCTCACACCTTTTTCTTTTCCATGCCGTTCGCATTGTGATTATATTTGTTGATAATCTGAGGTTTATATTCACCATTACAATCCCTCATTTGTAATCACTTGTTTGACAATATCTATTTTATTATCATGGATTTGTGCGTAGGCTTTTCGGAACAACAACGATTTCTTAAAAAGTATAAATCTGTATATGCCGCTGCTCCTGATAGCAATGGTGGTTCTTTGGCTGCTTGGATTGCTATTCTTGTTTAGCGCAGGGGATGTGCTGTGCGTATTTGTGACAGAAGATATGAAAAACTAAAAGTATAAAAAGCTATGAATTGACAAAAGAACAACGGGCACAGCTCAAACGGTTGCTGCCGCCGGAAAAAACATGAAAGCGTGGTCGTCCCCGAAAGGATAATCGTACGATGCTCAACGGGATGCTGTGGATTGTCTGCAGCGGTGCACAGTGGCGGGAACTGCCAGAGGTTTATGGCCTCTGGCAGTCTGTGTACGCCTGAATTACTAAATGGAGGGATGATGGTATATTGAACACACTGTCTGAGGATGCGGATATGGAAAATCTGAGCGTAGACTCGACTTGTGTAAAAGTACACGAAAGCGCCAATGGAGGGGAAAAACGGCATATAAAGCGGTTGGCCATACTGAATACAAAGCTCCACGCTGTCGTGGATGTTTTGAGAACCCCGGTGGCGTTTCTTCTCTCAACTGGAAATGACCACGATTCTGTTCACGCCATCGAATTACTGGAAAAGTCAAGCTCAAAGGGAGCAGCGTACTGGCAGATCACGCTTATGGCGCACAGCCGATTCGGGTATACATCTCAAATCATGGCGCCAGCTATGTGATTGCTCCGCAGAGCAATTTTTCCGAACTGCGGCTGGTAGATTGACACCTGTACAAAGAATGGCATCTGATTGAGTGTTTCTTTCAGAAAATCAAGTGGTTTCGTAGGATTTCCACCCGATATGACAAACTGGATGTCTCTTTTCTAATTTTCGTCTACCTTGCCGCTATTGCTATCTTGGTTGTTTCGCACAATAATTCTAATTTTTTAAACAACCCCTAGTAGTTTCTCATTTTAAATCATTCGCCTATAGAAAAATCGGTTATCTAACATTATAAACCAACTTAGATATACAGCTTTTTTCATGCATCAAGAAAACATAATCTATGTGACGATGCACACCTTGGATGAAGTGCATATTTAGTATTAGAATGTATGTATTCACATCTTCCTAAAATTTTAGACCAATAAGTACTCTTTTGCTTCACACCAATCTTATAATTCGTAATTCAACTGGTGTCGTTCCACATAAAGCATGAGTGTCTTATATAAATAATAAAAAGGATGAAAGAAATGTATAAAAATTATGTATTTGGTGTAGACCTTGGTGGCACTACAGTGAAAATGGGACTTTTTAAAACTGATGGAAATCTACTTGATATGTGGGAGATTCCAACAAGAACTGAAGAAAATGGAAAAAATATTTTAAGCGATATTGCAAACGCAATAAACAGTAAACTTATTGAAAAAAATATTTCAAAATCTGACATTGAGGGTATTGGAATAGGGGTTCCCGGACCTGTTAATGATGATGGTACTGTTTTAAAGTGTGTAAACCTGGGCTGGGGCATATTTAATGTTGAAAATGTTCTGTCAGAACTAACAGGTTTAAAAGTAAAAGCTGGTAATGATGCAAATGTGGCTGCACTTGGCGAAATGTGGCAAGGTGGTGGTATTGGATATAAGAACATTGTTATGGTAACTCTTGGCACTGGCGTTGGTGGTGGTGTAGTTATAAACGGTAAAGTCGTAGCTGGTGCAACAGGTGCTGCTGGAGAAATCGGTCATATAAATGTAAATAGCAACGATAAAACCATTTGTAGTTGTGGAAATACTGGTTGTTTAGAGCTTTTCAGTTCTGCAACTGGTGTTGTAAGAAATACAAAACGTTATTTAGAGCAAAATCCAGATATTCAAACATCACTTAATGAATTTGAAAGTCTACAAGCCAAAGATATATTTGATTGTGCTAAAAATAATGATAAAATTGCCATTGAACAGTGTGATATTGCTTGTAAATATTTAGGTAAAGCTCTTGCCTTAATCGCTTGCGTTGTAAATCCAGAAATCTTTGTAATTGGTGGTGGTATGGCTCGTGCGGGTCAAATCATAATAGATGCCACTCAAAAATATTTTAAAGAACAAGCCTTTCATGCATGTCGTGAAACCAAATTTAAGCAAGCTACGCTTGGAAATAATGCTGGAATTTATGGCAGTGCATATATGATAATAAGTTGAAATAAGCGGATGCCTGATTTGAACTGCACCCCATTTATTAGACAGTATGATATACTGGATAATGAACAGGTCTAGTAAAAACGGACAATGACAAAAGCCCCCCTGATGTAGTAAAATTGAACTGCTACCCGTCAAGAGGACAGTGAAAAAATATAAAGTTTTTCCGGCTGGCAGCGCAGTGGCTGCCAGCCATTTTTTATGAGGTAAGGCACAGCTCATGCTTTTCCATTGGGGTCAGTACACCCAAATTGCGCTGAACTCTCCTGGTGTTGTAATAGTAGATATAACTCACAATCATCTGGGCAAGCTCATGCTTGCTGATAAGAGCGCCTAACAAAACCGAAAAGCAATCAAAGCAGCAGCAAGGGTGAGAAAGGCCAAATGGATATCAGCCCTAC
>NZ_CALWJM010000010.1 GCF_944381005.1 uncultured Butyricicoccus sp. | reverse complement strand
CAGGTCCCATCTTTCCTCTGATAGACACCCTTGTACTTCTCACTCTTTTTGTATCTTTTGTTCTCTCCCACACAGCAACCCACCTTTTGTTCTTTTTCTACCAGTATAACCCAAGACAGGAGCAGTGACAATCTTGAATATACACTTTCAAAAGAACAAAAAGTGTGCCACTCCCACCCCCATATTTCAAGTAGGTCAAAAGAACAAAAGGTGGGTAAGGGAAAAACAGCCATCCACCTAAAAATCCATCTCCAGATCTCATTTTCAGACGCACCACTAAAAAAACCTTTACAGGACAAAGAAAATAACAGCATCCAGATTTTTGAGGTCTGACAAGGGTTTTAATTCCTTGGTCTGTTTGTATTTTTCTTTTCTGTCAAAATCAATTTTTTACGATTTTGACCATCTAAAGACACCGAAGACCACCAACGGGTGGTCTTCGGCTGCTTAATCTTCAAAAATCTTAATTTTTACTTCTCCACCAGCTCCATAGGTACGCCACAGTCCAAACACCCTATATGTACCTCTTTGGTGGCTCTCACGCTGCACCCGCAAGAGGGGCAAAGGTATTTCCTGACACCACTTTTCTTCTTCCCTGTATCTGCTCCACCCCCAGGATCACCACCAGAACCACCCTCAGCACCACCAGGGCTTCCATACCAGCCTGTCCTACTTAGGTCTATCCCTGTCCACCCCTGACCCTCTATAAAGGAGATAAGACCCTCTGAGGGGGAAGTAGGACTATGACCTATCCTGCTGTCATAACCTATAATTAACCCTCTTTTTTCCGCTTCCTGCTTGAATTTCTTGTTATGGTAGGTTCCACCCCTTGAAGTGTCCTTGATACCAGCCATAGCACAGTAATGATGGGTCATTTCGTGAATAAGGGTAGCTATGGTAAATTCAATGGGTCTGCTCAAACTTTCAGCCCCCAGATTGATTTCCCTATACCCCTTTTCGTCCTGACGCCACGCATCCCAGGTAGTGTAATGCCCGTAGGCCCTTGGGCTACTCTGAACAGTTATCACCACAGGGGGTAGAACACCATCAAAGTAGACCTCATTCAACACGCCGTAGGCGTGTTCCAAAAATTCTGTTATCTCACTTACACGCATAAAAAAATCCTCCTTGAAATGTACTTTCAAAGAGAATAGGATTTTATATCTCCATTTATGTTAATTAAAAATTATTTATGTTCAATATGTCTGTTTTTAGTTAAAAATAAAAAAAGGAAAGTAAACTACAAAAAATCATACATAGATTTTCAGTATTTTACTTTCCTTAAATTATTTAATTAAATAGATTATTTTACTAATTGAGCTAATTCTGGTGTAGTTGATATAGAATACCATGTACCATACAACCACATAAAACATTTATCTGCGGATAACTCATAGTCTGCTGTACCATCATAATTAGGTCTGTTATTTCTTTCATACAAAGCCCATTCATACTCAAACATACCTGCACCTGTCAGAGGATTTACCTGATACATCTGGTCACGATAATCTGCTCCGGATAAACACTGACCAAATTGGTTTGTTCTTAATCTTTCCTGATCCTTAACAGTCCAAGTCTTACCATTTTCTGTATAAGTCAGACCTAAATCAGGAGCAATACCCAATGCTGGGTCAATAACACCATCTTTATTCAAAGTGATTGTTACCTTTGTACCATCAGCCTTTACAAAAGTATCACCAGCCTTTGCAGGACGACCTGTACGAGTTTGACCCTCATAAATAGTAATAGGTCCATTTATATCCTCAGAAGGAGGTGTAACTGGTTCAGAAAAATCAGGGGCTGTACGAGCATCAGGATATGCAAAACGATAAAGAACTGTTGCACCCTCAGCACGAGTAGCTGTACCCTTAGGGTCTACATTCATCTTACCAGTAGTAGAATCTGCACCAGTACCTGCTATAATACCCATTGTGTAAGCCTCAATCATGCTCATTTTTAATCTTTCATCACATTTATTTAAGTCATTTACACTATTTGTTACACCTGCTATATTAGACTGTGTATTCTCACCCATAGCCTTCAAACCCTTGATAGCCATATCCGTCATACGCTCACGAGTAATATCTCTATTCATATCAGCACCACTACCATAAACAGAAGAATTAATAATACCCTTTGCTAAACCTAAACGATAAGCACCATCATACCAAGTACTTGTATACTGAGCATTATACTGTTCCAACTCTGTTGGGAAAGCCTTACGAAGTACAACTGTTAAGAACTGAACTTCTGACATTTTAGCATTTGGTGAAAATGTTGTTGCTGAAGTACCAGCAAACAAACCATCTTGTACCATTCTGGATACATAATTATAATACCAAGCATTTGCAGGTATATCTGTGAAGTCAGCCATTGCGTTTTCCTGCTGCTGAATCTGTTCCACCTGATCTTGAATGTTCAAAGCAGACACAGGTGCAGTCAGACAGGACAGGCTGATCCCTACTGCCAGCATGCCTGACAACATTTTTTGTTTGTTGAACCTCATAAATACTACCCCTCTTTTAGTTATTCTAATATTATATCTATGCTTTACTAGTTTATAATTAGTTTATCTTGATTGTATCATATAACATTTTCTAACTCAAGTCCCTACAATATTTTTGGAGGGGCTTTTGCTATGAAAAATGATAACATCAACAAGTACAAGGATGAATTTGTGGCTGTTGGCCTGAAAATTGGGTATCTGAGACGTCAAAGAGGAATGACGCAGGAGCAGCTTGCAGAAAAAGCAGGTATCTCTTTGGGTTTCCTCAGCCAGATTGAAGCCCCTAACTTGTCTGTGGGCATCTCTCTGGCTACGCTCTTTTCTATCGCTGAGGTGCTGCAAGTACCAGCATCCAAACTGCTGGAATTTGACTGAACCTTAAAACATCCTGAACTCAATATATAACACGGGTTGCCGATGTCGGCAACCCGTGTTTCTGTTTATTCTTGGAAAAGGTCACAAGCAAAAGCAGCACCCATACGAAAGGCGTAAAGGAACATCCTCTCCAACTCCATATTGTTCTGGATTGTCCTCAGATGCTTCAGTTCCTGACACACTTTCTGTTCTTTTTTCGACCTACCCACCATCAGAGAGTATTCCAACTGCTCAATCTCACGGGAGTTCATCTTATAGACTGGATCATCTGAAAAACCAAAGTCCTCCAAAGGCTTGACCTTGCCCATATAGAAATCCTCTAAGATACCCATATCCTCACCACCTATATTCTTTTGATGTGGACATGATACCTCTTCCAAAGGAAAGAGCCAAGGGTCAGTTTTTGAAAATACATCTTCAAAATATCCTGTTGACCATTGTTGACCAAATGGGCAACAAAAACCCCTCTGGCAAAAACCAGAGGGGGTCTTGGAGCTGGTGGCGTGACTCGAACACGTGACCTTCTCATTACGAGTGAGATGCTCTACCAACTGAGCTACACCAGCATTTTTCTCTATTTTCTTGTGTTTTCAGAACTTTTTAACCCATTTGACCAGTTGATTCAGGAATGACCAGATTATACAGAACTGACAAGGGTTTTGTCAAGTTTGCAATTCGACCAGTTGATTACGAATGCGCTGCTCTACCAACTGAGCCATACTAGCAACAAAGCGGTGCAGAGAAAATGCCCTCAGCACAACAATGATATTTTAGCACAGCAAACCGGATTCGTCAATGGAAAACACAAAAAATTTTGAAAAAATTTTGCCGAACACCTTGACAATCTGTAAAAGTCCGATATAATAAGGAAGTATCCTTGCTCACGGCAAAGGTCGTGGGCCAAAGTCCAAAAGGAGGTGCAAAAACATGGCAAAGGTAACTGGCAAGTACGAGACTCTTTTCATTGTCAACCCCACCCTCGGTGAGGAGGAGATTTCTGCACTGGTGCAGAAGTTCCAGTCTCTCGTAGAGGCGAACGGTACCGTAGACAAGGTGGAAGATTGGGGTAAGCGCCGTATGGCTTACGCAATCAACGACCTGCATGAGGGCTATTACACCCTGATTCAGTTTACGTCCGCGCCGTCTTTCCCGGCCGAGCTCGACCGTATCTACAAGATTACGGACGGTATCATGCGTTCCATCATCGTAACCCTGGACTAAGGCGGGTGACCAAACGTGCTCAATAAAGCCATTCTCATGGGTCGTTTGACCCGTGACCCCGAACTGCGCCACACACCCTCAAACATGGCTGTCACTTCGTTCACGCTCGCAATCGACCGTGACCGCAAGGGCCAGAGTGGTGAGCGTCAGACCGACTTCATCGACTGTGTTGCATGGGGTCGTCAGGCGGAGTTCGTCAAGCAGTGGTTCACAAAAGGAATGCTCGCGATTGTGGTCGGTCGTATCCAATCGCGCAACTGGGAAGACAGAAACGGAAATAAGCGAGTTTCTATCGAAATCAATGTGGACGAAGTTTCCTTCGGCGAGACCAAAAAGTCCCGCGATGCGAATGGATTTTCTTCGGCAAACAGCTATGATTCCGGCTCGCAAATCCGTCCCGAGGGATTTGATTCTGGCAGTCAAATGGCTCCGGCACCGAGTTTTGACCTTTCGGTTGGTGACTCGGATTTCGCTGAGCTGGATGACGATTCAGACGTTCCCTTTTGATTTTTGAAAAAGGAGGTACCTGACAATGGAAGAGACCAAAAAGGAATTTACTCCCCGTCCGGAACGCGCACCGCGCGGTGGACGTCGCCGCAGAAAGGTTTGTTCTTTCTGTGTAGATAAGGTGGAGAGCATCGACTATAAGGACGTTGCAAAGCTGCGTCGCTATATGTCTGAGCGCGGCAAGATTCTGCCCCGCCGTATGACTGGCACTTGTGCAAAGCATCAGCGTCAGCTGACCGAAGCAATCAAGCGCGCACGTCACGTTGCACTGCTGCCCTACACCGCAGAGTAAGAAATATAAAAGACCTGCCAAATGGCGGGTCTTTTTTGTTGTCAGATAGAGCAAATGCAATAGAAAAAGACCGGAATCCCGGTCTTTTTCTGTGTTATCACGATGCAAAATCGACGCGCAAAGCAGACCCGTGACGGTTGACCGCTTGGCGAATAAGGCTGACGAGTTGTTCTTCTTCCAGCGCATCCTCGTCAAAGGAAATGCCGAGCGCCGGACGGCCACTGACATAAGTGCAGTCTAAAACGATATCAGCGGGGCAGTTGTGATTGAGCACACCAGAGAAAATCAATTCACTGGGGACAGCACCGTCAAAGCCTGCAAAGCGCAGACGGAATAAACCAGCATTGGGAAGAGCACACAGTTTTTCGGCGGAGGGCATGGTGCTTAACTCCGCAAACAGGCAGGTGGAATCACCGCGCTTTAAAATACGGTTTTCGCCTGCAATCGAATAAAGCACGCGCAGGCTGTTCGGCTCGTGGCTTTCAGCCAACATTGCGATATGTTTTCCGGTGAGCAAGAGGGTCATAATATCAATCAAAACCAAACGCATATCCTGGGAGCCGTCTTGCGGAGCAACCAACAGATACGGTGCGTGTTCGGCATCCTTAAACATCGTCCAACCTCTGCTCAACATCGTGGTAGAAGAATAAACGTTCATGAAAAATTCAGTCCTTTCACACATGAAGTTCGATAAATGAATGTAGAAATCCAATGCTGCGGTGGTTGTTATGCTATTTTACTCTTGATTAGCAAAATAGGCAAGAACCGTACTTTAATTTTGTGTAAGATGTGCATAGAAAATTCAGGAAATGTTTGTATGTGTGAAATTTTCTGAACAAAATAGGCAAAAATAGTATGGAAAACATAGAATGATTTGTGCCTTCTGTTTTCCTGTTTTGTATAAGATGTTGAAATCAAGGAAAAATATTGTTTAAACAAGGCCTTAAACGGCAAAAGAAAAGCGCCTTCCATAAAGGAAAGGCGCTGGAGGTATCCGGTTTTGGATGTTAGACGAACAGTTTTTCGTCGATAAAAGTTTTGTGGGTCAGCGGATTGCCGCTGACGATGGAACACGGACGGTTTAAAGTGATGGGGGAACCGTCCAACTGGGTGACAATTCCGCCCGCTTCGGCGACAATCAATGCACCGGCTGCATAATCCCACGGTTGCAGGATACACTCAAAACCGAGGTCAACACGCCCGCAGGCGATGTCGCATAGGTCGAGCGCTGCCGAACCAAAGCGGCGTAAATCCTGCATCCGTTCCATCAGGCGACTTGCAATGCGAAATGTGTGTTCGCGCAAGCTGCGGTCATAGGGCGCAGTACCGAAGCAGAAAACCCCTTCCGAAAGGGGACGGTCGGAAACGTGGATGGGGCGGCCGTTGCGCGTTGCGCCACAGCCTTTTTTGCCCGAAAACAGTTCATCTCGGTACGGATTGTATACGACACCCATTTGCAGCACGCCATCTTGCGCGACACCGACCGAAACCGCCGAGTGTTTCATGCCGCGCACAAAGTTTGCGGTACAATCGATGGGGTCAACGATAAATGCCAGACCGGTCAGAACATCGGCGTGGGTGTCCTCTTCCTCACCGACAAAGTGCGCGTCGGGTGCAAGTGCAAGTAACTTTTCTTGCAGAAAGTTCTGTACCTTGACATCATAGGTGGTAACAAAATTGCCGATGCCTTGCTTTTCGGATACCGAATTTTGAATGTCGTGTGCCGATAAGATGATTTGACCGGCTTGCCGGACAATTTGCGAGATGGCTTCGAGCATAGCAGACTTCCTTTCGTGCTTACTGGAAACGATTGTTTGTATGGTTGTAAGCGTAGCCCACACGCGCCAGACGACCGCATAGGTCACCGGCGTCAATGTCGAGCGAATCGCACAGGTCGTCTAAGCTGGCATAATCGTCGCGCAGCTTGGTATTAACATAGCTCAAAAGAATCATGGGGTCACGGGGCAGCATAGAAAGTATCGTCTTCCTTTCGTTCGATTGTCACATCGTCTGGTAGGTCTGATGGGTCGGCGGCTGGCTCATGCCGGTCGTCTTTGCCGTTTTTGCGGCGAAAGCGCGGCAACAGACTGGAATCGGTGTCCGGGCGCATGTGGTCGAGCTTGGGCACGAACAGGAATTTACGAACCGCAAACAGCAGCGATACCGAGACAATGGTGATAAGATTTTCTGTAGGGGATGTGTGTGTGACAACCATCTGACGAGCAACCGCCAGCAACATGACTTCAATGACCGTATCAATGGTATAGCTGAAAATCATTTTGACAAATTCCACACCGATGATGATGGTCATAGCGGTGGTCAGATAGGCTTGAAGCGATTCGGGGGAGGACAAAATAGTTGGGATATGGATATCAGCAAGCAGGCCGAGTGTTGCAGCGGCAACCGCAATTAAAATGCAGATGCCAACCAAAACCTCAAGGCGGATGGCCATGCGGTAGAGCTTGGTCTGGATGTTGTATTTCAAAGTACAGCCCTCCAACAAACAAATTTTATATCATGGTTTTTTCGCTTCTAAATTCTATTATACAGGCAGGATGCGTGCTTGTACAGAGGGAAAGCGAAGTATTTTTGTCAGCACAGCGAGATTCGACGGGAAGTGACAGAGTTTTGTGTGATTTTCCGTCGAAAATGCGCATTGCAATTGGCCTTACACAATGGTACAATTAAAACCAAAGAGTAAGAGCCGTGCGCGTGGTTTTTTCAAAAGGACGCGAACGGCGGTTTTTTTGCAGTCAGATGGCTTGCCCTGCCGTAGGCTGCGAGTCATCCCGAAAGGAGCAGATATGTTCACGACGCAAAATTATGTAGTCGCGTCCAGCTTGGACGAGGCATACGAACTCAATCAAAAACCCAAAAGCACCATATTGGGCGGTTGTGGTTGGCTCAAAATGGGCCGCCGAATGATGAGCACCGCGATTGATTTGTCCGCGCTGGGGCTGGACAAAATCACCGAAACCGAGACGTATTTTTCTCTGGGTGCCATGGTGACGCTGCGTCAGATGGAGACACACGCCGGACTGTCCGCCTATTTCGGTGACTGTATTGCCGCCTGTGTGCGCCATATCGTTGGCGTACAGTTCCGCAACGGCGCAACCATCGGCGGCAGTATTTGGGGCCGATTCGGATTTTCCGACCCGCTGACGCTGTTTTTGGCGTTGGATGCACAAGTTGTGCTGCACAAGGGCGGTGTTGTGCCGCTGTCCGACTTTGTGCAAATGCCGTATGACCGCGATATTCTGGTCGAAGTCCGTCTGCCCAAGCGCGGACAAAAAGCGGTCTATCTGACCCATCGCGCAACGGCAACCGATTTCCCCGTGTTGGCGGTTGCCTTGTGCCGCACCGGAGAACAAACCGTGTGTGCAGTCGGCGCACGTCCACAGCGTGCCGCCCGTGTTGCCCGTGAACCGGGAGAGTCGGCACAGGCGTTTGCCGACCGCTGCGCGCAAGTTCTGTCATTTTCCACCAATCTGCGCGGCTCGGCTGAGTACCGTGCGCATCTGTGCCGTGTACTGGTGCGCCGCGCTGCGCTTGCGCTTGAGGAGGAAGGTAACGCATGAAAATTTCGTATACGCTCAATGGACGAGCGATAACCGACGAAGTGACACCGGCACAGCCGCTGACCGAATATCTGAGAAGCCGCGGCTGCCTGTCGGTCAAGCGCGGGTGTGAAACCTCCAATTGTGGTCTGTGTACCGTGTTGGTGGACGATAAGCCGGTGTTGTCGTGCTCGACGCTGACCGCCCGCATCGACGGAAAAAAGGTTGAGACGATGGAAGGGCTTCAGGAGCAGGCCGCCGAGATTGGCGGCTATCTGGCCGACGAGGGGGCCGAGCAGTGCGGCTTTTGCAGTCCCGGCTTGATTATGAACATCATTGGCATGACACGAGAACTCAAACACCCCACCGAGCAGCAAGTGCGGCAGTATCTGGCAGGCAATCTGTGCCGCTGCACCGGATATGTCAGCCAACTGCGCGCAATTACCCGATATCTTGCGGAAAAGGAGGAAGCATGAGCCAGAAGTATGTAGGAAAAGGGCTGCGCAAAAGCGATGCCCACGCGCTGACCACCGGTCAGCCGGTCTATACCGATGACATTGCGCCTGCGGGCTGCCTGATTGTCAAAGTTCTGCGTTCCCCCCATGCCCATGCACTGATTACCGACATTAACACCGACATTGCAAAAAAAGTGCCGGGGATTGCGTGCGTGCTGACCTATCAGGATGTGCCCCAGCAGCGGTTCACGATGGCGGGACAGACCTATCCGGAGCCTTCGCCGTATGACCGGTTGATTCTCGACCAGCGGGTACGCTTTGTAGGTGATGCGGTTGCCATTGTCGCAGGCGAAACCGATGAGGCGGTTGACCGCGCGCTTCGCATGATAAAAGTAAAATATGAGGTGCTGGAACCGGTACTGGACTTCCACAAGGCGAAAGACAACAAGATTTTGATTCATCCGGAAGAAAACTGGGTGGCAAACTGCCCGGTCGGTGCGGATAATCAGCGCAATCTGTGTGCGTCTGGACAGGAAGCGTATGGCGATATTGATGCGGTGTTGTCGGGCTGCGATGTGGTGCTGGAACGTACCTACCACACCAAGGCCAATCAGCAAACGCCCATGGAGACCTTCCGCACATATACTCAGCTTGACACCTACGGTCGATTGAATATCATTTCGTCCACACAGGTGCCGTTTCATGTGCGCCGTATCCTGTCGGTTGCCTTGGGTATTCCGAAATCCAAAGTGCGTGTGATTAAGCCGCGTATTGGCGGTGGTTTTGGTGCCAAGCAGACGGTTATCACCGAAGTGTATCCGGCGATTGTCACGATGAAAACCGGACGCCCTGCCAAGATTGTTTACACCCGTGAGGAATCCATGATTGCTTCCAGCCCGCGCCATGAAATGGAAGTCACGGTACGCATTGGCGCCATGAAAGATGGCCGGATTCGCGGCATTGACCTGTATACCCTGTCCAACACCGGTGCGTTTGGCGAGCATGGCCCGACGACGGTTGGACTTTCCGGTCATAAGTCTATCCCGCTGTATTCGGGCAATCAGGAGGCATTCCGCTTCCGCTATGATGTGGTTTACACCAATGTGATGTCGGCGGGCGCTTATCGCGGCTACGGTGCAACACAGGGTATTTTTGCAATCGAGTCCATTGTAAATGAATTGGCTGATGTGCTCCACCGTGACCCCATTGACCTGCGTATGCAGAACATGGTACGCGAAGGCATGTGTATGCCGGCTTATTACGGAGAAGTGACCAATGCCTGTGCGCTCGACCGCTGTGTACAGCGCGTGCGCGAGATGATTGGATGGGACGAAAAGATAAAGCCGCGTGTGCTGCCCAATGGGCATATTCGCGCAGTCGGCATGGCGATGGCGATGCAGGGTTCTGCCATTTCCAAGGTCGATGTCGGTGCGGTTATTTTGCGCTTGTCCGACGACGGCACCTATAACATGCTGCTGGGCTGTACCGATATGGGTACGGGCTGCGACACGATTTTGGCGCAGATGGCGGCAGATTGTCTGGGTTGCCGGATGGAGGATATTGCGGTGTATGCGTCGGATACCGATACCGCGCCGTATGACTCCGGCTCTTATGCGTCTGCAACCACCTATGTAACCGGCATGGCGTGCGTGCGCGCCTGCGAAGAACTGCGTGGTAAAATTCTGCATCAGGGCGCAAAGATGCTCAATCTCTCGGAGGATGCGGTGGAATTTGACGGCAAGCGCGTGTATGCGCTAGAAGATGACACCTGTGCGGTCACGTTGGCGGATATTGCATACAGCGGCCAGTGTAATTGCAGCGATGTGTTGTCGGCAACTGTCAGCCATTCGTCTCTGGTTTCGCCCCCGCCGTTTATGGCAGGTGCAGCCGAAGTGGAAGTTGACCCTGAAACCGGACATGTCGAACTGATTGATTATGTGGCGGCCGTCGATTGCGGCACACCCATCAATCCCAATCTTGCCCGCGTGCAGACCGAAGGTGGTATCGTGCAGGGCATTGGCATGGCGCTTTACGAAGATATCGTATATGCAGCCGATGGCACCAACCTGTCGAACTCGTTCATGCAGTATAAAATTCCCAGCCGTCTGGATATCGGTACGGTGCGTGTAGAGTTTGAAACCAGCTATGAGCCGACCGGCCCGTTTGGTGCAAAATCTATCGGTGAAATTGTAATCAACACACCTTCGCCTGCGATTGCGGATGCGGTTGCGCGCGCGACTGGTGTGCGTGTGCGTACTTTGCCCATCACGGCAGAAAAAATTGTGCGTGGTATGATGGAACAGGCATAAAAATCAAAAGAAGAATTATCGGGCGCAGCAATGGCTGCGCCCGATATATTTTGCCCTGTCGGTAGATTTTTTGCATATAATCTATAAAAATAGGCTAAATTTCTCGGTATTTTGTTGTAAGATTCATAGGTTGCACAAGACTAACTTTTTGTGTTAGAATACTGGTGCATGATGTGCAGTGCATGACGCATAGAAGTCCGGTCATCACTGCCTATATTTTTGCTTAAAGGTTAGTTGAAACTAACTTAGAGAAGGGAGAGGATTTTATGCAATCCAAACGTTTCACCTTGCTGTTGGTGCTGGCGGTAGTTGTGTTGTCGGTTGCATCTTTGTTTATCGGCGTGATAGACCTCAAACCAAGCGAATTGTGGTCAGGGAATTTGGAAATGTGGCAAATTTTCATCGTTTCCCGTCTGCCGCGATTGCTGGCTATTTTATGCACAGGGGTGGGGATGAGCGTCGCGGGGCTTATCATGCAGCAGCTTTGCAGCAATAAGTTTGTGTCCCCAACCACAGGTGCGACCATTTCTTCGGCGCAGTTTGGCATTTTGCTTGCCCTGTTGTTTATGCCGGCTTCTACCCTCTGGAGTCGTGCCATTTTTGCCTTTGGCGCCGCCATCTTGGGTACATGGATTTTTGTGTGGTTCATTCAGCGCATCCAATTCAAAGATGTCGTAATGGTGCCGCTGGTGGGCATCATGTTCGGCAACGTTATCGGCGGCGTTACCAGCTACTTGGCTTATAAACATGAGATGACGCAGGCGTTGTCCTCTTGGCTGGTCGGTCACTTTTCTCTGGTGCTCAAAGGGCGCTATGAGATTGTGTGGTTGACCGTGCCGTTGGTGGTGCTGGCGTTCGTGTTCGCCAATCACTTTAATATTGTGGGACTGGGAAAAGACTTTTCTAAAAACCTTGGCGTGCCCTATAACTTTGTGTTGTTTATGGGGCTGACAATCGCGGCCATGATTACCGCTTCGATTGTCGTTGTGGTGGGTTCTATCTCCTATATCGGGCTGATTGTTCCTAATATCGTCGCAATGTACAAGGGCGATAAAATTCGCGGAACATTGGTCGATACTGCACTGTTTGGCGCAGTCTTTGTGTTGGCGTGCGATATGATTGGCCGCGTGGCGATTTTCCCGTATGAGTTGCCCATAGAGCTGATTGTAGGCATTGTAGGCAGCGTGATTTTTGTCGGCTTGCTGTTTTACCGGCTGAAATATGGCAGAAAAGCCATTCGACTGGGACACGCGGGCACAAGTTGCTGTGCGTCCATGCCGCGAGAGAAGGGAGGGGAAATGGTTTGAATCGGACAACGGCTGTCGTTCGCATGAATCGAAATAAATTGCTCTTAATGACTGCACTGGTGCTGGTATGTGCGGCGGCATATATGCTCATAGAGGTGGATTTTTCTAACCCAAAGCTGTTTCAATATGCCATGAAGATTCGTACCCCTAAATTGATGGTCATGCTCATCACGGCTTTTGCCATCGGCGGCGCTTCCATTGTGTTCCAATCGGTCATTCGCAATACGATTGTAACGCCCTGTTTGTTGGGTATGAATGCGCTTTATACGCTGATTCATACCGCGGTGGTATTCTTCTTAGGGTCAGCGAGCGTCATTGCGTCCAATGCAAATCTGTCTTTCGCCGTCGATGTGGTGTTAATGGGTATCATTGCAACGGTCATTTACAGTTGGATTTTCAAAAAGACCAGACATAATGTGCTGTATGTCTTGCTGGTCGGCACGGTGTTGACCTCGTTTTTCGGCAGTATTCAAACGACTTTGACCCGCGTGATGAACCCAAATGAATATGACAACCTATTAAATACTTTGGTTGCCAGCTTTAACAACATCAATTCGGAAATTATTGTATTTTGTCTGGTGCTGTTGGCGGCAATCGTGTTGGTATTGCGCAAGGAACTTGCCTTGCTCGATGTGCTGACACTGGGCAAGGAACAGGCAATCAATCTAGGTGTGGACTATGACCGCTGTATTCGTCGCTTGTTGCTCGGTGTGACATTGTGCATTGCGGTGGCAACGGCGATGGTAGGGCCTATCTCATTTTTGGGACTGATTATCGCAAATTTGTCCCGACAATTGCTGAAAACCTATCGTCATAGCCAGCTGATTGTCGGTTCGGCATTGTTTGGTATGATTGTACTGGTGGGCGGGCAGCTCATTGTGGAACATATATATGTTTATGCGATTCCCATCAGCGTGTTTATTACCGTGGGTGGGGGACTGTACTTCCTTTATCTCTTACTGACCAGAAAGAAGGTGTAATATGCAGATACAAGACTTGACAAAGCAGTATGACGGAAAAACCGTGGTGGACGGCGTGAGCTTTTCCATCCCAAAGGGCAAAGTGATTTCGCTGATTGGCCCAAATGGTGCAGGAAAGTCAACGGTTATGGGCATGATTTCCCGTCTGATTGCCCACGATGACGGACTGGTGCATTTTCAGGGAAAAGATATCAGCAAATGGAAAAGTAAAGAATTGTCCAAACGATTGGCTATTTTGACCCAGACCAATCAAATTCAAATGAAACTGACCGTTCGAGAGTTGGTCACATTTGGACGGTTTCCCTATTCGGGCAACCGCATCACACCCGAAGATGCCGCCGTCATCGACCGGGCGATTGCCTACATGGAGCTGGACGAACTGCAAGACCGCTTTTTGGATGAATTATCGGGCGGTCAGCGACAGCGCGCCATGATTGCGATGGTCATTGCGCAGGATACCGAGTATGTGTTACTCGACGAGCCGACCAACAATCTGGACATATATCACGCAACCAATATGATGAAGATTGTGCGACGGCTGTGTGATGAACTGGGCAAGACCGTTATTTTGGTTTTGCACGAAATCAACTATGCCGCATTTTATTCCGATTATATTTGCGCGTTTAAGGACGGCAAGATAGCCAAATTCGGCACGGTTGAACAGGTGATTACCAAGGAAAATCTGTCTGAGATTTATCAGGTCGATTTTGAGATTTTGAATATTAAGGGCAAGCCACTTTCGATTTACTATTAAGCAGCAGAAAAAGGAGTTTGTTTGATGAAAAAAGCAGTTTTATTTGTGTTGACGGCAGCTTTGGCGCTCAGCCTGACGGCGTGCGGCACACAGCAATCGGCTGGAGGGGATGCGACGGATAATACATCCAGCGCGGCGCAAGCCGCTGCACCCGATACGATAACCATTACAACCTTGAACGGCAGTAAGGAACAAGTATCGCTCGATGTAAAGTACGACCCCAAGCGAATTGCGGTGTTGGATATGGCATCGTTGGATATTCTGGATTCTCTAGGATTGGGTGACCGCGTGGTAGGCAGCGCGTCCACCAGCTTGGATTATCTCCAGTCCTACATCAATGAGGAGGTTGCCAATTTGGGCACCATCAAAGAAGCCGATTTGGAAGCGGTCATGGCTTGTGAGCCTGATGTTATCTTTATCGGCGGGCGGTTGGCAACTTCTTATGATGCACTGAGCGAGATTGCGCCGGTGGTATATCTGGCAACTGATACCGAATTGGGCGTAGTCGAAAGCGTGCGCAAAAATGCGACGACCATCGCGTCTCTGTTTGGAATGGAAAGCAAAGTGGAACAATTGATGGCCGGATTTGATGACCGCATTTCCGCATTGTCCACATTTGCACAGGGAAAAACCGCGATTGTTGGACTTGTGACCAGCGGCAGCTACAATGTGCTCGGCAACGATGGCCGCTGCTCTATCATCGGGCAGGAAATCGGCTTTGAAAATGTGGGCATTGATGCCAACTTAGACACTTCCACGCATGGCAATGAGGCTTCGTTCGAGTTCATCGTGGACAAAGCACCCGAATATATTTTTGTGATGGATCGAGATGCGGCGATTGGAACCGATGGCGCAAAGCTGGCACAGGAAATCATGGAAAATGAGCTGGTTAAGAGCACAGCGGCATACCAGAACGGTCGTATTGTGTATTTGGCACATCCGGCAGTTTGGTACACGGCGGAAGGCGGTATCACAGCGCTGGATTTGATGCTGCAAGATTTGGAAAGCGAACTGTTGCATACTTGATTTTTTACAAAGCGCACAAGTCTGGTATAAAGCCGGGCTTGTGCGCTTTGTTTGACCGTAAATAGGTGAATTTCAGATACTTTTGTCGCCTAATAAAAAAATTCCAAGTTTTTTAAAATAATGCTTGCAATCTGCGCGAAAATATGTATAATAATATATGTTGCTGGAATACGGCCGATAAAAATGCAGATGTGGCGGAATGGCAGACGCGCTAGCTTCAGGTGCTAGTGCTCGCAAGGGCGTGTGGGTTCAAGTCCCACCATCTGCACCAAAAACCCGGGTTTCATCAGAAATCCGAGTTTTCTTATTTGTAAACCGGTTTACTTAAAATCCGGGATGCAAAAAATAATAAAAAATGTCCTTGACATTTTGCTTTCAAGCGTGTATAATAAAATACGTCGCCGAGGAAAGCGACTCGAAAATTGACGCGAGTGTGCTGGAACTGGTAGACAGGCACGTTTGAGGGGCGTGTGCTCATAAGGCGTACGGGTTCAAGTCCCGTCACTCGCACCACTTTTCTTAATTTCATATCACATGCAGATGTGGCGGAATGGCAGACGCGCTAGCTTCAGGTGCTAGTGCTCGCAAGGGCGTGTGGGTTCAAGTCCCACCATCTGCACCAAAAACAGATGCTTTTGGCATCTGTTTTTTTTGTGCCTGAAAAATAGACTTTGTTGCAGCAGTTGCACAGAAGGAGGGCCAAACATGGAGTATGTTTATATTGTATCGTGTACCGATGGAACATTATACACCGGCTGGACAAACAATCTCACCGCACGCCTTGCCGCGCACAATCGGGGACAGGGTGCAAAATATACCAAAGGGCGTGGGCCAGTACGGTTGGTGTACAGTGAGGTCTTTGCAGACCGTTCGCAAGCCTTGCGCCGCGAAGCGGCGATTAAAAAGTTGACACGTTCACAAAAAGATGATTTGATTGCCCGGCAAATGGATGGACAACCAGAAATGCTCGATATTATGGATGCAGATGGCCGTCTATGTGGTGTGCGGCCGCGCACGTTGGTGCACAAACAGGGGCTGCGCCATGCGGTTGTGCATCTATGGGTTTTGGAAGTGCGGGACGGCGTACCGGGGCTTTGGATGCAGCGCCGTGCGCTTGACCGTCCACTGCACCCGGGACGTTATGACCTGAGCGCAACCGGGCATATTTCGGCGGGAGAGTCACCGCGGCAAGCGGTTTTGCGCGAAGCATATGAGGAATGCGGGCTGGAACTATCGGAGCAGATGCTAGAGCAATTACCTGTTACGGTCAATCAGCGATACGCCCGCAATGACGGTGGAATGGATGACGAGATGGCACACTTGTTTTTGTGGGTGCGGTCGGACGGCATACCATTTGCACCGGGGCCGGAGGTCATGGAACTGCGCTGGGTGACGCTGCAAGCGTTTGACAACTGTTTGAAGGCTGGACAAGATTTGATTTGGCCGGATGGTTCCGCGCTGCCCTGCACCGAACTAAGCTGTTTTCATCCGGAAGAATGGGACGTTGTGCGGGAAAGACTGCGGGAAACTGGTTTTTGGAACGGGTAAAAGAAAACGACCAACCGAAATCGGTTGGTCGTTTGTGTTTTATCGAAGCGTTGCACCCACCATACAGGCAGCCACCAGAAAAATGGCTGCACAGACAGCCGAGCAAACCGCCATGCGGCGACATTTTTTTGCTGCTGGGGAAGGTGTGCCGAGCGCTGCCGTTTCACTGTCCGGGCCGGTCAAGTGACCGTAGCGCATCTGGAAAAAAATCACCAGAACGGCGCATATCAGAAATGCGACGAACAGTGCGGCGAGAACCAGTTTCATAACGGTCAGATACAGTTCATCACGACTGCGAGAACGACGAAGATAACGCCCATAACTGTGGTCAGGCGCGACAGTGTGCGCTGCATGTTGCTGGCCTTAGACTGACCAAAGAAGGTGTCTGCGCCGCCAGCGATGGAGCCGGACAATCCCTGACGTGCACCCTGCTGGAGCAGGACAACAACGGTCAAGAAGATACAGGCGATGACTTCCACGATAGAAAGTACAAGTTTTACGGTACCCATTTTCATTCCTCCGAAAAAAGCGGTGTTGATTCTAAAATAAGACCCCTGAAAGGGGATACGATTGCATCTTAAAAAGCATAACACAAAAAAGTGATATTTGCAAGGGGAAACCGTGGATAAACCGAAAATCAGGGCTGCACAGGGCGCAGAAGCGTGACCAGTGGGGCGGCAGCGCGGTTTGCCGAGATTTTGCCGGTAGAGGCGTCAATGACTGCGAAACGAATCTCCGACCAGCCGCTTTGTGGGGAATGATAATTGACGCTGCTGCTGCGCCAAGTCAGGCGGCGCAAGGCGGCGGGTTCACAGGAGCCACATACTAAAATCAGGCTGATAAGGGAAAACTGGTGGGAGGGGTCGGGATGCACCAGCGTTTTTTGCAGCGCCAGCGCATAATTCCACCAATCATCCAGCGCAGCGCGGTCAAAACAGGGGACGGAGAACAACAGCCGGTGTTCATGGCTGTGCAGTGTCGAACCGCCAATCGGGATGACCCCCAGCAATTTTTGTTCGGCAAGACTGTCAAACCATACGTGAAGCGCGGTCAAGCGGTCGTTGACCGAAACATTGCGCACGGTTTGGAACGAAGGGTCGAGCGTGCGCTCCATGTTATCGCGCAAGGTTGTAAAATAGGTGGGAAAATCTAGTGTTTTTTGCATCATAACTTATAAATCGGCCGGATAAATGCCTGCCTCAGTCATTTCGCGCAGAGCAGCTTGTACCGATGGTTTATCCTGCTGATAGGTGACACCGAACCATTTGGCAGAAGTGGTCAGCACACGCGCGGTCGCCTTGCCTTGTGTAATCAGAGTATCCACGGCAGCGGGCAGGTAAAATTCGGCTTTCATCGGGTCGAGCGACAATTTGTTGGCAAAGAACTCGTGAAGCTGTGCGTCAAGTGCGTGCAGGAACGAGGGGGTAAAGCCCCAGAGATTCATTGAAACCGGCGTGCCGGGCGCAATTTCACCGCCTTCGCCGTCGGTGAAGCGAATAGAGCCATCCGGCGTGCGCGCGATTTTGGTGCGTTCCACGATGTCGGTCAAAAATCCATCGGCATCGGTTGTGCACACACCGCGCGAAACCGTACCATTTTCGGTCAGCGTGTTTTCAACGGCATAGCCAACCATGCAGTAGCGGTATTTGTCATCGTCCTGCGCTTGGGACAAAAATTCATACATTTGTGCGAACGCATCTGCACCGTAAAAGTCATCGGCATTGATAACGGCAAAGGGCTGGTCAACCACGTCTTTGACGCAGTAGACCGCGTGACCGGTGCCGAGTGGTTTTTCACGGCCTTCGGGAGCGGTCAGGTCGTTGGGCAGGGCGGTGAGGGTCTGGTAAACATAGTCTACCTGCATATAACGGCGCGCTTTTTGTCCGATAGCCTGTTCAAATGCTTGTTGCAGTTCGGGTTTGATGATAAAGACCACGCGGCGGAAACCAGCGCGGTAAGCGTCATAAATGGAGTAGTCGAGGATAATCTGTCCGCTTGGGCCAAGCGGGTCGATTTGTTTGAGACCGCCATAGCGGGAACCCATCCCGGCAGCCATAATGACCAAAACAGGCTGATACATATATTGGTAATCTCCTTTCCAACACACGGAAATCAAAATATTATCAAAATGTATCTTCATTATACCTGAGTTGTGCAAAAGTGGCAAGAGTAGCAATAGCAAAATTCACGAATCAAGGCGTAAACTGACGAACTTTTTTTATCAAGGTGGAAAAAATGAAATTTTACATTCAAGTCCGGAGAGAATACATTGCAAATAAGGCGGCAAGATGATAGAATAACTACGGTTAAAAACATAATTAAACAACTGTATTTCTGTCGATTTGTTTACAACGAAAAGAGGTAGATTGATTTTATGATGCGCAGAACAAAAATTATTTGTACGCTCGGCCCGGCGACCGACGACAAGGAAGTGCTCAAGGACATGATGCGAGCAGGTATGAACGTTGCTCGTATGAACTTTAGCCACGGTTCCCATGAGGAACATAAGCAGCGCATGGACATGGTGAAGGCTTGCCGTAAGGAACTGGACCTGCCGATTGGTATTCTGCTGGACACCAAGGGTCCGGAAATTCGCACCAAGACCTATAAAAACGGAAAGATTGAGATTCAGGACGGCCAGACATTTACCCTGACCACCCGTGACGTAGAGGGCGACGAGAGCATCGTTTCCATCTCCTACACCGGTCTGCCGCAAGATGTTGTACCCGGCACAAAGATTCTGATTGATGACGGCTTGATTGCCTTTGAAGTACAGGAAATCCGCAATGGCACCGATATTGTGTGCAAGGCACTCAATGGCGGCCCGCTGTCCAACCGCAAGTCGATTAATGTGCCCGGCATTAAGCTGAACATGCCGTTTGTATCCGACAAAGACCGCGCGGATATTATTTTCGGCTTGGAACAGGGCATTGATTTTATTGCCGCTTCCTTTACCCGCAACAAGCAGGACGTTCTGGACATCAAGGCTATTTTGAAGGAATGTGGCCAGGAAGATGTACAGATTATCGCTAAGATTGAAAACATGGAAGGCGTAGAAAATGTACGCGATATCCTGAGCGAAGCAGCAGGCATCATGGTTGCCCGCGGCGACCTCGGCGTAGAAGTACCTTACTACGAACTGCCGGAAATTCAGAAGCACCTGATTAAGACCGCCATTTCTATGGGTAAGCGCGTTGTTACGGCAACCCAGATGCTCGATTCGATGGCAAAGAACCCGCGTGCAACCCGCGCCGAAGTTTCCGACGTTGCAAACGCTGTATTTGATGGCACTTCGGCTATCATGCTGTCGGGCGAAACCTCGGTTGGTAAGTACCCGGTTGAGACGGTCAGCACCATGTCGCTGATTGCGTCCAACGCAGAAGCAAAGATTCACTATGACCGCCGCCGTGTAACGCGTGAAGAGTTCAAGGAAATGGAAATGAAGGGCGACCGCAAGACCAATGCGATTGCACACGCAACCTGCACGACTTCGGCTGACCTGGGTGCAAAGTGCATCGTTGCTGTTACCCAGTCCGGTTCGACCGCTTATGCAGTTTCTTCGTTCCGTCCGGGCACTCTGATTGTCGGTGCAACCTACAACGAAAAGACTTATCACCGTATGACCATGTCTTGGGGCGTTCTGCCGGCGCTGATTAAGGAAGTGAATTCGGGCACCGAGCTGTATACGCAGGCTGTTCATGCAGCCGTTGAGGCATGTGACGTAAGCACCGGTGATATCATCACGGTAACCGCTGGTATGCCGGTTGGTCATGTGCATTACACCAACACGCTGCGCGTTATCGAAGTGACACAGGCCTATATCAACATGGCCTTTGAGGACCAGTAATTGACCGCCCGGCGGCTGTTCCGAATTGTGCGGCGCTGTCTGTTTCTGCTTATCCTGCTGGCTGTTGTAGTGGGGGGCGCGTGGGTCGGCTTTCAGTTTACGACCGGTATCCGTTATGAGCGCGATACCGAGTCGCTGAAAGGTGCTGACCTTGCGGTAAGTGATAAAGCAGACAGCAGTATTACAAATATTGCGCTGTTTGGCGTAGATGCGGACAACGACGGTACGAGGCGTTCGGATTGTATGATGGTTTTATCCCTGGACAGTGGACGGGGAAAAGCAAAGATTACTTCGTTGATGCGCGATTCTAAAGTACAGATTGATGGTCACGGCGAGGGGAAACTCAATCATTCTTATAGCTATGGTGGGCCAGCGCTGGCCATTCATACCATCAACGAAAACTTTGATTTGAACATTGAGCACTTTGTGCAGGTCGATTTTTCCCAGATGGCAAATCTTATCGGCGCCATTGGCGGCGTACAGATTGACGTTAAGGAAAATGAGATAAAGGAACTAAACAAGTTTATCGGGGAATATTGCCGCGCAGCAGGTGCGCCGGAATGTCCGGTCGAACAACCCGGACTGCAAATGCTCAACGGGATTCAGGCCATGAGTTACGGCCGTATTCGCAAGGGCGGCACGGGCGACGACTGGGGGCGCGTAGAGCGTCAGGCGATTGTACTCGGAGCAATGTTTGACCGCGTGCGCAGTTTGTCTATTCCTGAACTGGTGCAGCTGGCACCAAAGATGCTGAAATATGTCACGTCGGATTTATCTTTATTGGAGATAACCGGATTGGCTGCCGGTATGCTGCGGCACGGTATGCCCGAAATCAGTCACAGTCGTATCCCTGTGGATGGACAGTGGCAGTATGGTGGCTCATCTGGCCAGTATATTGTGTTTGACGTAGAAAAAGCGGCACAGCAGCTCAATGATTATATTTATGAAGATATTCCACTTTCCTGAGGGAACAAAAAAAGGACGCTTTAAGCGTCCTTTTTTGTTGTGTCAAGATTAGCTGTCTTTGGCAGAAGCAATTAAATAGCGGTAAATCTGGGGGCGGAACTGTTCATAAAGGCCCAGATTGGTGTATAAGTCGCGGTAATATTCAAATAGATTGCGCTTGGTGGTAAAGGTGCGCCCGATGGTCAACGCACCGGTCAAACTCTTGCTGCGCTTGCGGTAGTAGTAAATTGGGGTTTGCAGCGCACAGAAAGTCTGTGCATAACGGATATATTCCAGGTTAAACTGAAAATCTTCGCTCCATTGCAGCGATTCATCGCAGCGAATGTCATGTTCCAGAATCAGCGAACGGCGGTATAACTTGTTCCACATCACGCCATAGTAAAAGCTGGCAGGTTCGTCGAGCAGATGGCGCGCGAATAGCCGTTGGTCCATCACCCGTGTGGTGTTCAGAAACCCATAAACCGATATTTTATCATCAACCACGCGGCAAAAATGGGAGATGACCAAATCGGCCTGTGTTTCCTCGGCGCGCTCGACCAACAATCGCGTCGCATTCGCATCCAACCAGTCATCGCTGTCTACAAATTGCAGATAGGTTCCGTGGGTGCGTTCAATGGCGAGATTGCGCGTAGCAGATACACCGCTGTTTTGTTTGTCGATGACGCAAAATCGGGGGTCGCGCTGGGCGTACATGCGGCAGATGTGCAAGCTGGCATCGCTGCTGCCGTCGTTGACCAAAAAAACTTCAATATTTTGATAGCGTTGCCGCCGAACACTTTCGATACAAGTGGCAAGGTCGGGCGCGGCATTGTACACAGGAATAATGATGCTGACAAGTGGGGTGGAGGCGTTCAGGGTGATTCAGCTCCTTTGCGAAAATTTCCGAACGAATATGGGTATATTGCGGTAACTTTATTATAGCATTTGTAGTATCTAAGAAAATAGAAAAACTGTAAATTTTATTTTATAAAATTTCATCAGAAAACTTTGGAAAAATAACACAGATAGGATTGACGCGGACACAATTGCGCATTAAAATAAAACTATCTCCCATGATGGGACAGAAAACGAAAGAGAGGCAATTAGGTTATGAAAGAGTTTGATTACACCATTCAGGATGCACTGGGCATCCATGCACGTCCGGCAGGCCAACTGGTAAAGGTGGTAAAGGGATTTTCGAGCAAAGTTATGATTCAGAAGGCTGGCAAGTCGGTTGACGCAACGCGCCTGATGAGCCTGATGGGCATGGGTGTAAAGCAGGGCGATGCACTGCACATCACCGTTGAAGGTGAGGATGAAGTAGCTGCTTGCGAGGCACTCCAGAAGTTCTTTGCCGAGAACCTGTAATTTAAATTTGCTTTTACAAAAAAAGACAGCCCATCGGCTGTCTTTTTTACTATGACAAGAAGCGGCACGGATACGGTAAGACGCATACAAAACAGCCTGTTCAAAAAGTGAAATTTTATTGTGGTAGGCTGTTTTTGTGCCAGAAGTAAGCGGTGCAGATGCGGCGCACTTCGGGGCGATTGCGGATAGAAATGGGCACTGAGGCACCGCCGTCGGTAATCAGGGCTTCTTTTTCCACCGAGGACACATGGTCGAGATTGACCAGAAAGCTTCGGTTGCAACGAATGAATTGTTCAGAAGGCAGTTGGGTCTGGATGCTTTTCAGCGGCATATTGCTTTCATATTGGATGCCCGCATTGCAATGTATGATACATTTCCAGTCGAACACCTCGACAAAATGGATTTCGGAAACCGGAATTTGCAATCTCGCGCGTTTGGAAATGATGTGCAGATGTGCAGGGGGCGTGCTGGACTGTTCGAGCATTGTCCTCACCACCTTTCTTACAGGACAGCCATGAGATGTCTGGCGGCTCTGTCTGAGAAATAATATGCTCAGGCGAAGTTTTGATAAGTACATTTTAACATGTATTTTATCAGAAAGCTAATCTTATGAACGACTTTTTCGGGTATTTTTGATGCTGTTTACAAGAAGTATTAAAAAGTTCGCGCAAAGGCATGAGAATGGCAGGTAAAACCGGTTTGAAAATTTACCGTACTGTGCTTGACAGAAACCTAACAAAAAGGTATACTGAAGAAAACAGAAATTTGACTAATTGACCAAAAGTATTTTGGGGAGAGAATAAAATTCATGGCAGAAGAAAAAGACATACGAGAGGAGAATACCGAAGACCGAATTTTAGATGCGGCATTTGATGTGGTGTATGAAAAGACCATCAGCGGCACGCGAATGGCATTGATTGCCGAACGCGCCGGCATGTTCCAGTCAAATATCCATTATTATTATAAGTCCAAACACGAGTTAATGCTCGCCGTACAAAAAAAGGTGTTTGACCGCTGCGCAGAGCTTCAACAAGCGCTTTTAAGCAACTGCGGCAGCGATATGGCCGAGCGAATTGGTGTTTTTTGGGGACAAAAACGAGAATTTATTGTCCACGAACAGCGATATGATTTTGCAGAAATTGATTTTTGGGTGCAAGCCAGAGTCGATGATGCGATAAAAGCTGCGTTTGTGGAGTCTTTCCGCGTCTGGCGCGGTAAGATTGCGGATATGCTAAGAGAATTTGGAGTCCCAGACGAGCGGGCGGCAATGTTGGCGGCGGTTATGACTTCTATGATGGAAGGCGCGTCGTTTCAGTACCTGATTGACCCGGCCGCGTTCGATATTGACGGCTATTTCGATTATTGCACACAGATGGTCATTCGAGAAATTCGGAACGGCTGATAACACTGGACGCGAGCCCGGAAGGGTTTGCGTCCTTTTTTGTTTGGGTAGAAAGCGACAAGAAAAAGGAAGGTAATTTGTAAGAAACAGAGAAAGTGAGAGAGTAGTATGAAAAAATTATTGACAAACGGTACAGTTTTGACGCGGGATGCCGCCCAGCCCATGATAGAGCAGGGGGCAGTCCTGTTTGAAGACGGTGTGATTTTGGAAGTTGGCTCGGCGGCGGCACTGTGCGAGGCACATCCGGATGCCGAGCGCATTGACGCCAAAGGCGGTATCATCTTGCCCGGATTTATCAACGCCCATCATCACATTTATTCGGCGTTTGCGCGTGGGTTGTCCATTCCGGGCAACTGCCCAAGCGATTTCCCCGGTGTACTTGAAGGGACTTGGTGGAACATTGACCGCCATTTGCTGCGCCCCATGACCCGCATGTCGGCCTATATGACGCTTATCGAAAGTATTCGTTCGGGTGTGACCACGGTATTTGACCATCATGCTTCCTTCGGTGAAATCGATGGCAGCTTGGACGAGATTGCCGAGGCCGCGACAACGCTGGGCATTCGCGCTTGCCTGTGCTATGAGATTTCCGACCGCGACGGCGCGGAAAAAGCCCGTCAAAGCGTGCTGGAGAACGAGCGGTTTGAGAACTATTGCAAGACCGATAAAAGCGGATTGCTGGCCGCTATGTGTGGTATGCACGCTTCGTTTACCATTTCCGAGCAGACCATGGAGTTTGCACGCGCACATACCAATGCCGGTTTCCACATCCATGTATGCGAAGGCGCGTATGACCGCGACCATTGCAGCGCAACTTACCATGAAACCGTAGTTGAGCGTTTGAACCGACATGGCATTTTGGGAGAACAGACCATTTGTGGACACTGTGTTTATCTGACCGACACCGACCGGCAGACATTGGCGCAGACCGGAACGGCTGTGGTGCATAACCCGCAGTCCAATATGGGCAACGCGGTCGGCGTGACCGACATCCTTAAACTGATAGATGCCGGTGTGACCGTAGGACTGGGCACCGATGGATTTACTTCGGATATTTTGGAATCGGTCAAGACCGCCAATGTGCTGGTTAAGCACATGAATCAGCACCCGTCCGTCGGTTTTGGCGAGGTCATGGACATGGCATTCCAAAACAATGCTGCGCTTGCTAACCGTCACTTTGGTGATACTTGCGGCGTCATTCGACCGGGCGCACGCGCCGACCTGATTGTGTCCGATTACCGCCCCATGACTCAACTGACCGGTGACAATATCAATGGACATATCACTTTCGGTATGAATGGCCGAAACATCACAACGACCATCTGCGGCGGACGCGTTTGTATGCACGACCGCGAGCTGGTGGGCATTGACGAGGAGAAAATACAGCACGAGTGCCGCGAACAGGCCGATGCCCTGTGGCGTGCGCTGGGTGCTTTGTAAAGAGAAAAGACTGCAATTTTGAGAAGCGGGAAGGAGAACCCAACAATGAGCGATATCATGAGAGCGATTCCGTTTGCCGAACTGTTGACCCATTCGCTGCGCGAATACCGCGAGAAAAAGGAACTGTATGCGGTTCCGGTGGCTGATGTACCGGTCAATGCCAAGATGACGGTGGCCGAGCGTCCGCTGTCCTGCCCCATTGGGCCGGCGGCTGGCCCGCACACCCAACTGGCGCAAAACCTGATTGCCGGATTCGGCGCGGGTGCGCGCGTGTTTGAACTGAAAACCGTGCAGATTTTGTACGGTGAACAGCTTGGGATTCAAAAGCCCTGTATCTGGACGGGTGACGAGGCGTATAACATCGAGTGGAGCACCGAACTGACCATCGCGGGTGCGCGGGATGAATACATCCGCGCTTATATCGTCATGCACCTGCTCGCCAAAGAGTTCGGCTTGGATGCAGATTTTCAGTTCCATGCCAGTGTCGGATACAACTTGGAAGGCATCCAAAGCCCGACCGTGGACGGTTTCCTGAACGCCATGCACGACGCTTCCCAAATCGAGGCTTGGAAAGAAGCAATCGACTGGACACTTGCCCATCTTGACCTATTTGAACACGTCGATGCTGACTTCGTGCGCAGCATTGACCCGTGCATTGCAAAGGTCATTACCCTTTCGACCATGCACGGTTGCCCAGCCGATGAAATTGAGCGCATTGCAACCTATCTGCTGACCGAAAAGGGCTTCCACACCTACATCAAGTGCAATCCGACCCTTATCGGCTATGAAGGCGTGAAATCGCTGCTGGATGAATTGGGATATGGCTATATTGCGTTTGATACCACACACTTTGACCACGATTTGAAGCTGGATGACGCGCTTGCAATGCTGCGCCGCCTGCGTGAGACTGCCGCCGCACACGGTCGGATTTTCGGTGTCAAGCTGACCAACACATTCCCGGTACAGATTAAGCGCGGGGAACTGGCGGGCGATGCTATGTATATGTCGGGCAAGCCGCTGTTCCCGTTGGCGATTGGCGTAGCGCGTATTCTGAGTGAAGCGTTTGATGGGGAACTGCCCATTTCGTTCTCCGGTGGTATTGACCTGCACAATGTAACCGAAGTATTGGCTTGTGGCATTGCACCGGTAACGGTTGCGACCCTGCTGCTCAAGGCAGGTGGATATAAGAACCTGACCAAGCTCGCCAAGGCAATGCCGGAAACCATTCCGACAAAGGTAGATGTCAAGCGCTTGGCGGCGCTGTGTGACTCCATTCCGGGCGATGACTATTACCACAAAAAGGCTGACCGCCCGCGTCCGGCACATCCCGATGACTTCCCGCCCGCTTGCTTTAAGTGCAAAAACTGTGTGGATGTGTGCCCGAACCGTGCAAATTATCCCATTCCTGAGCTGAAGATGGCCATTCACATTGACGCATACTGCAATGAGTGCGGAAACTGTGCTTGTCTGTGCCCGTTCGGCATCATTCCATACCGCGACAAGTTTACCCTGTTCTCTTGCGAAGAAGATTTCGTAAACTCGACCAACGACGGTTTCTTGGGTCGTGAAAAATATCGCTGGCATGGCGAAGTCGGTACCGATTTTGCGAACCTGCCTGAAGAACTGCGCAAGGCAATCGACGCAGTACTTGGCTGAGGAGGCGTTTTTCTGATGACAACTTGCATTCAAAACGGCACGCTGGTTACAAGTGCGGGCACGCGCAAAGCCGATTTGTTGATTGAAGATGGTGTCATTCGCGCGATGGAAACCGGCCTGACCGGTGACCAAGTCGTAGACGCGGCGGGCTGTCTGGTGTTTCCGGGCTTTATCGACGGGCATACCCATTTAGATATGCCGGTTTCGGGAACGGTGACCGCGGACGATTTTCAGACCGGTTCCGAGGCGGCCTTGCTGGGCGGCACAACCATGTTGATTGACTTTGCCACACAGGACAAGGGCGGCACGCTGGCCGATGCGCTGCGCGTGTGGCATGAGCGTGCCGACGGCAAGTGCGCCTGTGATTATGGCTTTCATATGGCGGTCACCGATTGGAATGAAGCCACGCGCCGCGAACTGCACGACATGGCGGCAGCAGGTGTGACTTCGTTCAAGGCCTACTATGCGTATGATGCGCTCATGGTCGATGACCGTGAAATGTATGACCTTTTGTGCGAGATGCGCGAGATTGGCGGTATTCTGGGCGTACACTGTGAGAATGGCCCGGTGCTCGACCGACTGCGGGAAAAAGCGGTTGCACAGGGACACACCGGCCCCGAATGGCATCCCCGCACCCGGCCTTCTCTGGTTGAGGGCGAAGCGGTTTCCCGTTTCCTGCGTATTGCGGCTTTGGCAGATGCACCGGCATGGATTGTGCATTTGTCCACGGCAGATGGATTGCGTGAAATCCGCACCGCCCGCGAGCGGGGGCAGACCGTACTGGTGGAAAGCTGTCCGCAGTATTTCACTTTGACAGAGGAAGTTTACAATAAGCCCGATTTTGAGGCGGCAAAATATGTGTGCTCGCCGCCGCTGCGCCCGCAAGCCGACCAAGATGCCCTGTGGCAGGCGCTGGAAAACGGGGAAATTGATATCTTGTCTACCGACCACTGTTCTTTTAATTTCAAGGGACAGAAGGAAATGGGACGGGACGATTTTACCAAAATTCCGAACGGTATGCCGGGCATTGAACACCGCCCAACCGTTATGTATACGGCGGCGGTGGCTTCGGGACGCATTTCGGCAAGCGATTTGTGCCGGATGCTGGCCGAAAATCCGGCTAAAATGTTCGGCGTCTGGGCGCGCAAGGGCAGCCTGGACATCGGCAAGGATGCGGATATTGTTATCTATGACCCCAAGGCAGACAGCACGATTTCGGCGCAGCATCAGCGCCAAAACTGCGATTATACGCCGTTTGAGGGATTCCGCACAGCAGGTTCGGTGCGCGATGTATTCTTACGCGGGATTCATGCGGTAAAAAATGGCCAGTTGGCACAAACCGGATGCGGACAGTATATTGTCCGTGACAAAATGAGGTGAAAAGCGATGTATACACTGACGATTAACGGTGCGCCCTACACATCGGAGCAGGACAAGCGCTTGATGGATGTACTGCGCAATGAATTGGGATGCAAGTCGGTAAAGGACGGCTGTTCGGAAGGTGCCTGCGGTACCTGTACTGTGCTGATTGACGGTAAGCCGACCAAATGCTGTGTGCAAAAGCTGTCGCGCCTGAATGGTAAGACCGTTCAGACGGTGGAGGGCTTGACTGATGAGGAAAAAGAACTGTATGTCTATGCGTTTGGACAGGCTGGCGCAGTCCAGTGCGGCTTCTGTATTCCCGGCATGGTCATCTGTGCCAAGGCGTTGTTAGACCAGAATTTAAACCCGACTCGCGACGAAATTGCGTTTGCACTGCGCAATAACTATTGCCGCTGCACCGGATACAAGAAGATTATCGACGCAGTCGAATTGGCGGCTGAAATCAAGCGTTCGGGCGGCAAGATTCCTGAAATTCCGCCCATTACCGGTATCGGTGGACAGGTGGTACACCGTATCGACGTGCGCGAAAAGGTGCTGGGCACCGGCGTGTATGCCGATGATATGGAACTGCCGGGTATGCTGTATGGTTCGGCTGTACGCGCACAGTATCCGCGTGCTGTTGTGCGCGCCATCGACACCAGCGAAGCCGAAAAGGTGCCGGGCATTGTGCGCATTGCAACGGCTGCTGATATTCCGGGCGAAAATAAGGTCGGCCATGTCAAACACGACTGGGATACCCTGATTCCGATTTTGGGCTATACCCATTATCTCGGTGATGCCATCGTATTGGTTTGCGGTGAAACGATGGAAGCGGTAGAGCAAGCCAAGAAGCTGGTTAAAATTGAATACGATGTCAAAGAAGCGGTTTTCGACCCGCATGAGGGCATGAAGGAAGATGCACCGCTGGTACATCGCGGCGGCAATATCCTGGCGCATGAAAAGCTCAAACGCGGCGACCCGGATAACGCGATTGCAAATGCAAAATATGTGGTTACACGTCACTATGAGACCCCGTTCACCGAGCACGCATTTATGGAACCCGAATGTGCGATTGCAGACTTTAACAAAGATGAAAACATGGTTACCATCTGGTCATCTGACCAAGGCGTTTATACCACACAACATGAATGTGCGATGATGTTGGGACTGCCCGCAGAACATGTGCATGTTATCAATGCGTTGGTCGGCGGCGGCTTTGGCGGCAAGGAAGATATGTCGGTACAGCATCATGCCGCGCTGCTCGCTTACCTGACCGGACGGCCGGTTAAGGTCAAGTTGACCCGCGCAGAATCCATTCTGATTCACCCCAAGCGCCATCCAATGTCCATTGACTGCACCACGGCATGTGATGAGAATGGTATTTTGGTCGGCACGCGCGTGCGCGTCGTAGCCGATACCGGTGCATATGCGTCTCTGGGCGGGCCGGTATTGCAGCGCGCCTGCACCCATGCGGCCGGGCCGTATAATTATCAGAACATTGATATTGACGGCGTGGCAGTTTACACCAACAATCCGCCCGCCGGTGCATTCCGTGGCTTCGGTGTCACACAGACCTGCTTTGCTACCGAATGTAATTTGAATCTGCTGGCCGAACAGGTTGGTATTTCGCCGTGGGAGATTCGTTACCGCAATGCCATCCGTCCCGGTCAGGTGCTGCCCAATGGACAGATTGCCTTTGAGGGCACGGCGCTGGTCGAAACACTGGAAGCAGTCAAGGATGTATTTGAAAACCATCCTCGTGCAGGCATTGCTTGTGCGATGAAAAACGCCGGTGTAGGCGTGGGCTTGGCTGACTGGGGACGCTGCCGCTTGACCGTAGAACAGGGCAAGATTCATATTCGTGCAGGTGCTTCGTGTATCGGTCAGGGATTGGGTACCGTGCTGACCCAGATTGCCTGTGAAGTGACCGGAGAACCGGCTGACCGTATGGTATACGTTGCGGCACAGACCATCACCGCGCCCAATTCGGGCGACACCTCTGGCTCTCGTCAGACGCTGGTAACCGGCGAAGCGTGCCGCCGCGCTTGCGTCAAGCTGGTTGAGGCACGCGGTACAGGTACGCTGGACGACCTTGAAGGACAGGAATTCTTGGGTGAATATCTGGCAAAGACCGACCCGATGGGTGCGGACAAGCCCAACCCGGTTTCCCATGTCGCTTATGGATACGCAACACAGGTGGTCTTGCTCAACGAAGATGGAACGATTGAAAAGGTGGTTGCCGCACATGATGTCGGGCGTGCGATTAACCCGAACGCCTGTGAAGGACAGATTGAAGGCGGTGTCGTGATGAGCTTGGGCTACGCACTGACCGAGCGCTTCCCGATTGACCACGGACGACCGACCTTAAAGTTGGGTCAGTTGGGGCTGTTCCGTGCCAATAAGACACCCGATGTACAGGCGATTTTGGTCGAAAAGAACAAGCCTGACTTGGCTTGCGGTGCGGTCGGTATTGGTGAAATAACCTCAATTCCGACAGCACCAGCCGTACAAGGTGCGTATTATAAGCTGGATGGCAAGTTCCGCACAACGCTGCCGCTTCCCGAAACACCGTATACTCCCAAATAAGAGAAAAAATACAAAGCCGTTCCCAATCGGAACGGCTTTGTTATTGCATAAGAAAAGAATGAAAGAGGGAAAAGAAAACGTCCTGCTGAGTAGCAGGACGTTTGACGTTTTGTGTAAATCTTGAACCGATGGGCAATTACTTGTCCTGTTTTTTCTCTTCCTTGGGAAGTGTCAGATTCAAAATAATTGCAACGATGGTTGCCAATACGACCGGCGAACTGCCGAATACCGTCGTAACCCAAGTCGGGAAGCCGCCGAGAGAACCTTGAACCTGTGTGATACCGATGCCGATGGCAACGGCCAGACCGACAACTGCACTGGAACGCATGGAGAAACCACCAGAGGTAATCATGCGCACACCAGTCATTGTGATGGTGGCGAAAACCGAAATGGTTGCGCCGCCGATAACACACTGAGGAATGGTGGTCAGAACCGAGGAAATCTTGGGAACAAAGCCTGCAATCGCAAGCATGATAGCAGCGAATGTAAAAACAGCACGGTTGATAACACGATTCATTGTGACAATACCAACGTTTTGGCTGTATGATGCGGTGGGCAGACCGCCGAACAGTGCGCCAAGGACACTCATAACACCTTGTCCGATGATACCGCCAGACAGTTCCTTGTCTGTGGGCATACGGTCCATACCGCCCATTGTGGTGGAGCTCAGGTCACCGATGGTTTGTACAGCGTTGACGATGTAAACGATAGCCAGCGAAATGCACGCGCTGATTTCAAACTTTAAACCAAAGTGCAGAGGGGTAGGCAGATTGAACCAGCCAGCTGCGCCAACTTCGGCAAACGAAACCATGCCCATGGCATACGCTACGATATAACCAACAATCATGCCGAACAGAATCGCACCCAATTTCAAAACGCCTTTGCAGAAATGGCTGAGCGCGGTAACAACCAGCAGCGTGATGATAGCGACCAGCCAGTTTTCAGGAGAACCGAAGCCCTCTGCGCCCGCGCCGCCTGCCATATATTTGATAGCGGTGGGATAGAGCGACAGGCCGATGGTAAAAATAACAGTACCTGTTACGAGTGGCGGGAACAGCACACGAATCTGTTTGACGAAGATGCCGAACAGAATGGCAACGATACCGCCGATGATTTCAGCGCCCAAAATGGTTGGAAGGTCGAACTGTCCGCCGATGGCGAGCAGCGTGGGGACATACGCGAAACTAATGCCCATGATAACCGGCAATCGCGAACCGATTCTGCCGAAGATAGGAAATAGTTGAAGCAGCGTCGCCAGCGCAGTAACCAACAGAGAAACCTGAATCAGCAGTGTGCGGTCGGCACCTTCAATGCCGCAGGTGTTGGCGACCAGAATAGACGGCGTGACAATGCCGACGATAGCGGCGACAACGTGCTGCAATCCGAGCGGCACCAACTGATTTGCGGCGGGAATCCCCTCATAACGGAAAACCGCCGAGGAATCATGTGGTGTTGAGTTGTTCATAGACAATCCCTCACAATCTTTGTTTTGCACAAAAAAATATTTTTCGTACCGCGTTTCATTAACAATAATATACATGAATGTTGGGGAACTTGCAAGTAAAACAAATTTTGAAACCACCAAATCATTTGTCCAAAATTTAGGTAAAATGCGAATAGATGAAAGCGAAAAAATGGTGCCTGTCAAAAATTTGTCAAATACAAGAGAGTAGTCGAAATAAAATGCAGGATTTGATTTACGAAATTGCAAAGGAGAAAAAAGAAGAACGGCTTTCTTGTGGAATAGGCGGCCTTGTGGTAAAATGATACACAGACAACCAGCGGCTGTGCGAGCCGCTGTGAGGAGGAACGAAAAGATGATATGGCCCTTTGGAAATTCAGAAGAGAGAAAACAGAAAAAACGCGCAAAACAGGCCAAGGCGTTCTATGAGGACGCGCTTGATTTGGTCGAGACGCAGGAATATGACAAAGCTCTGGATTTGTTAGAGCAGGCAAAGGAATTAGGACATGAACAGGCTGAAAACAAGATAGCCGAAATTCATGCGATGTTTGAAAAGGTGGAGGAAGCACCCAGCGAGCCTGAGCAGGTGCAGCAGCCTACCTTGAAAATCCCCGAAGAACAGGCCAAAGCGCTGTACGAAACCGGTATTGCAGCGCGTGACCGCGGCGATTACAGCACCGCGCTTCAGGCGTTGGGGGATGCGGCGAAGGGTGGACTGCCCGCTGCAATTTTTGAGTTCGGTCAACTGTTTTTTACCGGCAGAGGCGTGGAGCGCTCGTTACAGCGCAGTTTTGACTGTGCCGTTGCAGCGGCAAAATTGGGCTATCCGCGCGCTATGCTGTTTATCGGCACGCTGTACGCCAAGGGGCTGGGATTGGAGCCGAACGGCGAAAAGGCAGCCGAATGGCTGCAACAGGCCGCTGACCTCGGAGACGCATCGGCGCAGTTTAATCTTGCGCTGCTTTACAGCAAGGGTGATTTGGTCGAACGCAACTTTGACAAAGCCATCCCGCTGGCCAAGGCGGCTGCGGCGCAAGGACATGAAAAAGCCCAGCAGCTATTGGACAATTTGCAGGAGAGCGAACGCGATGAATGGATGCGCCAGGGCGTAGAGGCCTACAAAAAGGGTGACTTCCAAAACGCGGCCTTTTTGTTCCGGCAGTCGGCTGGTTCGGGTTCGGCGGCAGCAGCGTTTAACCTCGGTTTGTGCTATGAAAACGGCGAGGGCGTGCGGCAGGACTTCACGAAGGCGCTGCGCTGGTACACCAAGGCCGCCGAGCAAGGACATATGCGCGCACAGTGTTCGGCAGGTGTACTGTGTGAGAACGGCGGCGACGGCGCGTTTGACCCGCGCCCGGAAGAAGCATTCCAGTGGTATGTTAAGTCGGCTGAGCAGGGCAACCCCCGCGCACAGGCGCTGTTGGCATCGGCGTACCGTCGTGGGTTTGGGTGCGAGCAAGACCCGGTTGCCGCAGTACATTGGTACACCAAGGCAGCGGAACAGGGATATGCACAGGCACAGTATGATTTGGGCTTGTGGTATATCGAGCGTGCCCGCGACCTCAACCCCGAAATGCAGTCTGAAATGTTGACCCGCGCGCGCAACTGGCTGGAAAAAGCAGCCGACCAAGGCTTTGAAAAAGCACGCAAGATGCTGCCCGACCTCATCCGCCTGCAAGGTGGTGGCGGAGACCGCTTTGTAGAAGCAGTCGAGGCGGCAAAAGCCGGCGACCATCAAAAGGCGATGGAGCTGTATGAACAGTGCGCCGAAGAGGGCATCGCAGAAGCGACGGCTGCTTTGGGTCAGTATTATGAAAAAGGCGAGGGCGGCTTAGAGGTCAATCCGGAAAAGGCGCTCGAATGGTACACCAAGGCCGCCGAGCAGGGCAGCCCGCGTGCGATGCTGTTTTTGGGCATGGCGAACGAAACCGGCATGTGTACCGAAAAAAATATGGCTAAGGCGGTCGAGTATTATCGCAAGGCTGCCGAAGCGGGCAACGCCCGTGCTATGATTTTGTTGGGTGTTGCCTATGAAGAGGGCAAGGCACTTGACAAGGATATGACGACCGCGATGGAGTGGTATCAGAAGGCTTACGACCAAGGCGAGGACAGCGGCGCGATGTATTTGGGCATGGCATACCGGGATGCTGATGCTTCGTTGGCCGACCTTGATAAGTCGGAATCGCTGCTCAAACCGTTGGCAGAGGGTGGCAACGCCAATGCCATGCGCGAAATGGCGCTTTTGTGCTGGAAGCGCACCCAAGGAATGCGTGAACCGGAAAAGGTACTGGTTTTGTTGGAAGATGCCTGTGATTGGGCGAAAAAGTCGCAGGAAGCGGGCGACAAGCGCGCAGCAGGCCTGCTCAATACGCTGCAATCGCGCCGCGATACCATCCGTGGGGCAACTCCGGCGGGACTGCTGTACAGCGGCCTGCGGCTGCTCAATGGAGACGGCGTGGAGCAGGATGAAAAAACCGCATTGCGTATGCTGCAAGTGGCAGCCAATTCGGGCAATGGCCCGGCGGCTGGTGTGCTGGGGCTGTGTTACGCCAAGGGAGAGCACGTCGAGCGCGATAATGAGAAGGCAAAACAGTGGTTTGAGCGCGGCGTAGAACTCAAAAACCCCGAATCCATGATGAATCTGGCGTATATGTACCTCAACGGTGTCGATATGCCGGTCGATGCGGCAAAGGCGGCCGAATTGTATGAACAGGCGGCACAGCTTGGTTTTGCACCTGCGGGCTTCCATCTGTCTCAGCTTTACCGAGAGGGAAAAGGTGTGCCCAAAGACCGCGTGAAGGAATTTGAATGGGCGCTCAAGTCGGCGGAAGCTGGTCATGTGCCTGCCCAGTATCATGTCGGTGCCCTTTACTGGAACGGTGATGGCGTAGGACGCAATCTGGTGGAAGCCAAAGCATGGATGGGCAAGGCAGCCGAAGGCGGCTTTGCAGCGGCAAAGGAAATGCTGGGGCGGATTGCCAAGTTAGAGGAGAGAGCAGCGCAGGCCGCACAACAGAAAGATGCGGAAGACAAGCCCGAGCAATCGGACAAGAAAGAATCATAAAGAATTATTTTTGCAAATCAAGAGCCGCCCCAACCGGGGCGGCTCTTTTGCATATGCAGCCGTTATTCGGTCGGACAAATAACGGTTGCTTTTCATTTTGCCGAATGATAAAATGAAGAAAACGAGAGTGAGAGGGGCAGAGCACATGAAAACAATCCGAACCCAAGATGCGGTCGGGCATGCCCTATGCCATGACCTGACCCAGATTATCCCCGGAAAATACAAAGATGCCCGTTTTCGCAAGGGACATATCGTGACCGAAGCGGACATTCCGATACTGCTTTCGATGGGCAAAGAAAACCTGTATGTATGGGAAAAACAGCCCGGTATGCTACATGAAAATGAGGCGGCCGAGCGGATGGCCAACCTGTGCGGCACCGAACATTTTGTCCGCAGCGCGGTAAAGGAGGGCAAGATTGAACTTTCTGCCGATTGTGATGGGCTGCTGAAAGTGGATTCTGTGCGGCTCAAAGCGGTCAATTCGGCTGGACAGGTTATGATTGCGTCACGGCATGGCAATACACCGGTCAAAAAAGGTGATAAGATTCTAGGAACGCGCGTGATTCCGCTTGTCATCGCCGAAGAAACGCTGCAAAAGGCCGAAGCCGCCGCAGGGCAAGCACCATTGTTCCGGCTGATGCCGTACCGCCTGCATCGTGCCGCTATTGCAGTCACGGGAAGCGAAGTCGAGAGTGGACGTATTGACGATAAGTTTTCCCCCGTGGTACGCGATAAGCTGGCAGAGTTTGGGATAGAAACCGTAGCTGTCCGGCAGGTGGGCGACGACCCGGCACGACTGACACAGGCGATTTTAGACTTTATTGCACAGGGCGCAGAAATGGTCGTTTGCACCGGCGGCATGAGTGTTGACCCCGACGATAAAACCCCGCTGGGTATCAAAAACACCGGCGCGGATATCATAAGTTATGGCGCACCAGTGCTGCCCGGCGCAATGTTCCTGTTATCTTACTATGGGGAAAATCGCGTGCCGGTTTGTGGTCTGCCCGGCTGCGTGATGTATACAAAACGCACCATTTTTGACCTTGTTTTGCCGCGCTTGGCCGCGTGTGACCCGGTGACGGCACAGGATTTGGCTGCATTGGGTGAGGGCGGTTTGTGCCTGAATTGTCCGGTATGCACCTATCCGAACTGTGGATTCGGAAAATAAACAAATAAACTGCAAGGGAGGCGGGAGGATGCGCGACCAATGGGGACGTGCCATCACATATGTCCGCGTGTCGGTGACCGACCGCTGTAATTTGAGATGTCAATACTGTATGCCGCAAGAAGGTGTACCCTTTTTGCCGCATGAGGCGATTTTACGCTTTGAGGAAATCGTGCAGGCCGTGCAAGCGTTGGCGGTGTGCGGCGTGTCGCGGGTCAAACTGACCGGCGGCGAACCGCTGTGCCGCAAAAATTTGCCGCAACTGGTGCGCATGTTGTATGATGTGCCGGGAATTGAGGAGGTCACACTGACCACCAACGGAATTTTGCTCCCGCAACAGGCGAAAGCGCTGTTTGATGCCGGTATTTTGCGGGTCAATGTGAGTTTGGATACACTCAAGCCCGAACGGTATGCAAAAATGACCCGGTGCGGTAAATTAGATGACGCACTTGCCGGACTGCGCGCAGCGCAGCAAGTCGGGATGCACGTCAAACTCAATGTCGTGCCTGTGCGCGGCTGGAACGATGATGAAGTGGTAGATTTGGTGCGCTTTGGCAAACAGAACGGGGTACCGGTGCGGTTTATCGAACTCATGCCGGTGGGCTTGGGTGCTGAGCAGCGCGGACTATCCAACGCCGAAGTGCGCGACATGGTGCAACAGGCGATGCCCGGATTCACGCCATTTCGCGGTCAGACGTTGGGCAATGGCCCAGCGGTGTGTTATGGCTGGTCGGACGGCGGTGTATTCGGGCTGATTGGCGCGGTACACGACCGTTTTTGTACCTCGTGCAATCGGGTACGGCTGACGGCCGACGGTATTTTACGGCTGTGCCTCGCCCATCCAGATGGACTGGATTTAAAACCATATCTGCGAGCGGGAAAACCCGGCTTGGTTGAGGCGCTGCAACAGGCGATTTTGAATAAACCACTTGGACATAATTTTAGCGGCCAACAGACAGATGACCGCACGATGAATGGAATAGGAGGGTAATATGGGAAAGGTTATCGCCGTTTGCACCAGTCCGGCGCGCGGCACACAGAAAGAGAATGTACATCGAGCGACCTTTCGCGTGGGGCATGGCATTGAGGGAGATGCCCATGCAGGTGATTGGCATAGACAGGTCAGTTTGCTTTCCTATGACAAGGTGGAAGCATTCAATGCACGCGGCGCGGCTGTGACCGACGGTGCATTTGGTGAAAACCTGCTGGTCGAAGGATTTGACTTTGCACGGCTTCCGGTGGGTACTTGGCTGCAATGCGGCGACGTGCGGTTGGAGATAACCCAGATTGGCAAACAGTGCCACCACGGCTGCGAGATTTTCCAGCGCATGGGCGATTGCATCATGCCGCGGGAAGGTGTGTTTGCACGGGTGCTGCACGGCGGTGAAATCGCCGAGGGTGATGAAATGACCATCGTGTATCGTGTGGGCATCGTGACGGCCAGCGATAAGGGCGCAACTGGTGTGCGCACCGATTTGAGTGGCCCGAAGATTCGAGAGTGCCTGCCCCAAGAATATGAGGTGGTCAGCTATACGGTTGTAGCGGACGAGCGGCAAGCGTTAGCCGATGAACTACGGCGCCTGTGTGATGAAGTGGGCTGCAATTTGATTTTGACCACGGGTGGTACAGGATTTTCTCCGCGCGATGTCACGCCGGAAGCGACACGCGATGTGATTGAGCGCGATGCCCCCGGCATTGCCGAAGCCATTCGCGCGTACAGCTTGCAAAAGACCAAGCGCGCCATGCTCAGTCGGGCAGTCAGCGGTATTCGTGGACATAGCCTGATTGTCAATCTGCCGGGCAGTCCCAAGGCGGTAGAGGAGAGCATGGAAGTTTTTGTGGACACCGTAGAGCATGGTCTGCGGTTGCTGCTCAACACCGACGGCGAATGTGCCAGAACGTAAACAGAAAGGGGTCGGCGCATGAATCCAAAGTTTACCGCAGATGCAACACTGCGTATTCTGTGCAATGGAGAAAAAACGTTTGGGCCGGGCATGGCGCAGTTGTTAGAGGGCATTGAACGGCTTGGCTCACTGCGCCGCAGTGCGGCCGAAATGGGGATGAGTTATAACAAGGCGTGGAATATTGTGCGAAACAGCGAAAAAAAGCTGGGAAAAACACTGATTGAGCGCAAAGTAGGCGGTGCACGCGGCGGCGGCGCGGTGCTGACCGCAGACGGACAAGAACTGCTCCAGCGGTATCGCGCGTTTGAGACAGAAGGAAAGAAGGCGTTGGCGCAGCTTGCCGCGCAATATTTTGAGGGGATGTGAGCGGATGGAACCAATTGTATTTTGTCGGGGCGGTGGCTGTACGGCCAAATTGGGGCCAGCGGTGCTAGAGCGCGTATTGTCGCAGTTGCCGCGCCCAACCGACCCCGCGCTGCTTATCGGCAGCGAATCAAGCGATGATGCAGCGGTGTATCAGCTTACCGACGACCTTGCGATGGTGCAGACGCTGGACTTTTTCCCCCCGATGGTCGAAGACCCCTATCTGTTTGGGCAGATTGCGGCGGCGAACGCGCTGAGTGATATCTACGCAATGGGGGGACGTGTGCGCACGGCGCTTAATATTGTCTGCTTTCCCGAAGCGATGGATTTGAACATTCTGGGACGTATTTTGCAGGGCGGTTGTGAAAAAGTGATGGAGGCGGGCGGCTCTTTGGCGGGCGGCCATTCGATTGCAGACCAGGAAGTAAAATACGGCTTGTCGGTAACCGGCACCATCCACCCCGAAAAAATCCGACCCAACAATGCCGGACGGGTGGGAGATGCACTGGTATTGACCAAGCCGCTTGGCGTGGGCTTAGTATGTACGGCGGCACGCATGGGCGCGGCGAGTGACGATGCATTAGCGCTTGCCGTGCGTTCCATGACTACACTGAACAAATATGCTGCCGAACTTGCCGACCGCTATCCGGTTCACGCTTGCACCGATGTAACTGGATTTGGTCTGCTCGGTCATCTGCACGAGATGACCCGCCCAGACTTAACTGCGCGGATTTATATGAAAGATGTGCCGGTCATCCCGCAAGCGGCTGCATATGCCGACGGCTTTTATTTGACCGCTGCCGCCCAGCGCAACCGCAATTTTGCAGATGGGCGTGTGAAGCTCAAAGGGCTGACCTTTGCACAAGAAGAAATTCTGTTTGACCCGCAGACATCGGGCGGATTGCTGTTTGCATTGGATGCAGATGCCGCCGATGAATTTGTACGCGAACTGCAAGCACTTGAACTGCCCTGCGGTAAAATTGGGCGGTTTATACCGCGCATGGATGCCGAGATTATCGTACAGGCATAATACAAAGCGCAAAGATAAAAAACGGGTAAAGGAGACAAAGCAATATGGCAACGATTGTAGATGCACGCGGCAAGGCATGTCCGCAGCCGGTCATTGACACCAAAAATGCGATTCAGCAGCAGGGAACACCGGTTATCACGATGGTGGATAATGATATTGCCCGTCAAAATGTGGAAAAAATGGCGCGCCAGATGGGATTGAGCGCAGAAGCAAGTGAAATTGATGGCGGTTGGCGCATCCTGATTCAGCCGGTCAGCAGCGATGTGTTGTCGGCTGTGATGAATGATGCAGCAGATGCGATGAACAATGTACTGCCGGGTCTGGACTGTGTACCGTGCCAGACGCAGCCAGCGGCACAGGCGGGGCCGACCGTTGTGGTGTTGTCCTCGGACTGCATGGGAAGTGGAGATGACACACTGGGTAGGGCACTGATGAAGGGATTTGTCTATGCACTGACCCAGTTAGACCAAGCACCCCAGACCGTGCTGTTATACAATGGCGGCGCAAAGTTGTCTTGCACTGGTGCGGATACGGTTGCCGACCTCAAAGTGCTGGCTGAGAACGGCACCGAAATTTTGACTTGCGGCACTTGCTTGAATCATTATGGATTGACCGACCAGCTCGCAGTCGGTTCTGTGACCAATATGTATGCCATTGCCGAAGCAATGGCGGGTGCGGGAAAGGTGATTCGTCCATGATGAATGGTATCATTGTGCGCGGCGCGGGCGACTTGGCGACCGGAACGATTGTGCGGTTGGTCAACAGTGGTTTTCGCGTGCTGGTGACCGAATGTGAACGCCCGTCAGCCATTCGCCGGCAGGTGGCCTTGTCTGAGGCGGTTTACGATGGCACGGCAACGGTTGAAGGTGTGACCGCGCAGCGTATTGCATCGGTCAAAGAAGTGGAATCGGTGTGGGCACACGGGCGTGTACCGCTGCTGGTGGATGAATCTGGCGACTGTATACGGGAATTGCGCCCGCTTATTGTAGTCGATGCCATTCTTGCAAAGCGCAATTTGGGCACGACGCGCGATATGGGACTGATTACAATTGCCCTTGGCCCCGGATTTGTTGCGGGGCAGGATGTAGACGCCGTGATAGAAACCGTGCGCGGGCACAATCTGGGACGTATTTTATATACGGGTGCGGCGCTGCCCAATACAGGCGTACCCGGATTGATTGGCGGTTATGACAAAGAGCGCGTCATACATGCGCCGGTTGCCGGACAGATTCAAACAGCGCTTGACGAGAACGGCACGGCGGTCGAGATTGGCAGCATGGTGCGCAAAGGACAAGTGATTGCATGGATTGGGGATACACCGGTTATTGCAACGTTGGACGGTGTACTACGCGGCCTGATTCGAGCGGGTTATACCGTGACCAAAGGATTCAAAATTGCTGATATTGACCCGCGCACGACAGAAAAGAATAATTGTCACACCATTTCGGACAAGGCGCGCAATATTGCAGGCGGCGTGCTGGAAGCGATTTTGCACTTGGCACAGGAAAGGGGAATCCAACTGTTTTGATTTATTTCGATGCGGCGGCAACCTCTTTTTTAAAGCCGCCACAGGTCAAACAGGCGGTGTGTGAAGCATTTGACACGATGGGTTCTCCCGGCCGCGGGGCACATCCGCTTTCGCTTGCCGCTTCGCGCACGGTATTACAGTGTCGGGAGCAGTTGGCGCAGTTGTTCGGACTGCCAGACCCGGCACGGGTGTGTTTTGCGCACAATGCAACCGATGCGCTGAATACGGCGATTTTTGGTTTGTTTGCGCCGGGTGACCATATCATCACTACGGCGCTGGAACACAATTCGGTATTGCGGCCACTATACCGACTGGAAGAACAGGGCGCACAGCTCACGATTTTGCCCGCCGATGCAAAGGGGTGCGTGAACATGGAGGATTTTGCGCGTGCGCTGCGTCCCAATACACGCGGCGTAGTGTGTACACAGGCATCCAATGTCACCGGAAACGCGCTTCCGATTGGGCAGATTGGCGCATTTTGCCGTGAACACGGTTTGTATTTTGTCGTGGATGCGTCACAGTCTGCCGGTGTGCTGGAAATTGACATGGTAAGGCAAAATATTTCGGTGCTGTGCTTTACCGGGCATAAAGGCTTGTTCGGGCCGCAAGGAACCGGCGGTCTGTGTGTCATGCCCGATATCGAGGTACGCCCGCTCAAGGTGGGCGGCAGTGGGGTATACAGCTTTATGCACCATCATCCGTCGGACTATCCGACCGCGCTGGAGGCTGGCACACTCAATACAGCAGGGATTGCCGGATTGTTGGCCGGTTTGGAATTCATTGCTGCAACTGGCCGCGAAAACATCCATGCACGCGAAGAACAGCTCGCACAACGCTTCCGCATAGGTATCGCACAAGTACGCGGTGTGCGATTGTATGGAGACGAACATGCACCCGAGCGCACCGCCGTTGTTGCGATGAATCTGGGCGATGAGGACGCAGGCGAGGTAGCGGACGTGCTGGCACAAGACTATGGAATTTGTACCCGCGCCGGGGCGCACTGTGCGCCGCTAATGCACCAAGCGCTGGGCACTGTCGAGCAAGGGCTAGTGCGTTTTTCGTTCTCATACTTCAATACCGAAGATGAGATTGATACCGCGATTGGGGCGATACGCGAGTTGTCCGGGCGGTTATATGGGGAGGATGCTCCATGCTGAGAAAAAAAGAACCGTGTGTGGTCGCCACGTTTGCGACAACCACAGCCGCTATGCAGACCGAACAGGCGGCCCGTGAGCGGGACGTGCCCGGAAGACTGATTCCCGTACCGCGGGAAATTACTGCGGGATGTGGCTTGGCGTGGAGTGCGCCGCAAGCGGCTGAGGATGCTTTGCACGCGCTGTTTGCACAGACCGGCATCAAACCGCAGGAAATTCACCATCTCATGATTTGAAAGAGGAACCGCACATGGATAACCGTTATCAACAGATTGCACAGGCGATTTTGCAGGGGCAGCGTGTACGGCGTGTGACCGCACTGGATGGCGCACAGATTGGACAGGTGTGGACGAATCAAGATTTGCCCGATGTTCCGAGCAAGGCGCCGTTTGTGTTCGACGACCCGCAGACCGGTACGCCCATGTTGTATGAAGAATTATGTCAGCAAAAAGCGTTGCTGATTTGCGGTGGTGGACATGTATCGGTTCCGGTGGCACAGCTTGGTAAACTGCTTGGGTATGGCGTTCTGGTTGTCGATGACCGACCGGAATTTGCTAGCCCGGAGCGGTTCCCGCAAGCCGATGCGGTGACTTGCGCGGCGTTTTCCGATTATCTGCAAAGTTTTGATTGGCAGGGTATGCCCGATTTGTCAGTGGTCATTGTCACGCGTGGTCATGCGGCAGATGCCGTGTGTTTGCGGCAGGCAGTTGCACATGACCTGACCTATATTGGCATGATTGGCAGCAAGCGCAAGAATCAGGCGGTGTTTGATTTGCTGCGCAGTGAGGGTGTGACCGATGCACAACTTGCCGCCGTTCATGCGCCGATTGGTCTTTCGATTGGAGCCGAAACACCGGAAGAAATCGCCGTCGCAATCGCGGCGCAACTGATTGAAACGCGGCGTACCAGTGCAAACGCGGGACTGTCAGAGGCCATGTTGACCGCGCTGGCTGAGGGGCAAACTGGTATCATGGCAACCGTTGTGCGCAAGCGCGGTTCGGCACCGCGCGGTATTGGAGCGCGTATGTTTTTTATGGACAACGGGCACAAGTTGGGGACGGTTGGCGGCGGGCTTGCCGAATTGGAAGTGTGTCGGCTGGCAGAACAGTGCAAACAAGACCGTCAAACTGTGCTGCACTCGTTTGATTTGGCAAACGGGGAAGCGGGCAAGTCGGGAATGATTTGCGGCGGTCAAATCGACGTGTTGTTTGAGGTGGTCGAGTGATTGCCGCCGTTGTGCTGGCGGCGGGGTTGTCCCGCCGCATGGGACGCGATAAATTGCTGTTGCCGCTGCAAGGCAAGCCCGTGTTTGCATATACGGTTGACCGCGTGGCGGCGTATGGGTTTGACCAGCGGATTCTGGTCACCAATACGCCAGAGATTGCGCAGTATGGAACGCAAATGGGATTTACCGTTGTGCCGTCGCCTGATGCCGCGTGCGGCATGGGACATTCGGTAGCGGCCGGTACACGCGCAATCAGACAGGATATGAACGGCGCTCTGTACTTGAATGCTGACCAGCCTTTTCTGACCGCCGATATTATTCAGACCTTGTGTGAGACGTTTGCACACAGTGGACAGATTGTGGTGCCCTATCGGGAGGGACGCCCATCCAGTCCCTGCCTATTTCCGGCGCGATTTTTTGAGCAGCTAAAAGACCTGACAGGAGAGCAGGGCGGGCGCACTATCTGGAGACAATATTCCGAACAGGTGTGCCGCGTAGATATCGAAGGCATTGCTGCACTTGCCGATTTAGACCGGCCGGAAGATTATGCCGCATATGTCAAAAAAGAGGACGCATAAAGCGTCCTCTTTTTTGACATTATGGGCATATAGCTGTGAGCACATCGCAATTTTTCGCCAATTGTGCAGGATAAGCTGCAATCCCTTGTGCGTGCAGCGCGGCGAGAATGGGTTGAGCGGCTTGCACTTGGGCGGGGGTGTCGGCTTGGTTGAGCAAAACGGTCAATTGAGTCGTCGGCAAACCGCTGCACTGGACAGCATCCAACACACAATTCAGTACAATGTCGGCATCTACCAGCCGCATGGGTGTTTGTGCCCAATCCGGCCGCAGGGTGTAGCGGTGTACCGCCTGTGCAAGTGGTTTGCCGAGGGCGGATAGCCCTGCGACAATGATACCGTGTGTGGTGTCCGGCAAAATGACTGGCTCATGTGGTGCGTGCAGTTTGAGCGGTAGGTGTTTGGCACCATCGGCTTCATAGAATAGCCAGTCACAACAGGCACATGCCTGTGCGAGCAAGTCAGGCGGCAGGGCGGACAATTTGCCGGCCTGCGCTTTCATACCGGCACAGGTAATACCCGGCTGGGACAGTGCTTCCAGCAGCGTTTGTGCATCGGGGTCGATGCACAGACGGTCACATACCGGCGGATGAACGGGTAAAATATGAGTGGTGGTGGTGAGCAGAACACGCGCGGCGCGATGTTGCTGGGCAAGCGCGGTCAGCGCGGTCGTTTTCCCGCCCGCGCCGAGGATGGCAATTTTTTTTGCAGAGCGCATAGCAGAACCTCCAAAGAGTTGACAAAGTACGACAAAACTTCGTATACTGAAAGGGTTGTGAGGGGGCGAAACGGATGGCGAACCAAAAAGCAGCTGCAAATAAACCCAAAGCGCGCATGACCAAGGCGCAAAAGAAACGTATCCTTCAGCAGAGACGGCGTAAACTGCTGATGGGATGCGGTGCAGTGTTGATGCTGGTGCTGTTGACCGTTTCGCTGATTTGGCAGGCACATTACCCGATTACCGCAAGTGAACTGCGCGCGTTTGGTTGGCGCGGAAGCACTTCGCTGAGTGAAATATTTGAGCTAAATCATCTATTGCGGCAGTATCATATCACATCCAAGCCCAGTTTGACCATGTTTTTTGCAACTGTGGCGAGTGAGAGCGGCAAAGGCGACCATCTGTTGGAAGTGGGGGATGACGCTTATTATGCCCAACATGGATACAGCGTCCATGACCGCGGGGCGGGCTATCTGCAAATCACACACCGCACCGAACAACTGGCCTTTTTGCAGGCGATGGGAGACGATTTCGACGGGGAGGATACGGCCAGCTATATTGCCGAGCATTACCCGTGGGAATCGGCGTGCTGGGAATGGAGCGTGGGCAAGACCGCGCCCGAACCAAACCCGAATGAATATGCCAAAGAAAAGGGCAATACAGCCGAAGTGTTTTTGGCGACACAATATGCGATTAACGGTTGGACGATTGAGGATGACATGCTTCGCGCCATTGTACAGGGCGCGGAATATACGGTGAGCGAGGATGGAAAAACCATCGCGGTCAACGGGCAGACCGCCCCGACACCTATCAACTGGCCAGAACGATTGGCATGTTATGAGCAGGCTAAGGCGATTTGGGGATAAAGACAGCAATCCATACACAATCAAAAAGAAGCCGGAATATATCCGGCTTCTTTTGTGCATATGGGGTCAGTTTTGGGGCAGGAACCAACCGTCGTCCTCGTCCCATTCCAGCGGCGTATCACCTAAAGAGATATGCCAGTCGGCATCCTCTAAAATGCGGCGGATATCGGTTAGACAGCACATCCAATAGGAAGCAGACTCGGCATCGTCCGCAGGCAGGCACACCGTTCCGGAAAAAATAACATTCGGTGCTTTGGGGTTGTGGGGATGTATGGCAAACGCATCGGCCGTGTCGCGGTACTCAAAATCGGACTGGTACCGGGCGACCACGATATCAATGGCCGCTGCCTCGTCTGGGGACAGAGGCGTATCGCGGAGGGCACGGTAGGACAGTACTATGGACATGGACTTTGAAGGCTCCTTTCAACTGGTCAAAAATGATGCGTCGTAGGGTGAAAATAAAAATCGGAACGACGCGCAAAATAAGATATCCTAAGATTTAATCTTTATTATACTCACACAATGCAAAATTGTCAAAGGCTCAATGGTTGAGGTCATCCGAATAGAGTGGATTGTTTTGGGCAATCTCAGCGCGAAACAGTTCGGTATAGCCACATGCGGCACAGCTGATGGTCATAAATTTGCGGTTGGGAATGTCAAACAGTGCAGCGGTACTTCCACCACTGGCGTGAAACTGGTCACGAATATAGGCTTTATGACCGCATTTTGGACATTGATAGGTTTGCTTTTGCATAAGAAACCTCCTTTTCGCAAGGTCGGAAACAGGTATCGGTTTATTTTCATCTTATCATAAGAATATTTTTTTGACAAGAACACCAAGATTGACAATGCTGCAAAGAGCACGGTATACTGAACCAAACAAGGCATAAGATACCGCGGGAAAGGAGTCGTGTATGGATAACCGGATTCAAATTATAGAGGGAGACATTACCAAGATTGACGCAGATGCCATTGTCAATGCAGCCAACACCAGTCTTTTGGGCGGCGGTGGAGTTGATGGCGCCATTCACCGCGCAGCGGGGCCGGAACTGCTGGCAGAGTGCCGCACGCTAAACGGCTGCCGCACCGGTCAAGCTAAGATGACAAAGGGATATCGACTGCCAGCAAAGTTTGTCATTCATACGCCCGGCCCCATTTGGCAAGGCGGTGGGTATGGAGAGCAAGAACTGCTCGCCAGTTGTTATCGGAACTGTTTAACGCTGGCAGAGCAGGCGGGATGTCGTTATGTGGCATTTCCGTCTATCAGTACAGGCGTGTACCGCTTCCCGTTAGAACAGGCCGCACAGATTGCAATACACGAGATACGTAATTTTTTGCAAACACATGCGTTGCCCGAAGTGGTGACAATGGTTTGCTTCACTCGTGACGTGACACAGGCCTACCGTGCAGCGCTGCAAGGATGACAACAAAACCGGATACCGTGTACACGGTATCCGGTTTTTGAGATTATACCGGTATGCCGATATCCAGCACCGTGGTTACACCGCAATGTGCCCGCGCCAGTTCGTGCGCTGGCTTTTGGGCGTGCAGTGCAAGTGTGTGGTCGGCCATTGCCGCTCCATTCGCGGCTTCGCCGGTATCGGCGTTCACACCGCTTGGCAGGTCAATGGCAAACACCGTGCCCAAGGAACGGCAAATCATAGTGGTCGCGGCGCGTGCGAGGTCGTCCAGTTCACCGTGAAAGCCGGTGCCGTAGATGGCATCCACCGTGGCATCGGCATCGAAAATCCAGTTGATTTGGTCCATCTGTAAATCGGCAATGGGCCAGACCGGGGTAGAAGCATCCAATTTGTTCCGGTTATCGCGTGCGATTTCGCTTTTGGGTTCGCCCTCCACCAAAATCACAGCGGCACGCACTCCGCGTTCACGCAGATAACGCGCAATTACAAACCCATCTCCACCATTGTTGCCCTTGCCGACAAAAATGGCGGCTGTGCGCAGAACGGGCTGGTTTTGGCAGATAAAATCGGCGGCAGCGCGTCCGGCATTTTCCATCATCTGTGCATAGCTCAAGCCGTTTTCGGCGGCGTTTCGCTCAATCTCTTTCATTTCAGCTGCGGTTACAGTCATTGGTATCTTACTCCTCTCTGTCAGCCCAATGGACTGGACTTTAGTATACCGTATCGACAGATAAATTGCAATGACTGACCGGCAAGGGAGTAGGGACGAGCAAAATTGCACCCGATTGCAGCGCAGGAAAACAGGCACAATCACGATTTTTGACATAAATATCCGGCCTAAATTTTCCATGCAAAATTCGGGCGCAGACGTTGTAAAAGGGCGGCAAACTCTTTATAATTTAGAATGTATATAAATTTATCGAACTGGATATCGTTTGAAAACAGAAAGGGCCGAGTTTATGAACAAAATTGGATTTGATAACGACAAATATCTGGCCATGCAATCCGAGCATATCAAAAAGCGTATCGCGCAGTTTGGCGGCAAACTCTATTTGGAGTTTGGCGGCAAGCTGTTCGATGACTTTCACGCATCGCGCGTACTGCCCGGATTTGCGCCTGACAGCAAGGTGCGGATGCTGGCACAAATGGCAGACCAAGCGGAAATCGTGATTGCAATTTCGGCTGGCGATATTGAGAAAAATAAAGTGCGCTCTGACTTGGGCATCACCTATGATGTCGATGTGCTGCGCCTGATTGACGCATTCCGCGGGATTGGTCTGTATGTTGGCTCGGTCGTTATCACGCAGTATGCGGGGCAGACTGCGGCCGATGTCTTTAAGCGTCGGCTCATTGCATTGGGCGTTCAGGTTTATACCCATTATCCGATTGCCGGTTATCCGGGCAATGTACCGCTTATCGTTTCGGATGACGGATACGGCAAAAATGAGTATATTGAAACTTCCCGCCCGCTGGTCGTCATCACAGCACCTGGCCCCGGTTCGGGCAAAATGGCAACCTGCCTGTCGCAGTTGTATCACGAGTACAAGCGCGGCATTTCGGCGGGCTATGCTAAGTTTGAGACCTTCCCGATTTGGAATTTGCCGCTCAAGCACCCGGTCAATCTGGCATATGAAGCCGCTACCGCTGACCTCAATGATGTCAATATGATTGACCCCTTCCATCTGGAAACCTATGGGGAAACCACGGTCAACTATAACCGCGATGTCGAAGTATTCCCGGTAGTCAATGCCATTTTTGAAAAGATTGCAGGCAAAAGCCCCTATCATTCTCCGACCGATATGGGCGTCAATATGGCGGGCAAGTGCATCATTGACGATGAAGTGTGCTGCAAGGCATCCCGTCAGGAAATCATCCGCCGGTACTATCAGGCACTGTGCGATAAGCGCGATGGCAGAGGGGAAGAAACCGCCATTCACAAATTAGAATTGCTCATGCAGCAAGCGAAGGTTTCCATTGAAGACCGTCCGGTTGTTGCAGCGGCTCTCGAACGTTCGGAACAGACTGGCAACCCGGCAGCCGCGATTGAACTGCCTGACGGCGCGATTGTGACCGGTAAAACGTCCTCTTTGTTGGGCGCATCCTCGGCAGCGCTGCTCAATGCACTCAAGTATCTAGCGAACATTCCGGATAATTTGCTGCTTATCCCGGCAATCGTTATTGAACCCATTCAAAAGCTGAAAATACAGGGCTTGGGCAATCACAATCCGCGCTTGCACACCGATGAAGTATTGATTGCCCTGTCCATTTCGGCAACGACCAATCCGGTGGCAAAGTTGGCGCTTGACCATTTATCTGGGCTGCGCGGCTGTGAAGTACACTCGTCGGTCATGCTGGCACAGGTTGACGACAATGTGTTCAAAAAGCTGGGTATGAATTTGACTTGCGAGCCGGTTCACCAGACCAAGAAGTTATATCATAAATAAATTCGCATTGGCAAACAAAAATCCTCAGAAATTGTTTCTGAGGATTTTTTATATTATTGTGCAGATTGTGCGGCGATTTTTTCGGCCAGTTCGTTGAGGTATATCCAGCGTTCAGTTTTGGCATCCTGTTGTTGCAGCAGTTGTTCTTTTTTAGCGAGTAGTTCTTGCAGTTTGACATAATCGTTACCGGCTGCTGCAATCTGTTGTTCACAGTCCTGCAACGCACGGTCGAGTTGTTCCAGTTCCTCATCAATATGTTCAAATTCGCGCTGCTCATTGAATGAAAAGCGCAGTTTTTGCGGCTTAGAAGTCGGTTTTTCCGCTTTCTCACTCTTGGGTGTACGCGGTTTTGCCTGCGGCTCGGTCGGGATACGCTTTTGCAGATAGTCGGAGAAATTGCCGGTATACGAGCGGATTTCACCGCCTTTGCACACCTCAAAAATGGAAGTTGCCAATTTGTCCAGAAAATAGCGGTCATGGGATACGGCAATCACGATACCCGGAAAACCGGACAGGTAATCTTCCAAAATCATCAATGTTTCGACATCCAAATCATTGGTTGGCTCGTCCAGAAGCAGTACATTGGGGGCTTCCATCAGAACCGATAACAAATACAGTCTGCGCCGCTCACCGCCCGAAAGTTTGCCGATTTTCTGGTGCTGCAAATCGCCCGAAAATAGAAAGCGTTCCAACATCTGCGAGGCAGAAAAAGTGCCTTCGGGTGTTTCAATGCGGTTGGAGATGTCGCGGATAAAGTCCAGCGCGCGCTGTTCGGGGTCGAGTTCCCGCCCTTCCTGTGAAAACATGCCAATCCGAACGGTTTGCCCTTGTTCCACCGTGCCGCTATCTGGCTGGATACGTCCGGCAATTAGATTGAGCAGCGTTGATTTTCCTGCGCCGTTGATGCCGACAATGCCGATGCGGTCGGTGCGCGCCAGCGTGTAAGAGAAGTCGTCAATCACAGTTTGTGCGCCATAGCATTTGGTTACATGGCTCAGTTCAATGGTTTTGCGCCCCAATCGACCGGATAGTGCTGAAATTTGTACGTTTTCTGCGGTAGCAGGGCCTTCTTGGTCGCGCAGCGCTTCATAGCGTTCGATGCGGTCGCGGCTCTTGGTACCGCGTGCCCGTGCGCCGCGTGAAATCCATTCATATTCCCGTCGCAGGATGGATTGCCGTTTTCGTTCGCTGGCGGCCTGCATGTCCAGCCGTTCGGCTTTTAGTTCCAGATAGCGGGCATAATTGGCATCATAGCTATATAATACGCCGTTTTCTAGTTCTACAATGCGATTGACAACCCGGTCAAGAAAGTAGCGGTCATGTGTGATGAGCACGATACCGCCCGAAAAACGGCTGAGGTATCCTTCCAGCCATGCGGCCATTTCCATATCCAAATGGTTGGTCGGTTCGTCCAAAATCAGCAGGTCAGCCGGATGAATGAGCGCGGTTGCCAATGCGACCCGCTTGCGCTGACCGCCCGACAACTGCCCAATTGGTTTGTCGTGCTCGGTGATGCCCAAACGATTGAGCATGGCGCGCGCTTCATATTCGGCTACGGCGCGGTATTCGGTGGGCAGACCATAAAACACCTGCTCCAACACGGTTGCATCAGCACGCATGTCGGGATTTTGCGGCATATAGGACACTTGTACATTGGGAAATACCTGTACGGTGCCGCTGTCCGGTTCTTCGGCTCGCGCCAGTATGCGGAGCAGGGTGGATTTTCCCGTACCGTTGATGCCGATAATACCGACTTTATCTTGGTTGTCCAGATACAGCGAAGCGTCCTGAATCAACTGTTTCATTCCATAATTTTTTTCGATGTGTTCGGCTGCTAAAAGCATGGTCTAACTCCTTTCGGTTCCTGTTCATTGTAACACATCGGTTTTGTGCCGTCCAGTTGTCTATCTTGTCCATTTGTGCGCTTGGAAATCGCTTTTTTTCGCGAAATGCACAAAAACCACTAGCATATAGGGGAGTTATTTGCTATAATAAATGTACCATGACAATCATGTGCAAAAAGGAATGGTGAAAATATATGAGATTAAATCTGGACAGTTTGCAGAATACACTGGCTTGGGAAAACTACCGGATGCCGCACTATGATGTTGCAGAGATGGCAGCGCGTACCAAGGCTGCTCCAACTTGGCTGCATTTCGGCGCAGGTAACATCTTCCGCGCCTTTCCGGCAGTGCTGGCACAGCGTATGTTGACGGCTGGATTGACCGATACCGGTGTCATTTGTTGCGAAGCGTATGACGAAGAACTGATTGACCGTTGCTATAAAGCGTATGATAATCTTTCGGTTGCCGTGACGCTGTATTCCGACGGCAGTCTGAAAAAAGAAGTCGTGGGTTCGGTCGCGGAAGCGCTCAAGCTGACGGCCGACTATGACCGCGTGGCTGAAATTTTCGCGGCTCCTACGCTGCAAATGGTTTCGTTCACCATTACAGAAAAGGCATATCCGCTGCGCGACAATGCCAAGAATTTGTATCCCGATGTTGCCGCCGATATGGCAAATGGCCCGGCGCACACGGTCAGCCTGATTGGGCGCATTGTTTCGCTGTGCCTGCATCGTATGCACACTTGTGGTCAGCCGATTGCGCTGGTTTCCATGGATAACTGCCAAAATAACAGTATGCGTCTGCGCTGGTCGATGATGGAAATTGCCTACGCATGGAAATCGGCTGGTCAAATTGACGAGGAAGAACTGAACTATTTGTCGGATAAGGTCGCGTTCCCGCTGACCATGATTGATAAAATCACCCCGCATCCGGACGCGCAGATTGCAAAGCGCCTGATGGATGACGGCTTAGAAGGTATGATGCCGTTTGAAACCGCACGAGGTACGGTTGCTGCACCGTTCGTCAATACCGAACAGCCCCAATACCTGCTGATGGAGGATAATTTCCCGCTTGGCCATCCGCCGCTGGAACAGCTCGGCATTATCTTTACACGCAGCGATATTGTGCTGAAAGCCGCAATGATGAAGGCTTGCACCTGCCTCAACCCCAATGATACAACACTTGCGGTATATGGCTGCCTGCTGGGCTATACTAAGATTAGCGACGAGATGAACGACCCGGATTTGGTCAATCTGATTACGCGCATGACCGAACTGGAAGCCATGCCTATGGTATCAGACCCCGGTGTACTCGACCCGCATGAATATTTGCACGAGGCACTGGCCGTGCGCTATCCCAACCCCTTTATGCCCGATACCCCGCAGCGTATCACAACCGACAGCTCCCAAAAGCTGGCCATTCGCTTTGGCGTAACCCTGCAAGGGTACTACGATTCTACGCTGCCCAAGTATCGCGTGTGCAAACTCAAATATTTGCCGCTGGCGCTGGCAGGCTGGCTGCGCTATCTGTTGGGCGTAGATGACAACGGCGAGCCGTTTGAACTCAGCCCTGACCCCAATCTGTCCATGCTGAAAAAGCATTTGGAAGGCATTACGTTGGGCGTGGAAAAGGTGACAGAAGAACAACTGTACCCCATTTTGTCCTCCAAGCCGATTTTTGGTGTCAATCTGTATGAAGTGGGTGTTGCCGATAAGGTGACCGACTACTTCCGCGAACTGATTGCCGGAAAGGGCGCAGTACGTCAGACGCTGCATAAATATTGCGGAGAATAAACCTGATATAAAAAACAGCACCAGTTTTCTGGTGCTGTTTTTTACGGTCTTAACACAAAAGAATCAGCGATAAAGTGCAGGTTTTTCCATTGTCTCAATGGGATAGAAAACACCTGTGCCGCGCGAGCGGTTGAGGGCATCGGCAGCCACGCAAGCCACATAGCCATCCCAAGCAGATGGGCCGGTGGGTGCGCCCGCTTGAACAGCCTTGACCCATTCGGTCAGCTCAATGTCGTATGCTTCAATGAAGCGGTCTTTCCAGTCGGTCAACAGGGGATAACTGCGCGAGGCATTTGCACGCTTGACCACGGCATAGGGGTCGGGCAGATTGACCGTGCCTTTTTCGCACACGACTTGACACTGGATATCATAGCCGTAAGCGTCGGCAACCTGCACTTCTACATCAATGCGGCAACCCTGCTCGGTTTCCAATAACACAATCTGCGGATTGTCATAGCCCTTTGTGCTCTGGGTGCTCTGGCGCACTTTGAGCACCTGACCGCTTTTGTATTCATCGCCCAGCAGCCAGCGGCAAATATCCAATTCGTGAATGGCGACATTGGATACGCCCATCTCGGTTTGAAAACCGTCGGGCTGGGATACATTGCGGTGACAAGCGTGAATCATCAGCGGGGCACCCAATTCACCCGAATCAATGATGCGCTTCATCTCGGCATAGCCGCGGTCATAGCGGCGCATGAAACCAACCTGCACAAGCCGTTTGCCGTGGGCGGCTTCCGCATGGATGATTTTTTCACAGTCGTCGGCAGTCTGTGCCAGCGGCTTTTCGCAGAATACAAATTTACCGTATTTGAGCGCTTCGAGCACATAGCCAGCGTGCGACGGGTCGGAAGAAGCAATCAGCACGGCTTGTACATTGGGGGATGCAATCAGTTCTTCACCCGAAGCGTAAGCGCGGATGCCGTATTGTGCGGCAGTCTGGGTGGCAGCTGGTTCAAAATAGTCGGCACAACCGACAACAGCGGCACCCGGCACCAAGTCGTGCAGACGGCGGATGTGGTCGCGGCCAATGGCACCGCAGCCGATAACACCAATTTGAAGCATAGACAAAATCCTTTCTGATTAGAGAGTAGATACATTGTATCATAAAATCAAGGTAAGTGATATTGTGATAGATTACAGCACAAGCGCTTCCCGTAGAGCGCGCAGCGAAGCGATGTGACCGTCGAGCATGGAAAGCGTCAAATCTTCCATTTCGAGTGAAACCACATCGTCATAACCAGACATGCGCGCAACCGAGAAAAATTCCTGCCACCACTGTACCCCGTGACCGGCGCCAACTGCTACATAGTTCCAGGAACGCTTGGCAAAGTCGTCAATGCCTTTGGTGTCCAGTACGCCGTTTGGGCCGATGAGACGGCGTTCCATACGCGAATCTTTGCCGTGAATGTGGTAGAGCGCGCCCGCTTCTCCCAGTACGCGGGCGGCTTCCATCGGGTCGCCACCCATCCAGAATAAATGGGAGGGGTCAAGGTTCATGCCAATCAAGGGACTGCCTACAGCATCGCGCAGGCGCAAACAGGTTTCGGGGTTGTAGACCAACTGCATTCCGTGATTTTCCAGCGCAATTTGTTCAATGCCGCAGTCGGCCGCCATGCGCACCAGTTCTTTCCACTTGGGAATAGCGACTTCTTCCCATTGATAGCGCAAGATGTCTTGTGTTTCGGGGGGCCAAGAAGTGGTAATCCAAACCGGGGTCTGGTCGCCCGGACAGCCAGCGGGCAAGCCGCTCATCATAACGATTTTTTTTACGCCCAACTGCTCAGCCAAGCGAAAGGTTTTGAGTGTCACATCTAGGTCTTTTTGGTAGGCGAGGGGGTTGCCCGAACAGTTCAGGGCGCATAAGGTCAGACCGTGTGCGCGGATGGCGTCATACCATTTGGTGCGGGCGGTCGAGTCGGATACAATTTGGTCTAAATCAATATGTGGTGCGCTCGACCAGTTACCGGTTGCAATCTCCAAACAGGAGATTTTTTGCTGTACACAGAAATCTAACATTTGCTCATAGGGCATGTCCAGCGTGCAGGTCTTGATACCGAGTTTCATAGGTAAATTCCTCATTCCTTGTGGTGGTGTTTTGTGCAAATTGTCCTTATATTCTGTGGTGCTCAGCAAAGCACACAAAAATAAAATCCTGATATTGTATATAATACACAATAAAAGTTGCGAATTATGGGGGAAAATAGGGTAAAAAGTTGTTTTTTGGTATGATATATCTTTATTTTAGAGCAAAATGAGGGAAAATGCAAGCGTTAATATAACAAAGAAAGAACCGTCTAAAGATAAAAAGAGAATCAAAATTTATTCAAAAAATTATAAATACTATGGGGCGGAAACTCAAAAAAGCACAAGGCACATAAAATATAAGTCAAAATTGTTAAAATTTTTAATCGAATTGAACAAAGAAGAGACGCAAAATTAAGCATACCTACAATAGTGCACAATATTCTTGACAGACCTTTCCATAAGACTTAAAATATAGACAATGACTTGCACATTTAGCAGGTGTAAATTTAGCGTTCCGCACAAAATTCGGGGCGCGTGAAGAAAAGAGAGGTTTGCATTATGAAAGTGAAAAAGTTGATGGCAGCAGCGCTGGTTGGCTCGATGGCTCTGTCTCTGGCAGCATGTGGCGGCACAGAAGACTCAACCGCATCAAACACGGATACCTCTGGTACTCAGACCGCAGAAAGTGGCGATGGTAACTATACCATTAGCGTCATCCTCAAGACCACCGCTTCCGAGTATTGGGGCTATGTTAAGGCAGGCGCGGAAGCATATGCCAAGGACAATCCGAATGTAAAGGTTTCGGTAAAGGGCGCATCTTCTGAGACCGCTTACGAAGAGCAGCTCGGCATGATTGAAACCGAAATCAACAACTCTTCCAACGATGGCTTTGTTATCGCTCCGCTGCAGGCTGACATGGTTAAGGGCACCATCGCAGGTCAGACCAAGCCGATTGCGGCAGTTGACACCGATATTGATGCGCCCGAAGTATTCACTTTTGTCGGCACTGGTAATGAAGAAGCTGGTAAGCTGGGCGGCGAAGCTGCAGTTGCAGCAGCAAAGGAAGCTGGCTGGACTGATATCAAGGCAATCGAAATCTGCGGCGTACAGGGTGACTCCACCAACGAAGCGCGCAAGGCTGGTTACATGGCTGGTATCGAAGGCGCTGGCGGCGACTTCCTCGAAGAAGAAACCCAGTATGCAGATGCAACCGCAGACAAGGCTGTTAACTGCATGGAAGCAATCATGCAGAAGTTCCCGGAAGGCATTGCAATCATCTGTGCAAACAATGATGACATGGCAATGGCAGCCGCTCGTACTGGTAAGGCAAATCCGAAGTATGCAAACACCATTTATCTGGGCTTCGACGGCATCCAGGCTGCTTGTGAGTCCATCCTGAAGGGTGAGTTGACCATGTCGGTTGCACAGCAGGGCTATGACATGGGCTACAAGGCAGTTGAAGCAGTTGTAAATAAGCTCGACGGCGCTACCGATATCCCGGAATTCATCGATTCTGGTGCAACCGTTGTAACACCGGAAACCGCTCAGGAGCGCATGGATACGCTGAAGGGCTATCTGGCATAAGATAATCTTTTTTCCTTAGCGATACATATATAGAGACAGCACTCCCGCCCCATAACAATGGGTTGTGGGGCGGGTGTTCTGTTTTTTTCCGGAAAATTTTCTATGGACGGAGCGAGGGCTGTGAGAAATGGGCAGCACGGACGGGGAAAATCGCGCCGAGAGTGATTTTTAAACATTCGTTCCGCACCCCCATCTCGGAGAAGAACAGGTGATGAATCGATGAGTGAATATGTAGTAGAATTAAAAAATGCGGTTAAGTTGTTTCCCGGTGTCGTCGCATTAAAAAACATGCACCTGAATGTCAAGCCGGGCGAGATTCTCGGCCTGATTGGTGAGAACGGCGCAGGTAAATCGACCTTGATTAAGGTGCTGACAGGTGTGCATCAGCCAGATGAGGGCGAGATTTATGTAGAAGGCCAGCTGAAAAAGTTCAAGGACCCCAACGAGTCTGCGGCGGTCGGCATCGCCTGTGTCTATCAGGAACTCAATATTGAACCTCTGTTAAGCATTACAGATAATATTTTTATCAACAAATGGATTAAAAAAGGCGGTCTGCTCGATTACGCCACCATGCACCAGAAGGCAAAGGAAGTTATGGCTTCTCTTGGTCAGGACGTTGACCCGCATAAACCGGCGGGCACCTTCGGTATGGGCGTTCAGCAGATGATTGAAATTGCAAAGGCAGTTTTGATTGACGCAAAAATGATTATCATGGACGAACCGACTTCGTCCCTTGGTGAGAAAGAAGTCGAACAGTTGATGAAGACCTGCCGCAGCCTGCGCGACCGCGGTATCGGTATCATGTTCGTATCCCATAAGCTGGAAGAATTGTTTGAACTGTGTGACCGCGTGACGGTTATCCGCGATGGCGAGTTCATTGAAACCCGCGATATCAAGGACTGGACAAACGATTCTCTGATTACTGCCATGGTTGGACGCAGTCTGGACAACCAGTTCCCCAAGGAGTTTGGACAAAAGAGCAAAGAGCCGTTCCTGAAAGTGGAAAACTTGCAGGAAGGCGGTGTTCTGTTTGGCGTTGACTTTGAAGCATACGGCGGTCAGATTTTGGGCTTTGCCGGATTGGTCGGTGCAGGACGCACCGAGACCATGCGCGCTATCTTTGGCGCTGACCCGATTGACGGCGGCAAGGTTTACATTCATGGCAAGGAAACACGCATCAAGAATCCACGTCAGGCGATTCAGGCTGGCATTGCATTCTTGACCGAAGACCGAAAAGGACAGGGTCTTGTTCTGGCGCAGACCATTCGCACCAACCTGATTTTGGCGAATATGAAGCGCTTCTGCAACGGGCCGTTCCTCAACGAAAAGAAAATCGTAGAATCGGGCGAAGAACATATCAAGTCTTTGCGTATTAAGACCCCATCCATTGATGAAATCGTCGGGCAGTTGTCCGGTGGTAACCAGCAAAAGGTCGTTATTGGTAAGTGGGTCAATACCGATGCGGATATCTTTATCTTTGACGAGCCAACACGCGGTATCGACGTCGGCGCAAAGGTAGAGGTTTACAATGTCATGAACAGCTTGGTCAAGGCTGGCAAGTGTGTAATTATGATTTCTTCCGAAATGCCTGAGATTTTGGGCATGAGCGACCGTGTTATTGTCATGCGCGGCGGCAAGGTCATGGCAACCGTTGACCGCGACAGCGAACATTTCAATCAGGAAGATATCATGAAGGCTGCATGGGGGGGAACATTAGATGACTAAGACAAAGAAAAAGAGCGGCAATGGCGTATCCCTTGGTACTTTGCTCGCGCTCGTTATTTTGTGCGTAGTAATTGCAATCGCATCGCCGAACTTTTTGACTTATAGCAATATCACGAGTGTATTTAAACAGTGTACATTTAATGCGTTTGTTTCGGTTGGCATGTTGTTGTGCCTGATTACCGCCGGTATCGAATTGTCGGTTGGTGCAAATGCTATCTTCTGCTCGTGCCTGATGGGTATGATGGTACAGATGGGGATGCAGAATGGCGTACTGATGGTTATTGTTGCGATTATCGCCGGCACCTTGGTTGGCTTTGTCAATGGTGTTCTGCTGACTCGCTTGCATCTGCCGCACCCCTTCGTTTCTACACTGGGTATGAAGAACGTGCTGTGGGGCGCAGCGCTGCTGGTTACCAGCTCCCAAATGGTTTCCGGTTTCCCCAAGGCCGCAACTTGGTTCGGTCATTCTGATATCAAAGGTTTCCCGGTTGCGTTTATCTTCGTTATCGTCCTGTATGTTGTAATGCAGATTTTCCTGAGCAAAACGACACTGGGCCGTTCGATTTACTGTGTTGGCGGCAACCCGGAAGCTGCTCGCCTGTCCGGTATCAACTCGGCAAACGTTTTGACCTTCTGCTACACCTTCTCTGGTCTGATGGCAGCTATCGCAGGTGTATACACCACCGGTCGTTCGGGTATCTGTAACGGTACTATGGCAATTCAGCCGTATGATACCGACGCGATTGCAGCCTGCATCATCGGCGGTGCGTCGTTCATGGGCGGTAAGGGCACCATGGCTGGCACAATGGTCGGCGTTCTGATTATCGGTGTATTGAAAAACGGCTTTACGCTGCTGGCATTTGATACCGCACTTCAGAACCTGGCACTTGGTGTTGTTATTATCCTCGCGGTATTCATGGACGTTACCCGTGAACGCATGGAAGCAAAGGCACGTCGTCTGGCTGCTGCCAATGCTGCAAAGTAATTTCACATGTATGCAAACAAAAAAGAAGCGCTTCGGCGCTTCTTTTTTTGTTTGTTAATGCTGTGCCTGGCGCTGTTGCGCAATCGCGTTGTGCTCGGCATCCAGTTCACGAACCAGCGCACACGAATTCCAGCTAACATTGGTGGGCGTGACGACAGCTTTGAGCCGTACCCCGCCTGCTCGTCGAATTTCGGGCAAAAAGGCATCGAGCTGTGCTTGACTGAGTTGGTAAAATACCAGCATTTCTTCGGTAAATGGCGTGTCATCTGTCGCCTGTGCTTGCGCGTATTCTTCCCAGCCCAAGAGATGACCCAGTGGGAGCGAAAAAGATTCGGGTGCAACGGTGCGGATTTGCAGGCCGAGCCGCACAGCGGCTGCTTTGATTTGGTTGGCTTTATTTCCGGTCAGATTATAGCAGAGCACAACAGCGTGACGGGAATGTTTCATGTAAGTCCCTCCGGTTTTATTTTATAGATACAGTATAGCGGGCGACAGCGAAAAATACAAGAAAAATGCCGGTACCGTGGTAAACGGTACCGGCAGGGGAGTGGGCTGGAATTGCCCAGATGTTGGATAAGTTATGCTTGCAGCGTGATTTCTACACTCTGACCATACAGTTCCTTTGCGTTAAAGCTCAACTTTACAGTGTCCTTGCCGCAAGTTGCCTGGATGCGGTCATCCTTGCTGACAACCTTTGCGTTCGGGATATCCAGAACAAGGTCAATCTTTTCCTGTGTAAAGAGCGGGTCGGACAGTGCAACGGTGATTTTACCATCTGCCTTCTTCATCAGCAGCGAAACCGGCTTGGAAGCCTGTACGCCAGACGACTTGCCAGCGGCAAAGAAGTTCATCGCGGTGATATTATCCTTGGTGTCGCGTACTGCGTGGATGTTCTTGGAGTTCTCCAGAATTTCAATGGTGGGATTGGCTGCATACTGCTTCATGGTTTCAGCGGTTGCATTGGGCACCATGACATAGCTGTAAGAATCTTCCGCCTTCTTGCCATGCTCATAGGTCATGGTGAAGTACTTTTCGGTAATCATGTTGTCCTGCTGGCTGGCAACATTGCGGATGCTCTTCTGGTTCTCCTCAATGGTGGGCGTCTCAATCTTGATTTCCTTTGCCTGCGGGAAGTAGTAGCCGACATTGGTTTTCAGCGAATCATCCTGATAAGCCAGCCATTGCAGATTGCTGAATGTACCGGGCTTGATAGAAACAGCTTTGCCAGCGGTATCCTGTGCGGTTACGGTAATCTTAGCATCGGGAGCCGACATGCGGTTGTCGATGGTGGTGGTTACGTCGCGCTTGAGTGTGTCGCCAATGTTGGAGCCCATGAATACAATCTGGTCGTTCATCATAAACCAAGATTTGTTTCCGGTCGCATTCTTGTAAGCAACGAAATCATCCGGAAGCAGACCAGCCTGTTTTGCAGTGTAACCGTTCTCGTCACCGAGCTGCATACCGGCCATGCTCACGCCGTCCGACTTCAAAGAAACGCTGGCAGAGAACGTGTTGGTTCCAACCGGGAAGTATACATAATCGTTCTGTTCGGTGCTGCTGGCGGTGTACTTGGGATAGAACTGGCTGCCGTCATACAGTTCCATAATGGTCTTGCGCTCCTCGTTGGGAACGGTCGTGCCGGGCAGACGGTAGGGGTTGACGGTCGTAAAGTAATTGACACCATACTGCTTGGTCTGGTCAACGCCCGACAGATACAGGTAGAATGCGCCATCGCCCTGGAACCACGGCTTGAGGTTTTCGCCGCTCATATACTCGTATTTTGCAATACGGTTGGAGCTGCGGGACAGTGCAAAGGTGAAGTCGTCACCAAGCTGAAGGTTGCGGTCCATTGCATTGAATGCAACGCTGCCCTGTGCGACCGAATTGACCGCCGGAATGGTGGTGTCGTTGATGATAGCGGTGTAAGGAGCGATAGCGGGCAAATTCAGGCTGGATACGCTGAAATCGACCGGCATAGAATCAACAACATATTTCAGCTGCTGCTTCATCTTGGTGCTGTTGGCATCCGAAAGGAAGGTGGTCAGCAAGGTCATGGCTTCGATAACGCCAGCGGAATCGGAATAGCCGGTTGCACTGCGCGAAACGGCGCGGCCCTTAACCACTTCGGACATATAGCCCTCGTGCATCAGCGGCAGGAAGCTGGAGTAAATCCAGTTTTCAATCGTAGATACCTGGTCTTTGGGCTGCCACGGGGTATCCTTGAGAACATACAGCGAAGAAACAGCCTTTTGCAGCAGCAGCTTGCCATACGAACCGGTATAGGCAACGCGATGGTGCTGAATGAACGAGCCGTCTGCATAGACACCGTCGGTGTTGTTATTGACGATGTGGTACGGGTCAATCGTAGCAAAAACGGTCATCATATCGCTGACTGCTTTTTCAATACGCTTGGTGTCGTTGATAAGAGCACCCTGTATCATGCGGTTGGTGGTGATATCAATGAGGTTTGTGCCGGTGTGCATGGCCGAAGTCAGGTCAACATCACCATTCTTGCCGCAACGCAGATTGTTGTCAAAGCACTTGACAAAGTTGCTGATAAGCTGCGGATGTGCCTTGTTGATTTCCGACTGCATCAGAGCCAGAACCGAAGTCATCTTGGTCGGAACGCCAATTTCCCAGTTCCACCAGTTGCCGAACAGACGGCCATCGGCATCTTTGTAGGACATGTGTTTGCTGTAAATCTCGTAATATGCGTTTACAGCTTCAAGCAGTTTCTTTTGCAGGGTAGCGTCTTTGTAGTACTTGGTGCCGTTGGTGGAATAAGCCAGCGCCATGTCGTAAATTGCCTGTGAAGTTTTGTAGAACGGGTCGGAAGTGACCGGGTTGGCTTTCACAGTCTTGGCATCGCTCATGTCATAGCCGTCGCCACTGAACAGGACATAGGGATTTTGAACACCTTGATAAGCTGCGATAGCCTTTTCTGCATTCTTTTCGATAGAAGTGAGCTTGGATTTTACCGCCGCATTTTTGTTCATTTCGGCGTTGCCAGCCAAGTACTGGCAATGATTTTGAATCAGTGTAGTTGCAGAATTTTTGGTCTGGTCAACCGAAGCTGACTGGCTGTATGTTGCCACAGCCAGAGCAGGGGTCATACCACTGTTTAGCAAGATGGAGGAGAGCAAAACACCAGATATCAGTTTTTTCATAATCCCAAAACACCTTTCTTTTTTCTCCCAACTGGGGGAATGGTATATATCAAGATTACTCGCCTTTCAAAAATATGTCAACCATTTTATGAATTAAATGCCTATTTTCTACAATGTAAACAGATTTACTTAGAATTTTTTGGTATGAATCCATAATACAAAACCCAATTCCGAAAAATGGATTTTTGTGTAATTTTGCACCTGAATTTGTAACAAATCAAGGTCAAGTATCTCATATCAAGAGAAAAATGAACACAATAAAAGAGAGCACACCGACCTTGAAAGAAAGACCGGTGTGCTCTCTGATTGGTGTTTGGCGCAGTGGTGGTTAACCAAAATATTTTACGCCGTTTTCAAAAATAGGTTGATATTTTTCACCATAGATATTTTTGCCAACATAGGGGCTGAAGCGTTCGGTGTGTCCCATTTTACCCAGAACACGGCCATCCGGCGAGGTGATACCCTCAATCGCGCACAGAGAACCGTTGGGGTTGTGGGCAATATCCATAGACGGGTTGCCAGCCGCGTCGGTATACTGGAATGCAACCTGACCGTTGGCAATCAGGCGTTCAATCTCCTCTTGCGGCGCAACGAAGCGACCTTCGCCGTGAGAAATGGCAATCGAATGAAGGTCACCGACCTGACAAGACGACAGCCACGGGCTCTTAACCGAGGCAACGCGCGTGGTCACATAGCGGGACTGGTGGCGGCCAATCAGGTTAAAGGTCAGCGTGGGGCAGGTTTCGTCTAGGTCACGGATTTCGCCATAAGGCACCAATCCCAATTTAATCAGCGCTTGGAAGCCGTTGCAGATACCCAGCATCAAGCCGTCACGCTGGCGCAGAAGTTCATGCACGGCATCTTTGATACCAGGGTTGCGCAGGAACGACGCAATGAATTTACCCGAACCATCCGGTTCGTCACCGCCCGAAAAACCACCGGGCAGAATGACCATCTGTGCGCGGCGAATGGCGGCTTCGAGCTGTGCGGCAGACTGCGACAGGGCATCGGCAGAGAAGTTGCGCACGACAATGATTTCGGCCGCACCGCCAGCCTGTTCGACTGCGCGTGCGGTGTCATACTCGCAGTTTGTGCCGGGGAATACCGGAATTACAGCGAGCGGCTTTGCGCACTTGACCGCCGGAGCCGATACATTGCGCTCGGTATATGAAATGGGTTTCAGGTTTGCGTCGCAAGCCGAAGCCTGTGTGGGGAACACATTTTCCAGTGTGCCTTCCAAGGCAGCTTTCAATTCGCTTAGAGAAATCGTCTCGTCCGAAATGGTGATAGTCGGCTGTTCGGTTGTCACGCCGATTTTCCAGTAAGCCGGCAGTTCTTCGGTGGATTCCACAACGATACCGCCAAAGTTTTTGAGGAACAGAGCTTCGGTGGGGAACATCTCATCAAAGGCAAAACCGATATCATTGCCCACACTCATTTTGCAGATAGCTTCAGCAACGCCGCCGACCGACAACGCCCAAGCCGATACCACCTTGCCGGAGTGAATCAACTCGGTGATTTCCTCCCACATGGGCTTGATTGCGGTGTAATCGGGGGCACCATCCTGCGTATATGCGGCATCAAGCAGATAAACCGAATGACCAGCCGCCTTAAATTCAGGAGAAATCAGGCGGTCAGCCTGTTCGGGCGCAATGGCGAACGAAACCAACGTGGGCGGCACATCCATATCATCAAAGGAGCCGGACATGGAATCCTTACCGCCAATCGCGGCAAGGCACAATTCTTCCTGTGCTTTGTATGCACCGAGCAGCGCCGAAAGCGGTTTGCCGAACCGATGCGGGTCGCGGCCCAAGCGTTCAAAATATTCTTGGAAGGTCAGGTAAGCGTTTTTGTAATCACAGCCGGATGCAACCAATTTCGCAACCGATTCCACAACCGCAGCCGATGCACCCAAGAAAGGATTCTGTTCGGTGTAGTAGGGGTCGAAGCCGAACGCCATAACCGAAGCGGTGGAGCACTGACCATGCAGAGCGGGCAGCGTTGCTGCCATGACCTGTGTGGGGGTCAGCTGGTTCTTTCCGCCGAAGGGCATAAAGACCGAATTTGCACCGATAGAGCCGTCGAAACGCTCGACTAAGCCGCGTTCCAGACAAATGCCAAGCGAGGACATCTGGTGCAGGATTTTTTCGCGCAGGGTATCGCCGTCGGGCAGGTTGGCGACATCGGGAATGGGCAGAGCGGGTACAATCGCATCGGCGTGCTTGGCACAACCGTTGGTGTTGAGGAAATCGCGCGACACATCGGCAATTACCTTGCCGTTCCAAGTCATGCGCAGGCGGTTTGCATCGGTGACTTTTGCCACAACAACCGCTTCCAGATTTTCCTGAGCGGCGGCTGCAATGAATGCGTCGGCATCCTTGGCGCGCACGACAACTGCCATACGTTCCTGTGATTCCGAGATGGCCAATTCAGTGCCGTCCAAACCGTCATACTTTTTGGGTACTGCATTCAGGTCGATATCCAGACCATCTGCCAGTTCACCGATTGCAACCGAAACACCGCCCGCGCCGAAGTCATTGCAGCGACGAATCATGCGGGTCACATCGGGGTTGCGGAACAGGCGCTGTAACTTGCGCTCTTCGGGCGGATTGCCCTTTTGCACTTCGGCGCCGCAAGTTTCCAGAGAGGTTTCAGTATGCTTTTTGGAAGAACCAGTTGCACCGCCGCAGCCGTCACGGCCAGTCTTGCCGCCGAGCAGGATAACCAGGTCACCCGGTTCGGGGACTTCGCGCACGACGTTTTCAATGGGCGCTGCACCGACAACTGCGCCAATCTCCATGCGCTTTGCAACATAGCCGGGATGATAAAATTCGTGAACCAAACCGGTCGCCAGACCAATCTGGTTGCCGTAAGAGGAGTAGCCAGCCGCCGCAGTCGTGCACAGTTTGCGCTGGGGGAGCTTGTGCGGCAGGGTTTCAGACAGCGGGACGGTGGGGTCACCTGCGCCAGTCACGCGCATAGCCTGATAGACATAGGAACGACCGGAAAGCGGGTCGCGGATAGCGCCGCCCAGACAGGTGGCTGCACCGCCGAACGGTTCGATTTCGGTAGGATGGTTGTGCGTCTCGTTCTTGAACATCAGCAGCCATTCTTCGGGCTTGCCGTCCACCTGAACGGTCACGCGGATAGAGCAGGCGTTAATTTCTTCGGATTCATCCAGATTTTTCAGATAGCCGCGCTTTTTGAGTACCTTTGCCGCAGCTGTGGCAATGTCCATGAGCGTGACAGGACGCTTTGCCGCCTTTTCCTCGCCGTAGACCTCAACACGCGCCGCCAGATAGCGGTCGAACGCTTCCTGTACCATCGGGTCTTCAAATGTTGCGTGGTCAATTTCGGTCAGGAAAGTGGTGTGGCGGCAGTGGTCAGACCAGTAGGTATCGACCATGCGCACTTCGGTGATAGTGGGGTCACGGTGTTCTTGGTCGCGGAAGTAAGTCTGAAGGAATTTGAGGTCATCGAGGTCCATTGCAAGCCCCATAGACTGTTGCAGGGCATCTAGTGCGTCATGGTTCATGGAGATGAAACCGTCAACCGATGCAACTTCGGTCGGAATCTCATAGACTGCTTTGAGGGTGGCGGGTTTGTCCATAGACGCTTCCCGCGCTTCCACCGGGTTAATCAGATAACCCTTGATTTGTCCGAGGTCGTGCGCGGACAGTTCACCTTCCAGCACATAAACCTTGGCGGCGGCAACGGTCGGGCGTTCGCCCTGCGCCAGCAGCTGGATGCACTGGGCGCATGAGTCGGCGCGCTGGTCGAACTGGCCGGGCAGCGGCTCAACCGCTAGAATGGTGTGCGGGCCATCGGGTAAGGGGAATGTTTCGTCGTAGCACACATCGGCCATCGGCTCGGAAAAGACGATGTGTTTTGCCTGTGCGTACACATCTGCGTCAACGCCTTCAACGTCGTAGCGGCACAGATAGCGCACACGGGTCAGGGAATGGATTTCGAGCAGGTGGTGCAGACTGTCAAACAGGGCGCGCGCCTCTACATCGAAACCGGGACGCTTTTCGGAATAACAACGATAAACTGCCATTTCAGACTCCTTCATGTAAGAAATGAGATTGTTTCCTGTGTCCCGCTGCCATACCGGCACAAAACTTGGTCATATAACCAAAAAAATTGCGCAGAACAGCGGGAATTGATACTAATATCATACCCTGAACGGTGGCGTCGGCGCAAGCGATAATTTGACGAAACGTGATTGAAATTATGTGAAGATGGTGTATAATTTAATCAAAGAAAAACAAGTTTTGTTATCTCTTGCGCAATTGTTGAGTATGTGCGGAATGAAGTGCGGCACTTATATGGTTTAGAGCAAGCACAACAGGACGAAGAAAAGGAGAAAGATTTTATGAAAATTAAATTGTCACCATCTATTTTGTCGGCCGATTTTGCAAACTTAGAACGTGACATCAAACAAGCAGTTGATGCGGGGGCAGAATACGTCCATGTCGATGTCATGGACGGTCATTTTGTACCCAATCTCACGATTGGCGCACCGGTCGTCAAGTCGCTGCGCAAGGCAACCAATGCCGTACTGGACGTACATTTAATGATTACCGACCCAGATAAATATTTAGATGACTTTATTGAAGCGGGAGCCGACATTTTGACCGTCCACTGTGAGTCAAACGGGGACACCAAAGCACAGCTTGAAAAAATCCGTGCAGCCGGTGTCAAAGCGGCCTGCGTCATCAAACCGGCTACTCCGGTCGAAACCGCCATTGAACTGCTGCCATACTGCGACATGATTCTGCTGATGACCGTTGAACCAGGCTTTGGCGGACAGGGCTTTATTCCCGAATGTATGGACAAAATCCGCGCGGTGCGCAAGGCGATTGAACAGGGCGGCTACCAGTGTGAATTGGAGATTGACGGCGGCGTGAAGCATAATAATGCAGCCGCGTGTGTGGAAGCGGGTGCCGATGTCATCGTTGCCGGTTCGGCTGTCTTTGGCGGCGATATTGCAGCTAATGTCAAAGGCTTTTTGGATGCCTTCAAAGTCGGCGCACAAAATGCAGCTTGGACAAAATAATCGTATCAATCAAAAAAATCCTGCCGTTTGGCAGGATTTTTTACTTTATAAGCACTTAACAAATTACAGCTTTAAAAATAACCATAATTCCAGAACGGCAAGGACGACACCCGCAATGAGTACGGCCTGTACCGAAGGTGCGAAAAAAACCGCAAGACGAATCATATTAGGTGTCCTCCTTCGTTTGATGTTAAGGCATAATTGGGGTTAAGATGGTACGTTTTGCGCAATAAGCTGTTCAATCAACTGCTGCGGGAACTCGTTTTTGAGATAAACCAAGCTTTCCGAAGTGCTCCATTGTGCGTCTTCATAATCACCCGTTATCATGGCATAGATGGATAGATTGTGTTCCATGTTCCAATCGGAACCGGATGCACTCTCAACCATATAACCAGCACCGCTATACATGCTAACCGGAACCGCAGATGCAAGCAGGGTATCCAGCGTTTGCGGGTCGGTCACAGTGACCGTGTGCATGGAGTAGAACCGGTCTTCGTTGTAGCCGTTGTAGTTTTGCATGAACTCTGCATATTCTTCATCTGTATAGCTGGTGATTTCGATGGACTGTACATTTTCATGCGTGAGTGCTGCCGGCTCAACGCCAGTTAGCTGATGAATCAATGCAAGGCTGGCGGTATCTGATGGGTAAACGGCCAGTTCAACCAGTCCGGATGCCAAATCTTGTTCCGGTCGTTCAAAGAAGTCAATATACAAATCCAGTTGCAGGCAAGGCACTTCAGACAGATGTTTTTCGGCATTTGCCAGCATATCGGCGTGAAGCTGGTCAACGATTTTCTGAATGGTGTCAACAGAAATGGTCGTGGCCAGTGCGGGCATACTGTCCGGTGTCGTGCTGTTGGACACTTCAAGACGCACGGTGCCTTGCTCCTGAGATGGAATGACCAAGTGGGAGAAATTGCTATATTCTTCTATATAAGGTGTACTGCAAATCAGTTTGTTGATGGTATCCTGAACAACGTCGGTCGGAACCGCATTATACTGGCGTGATACGCGGTTGCCATTCTTCAGCGTATAGTGAATCATGTATGAATAACTGTAATAGTAATCTGGATTATAGCCTTCGTCGTCGGGGAACGTGTTATTTTCAACCGACAACTGTGCAATTTGTTGAATGGTGGCGATGCTGTCTTGGTCGGTTAATTGAAATTGCGGTTTGCTGTGCTCCACATAATAATTTTGCGACTCTGAAATGGTATAATGGTTGCTTTCCAGACTAGCAGACGCAATGTTATCCAAACTGGGCACATAACGGTCATAGCCGAAGATATCCATTTTGATTCCTTGTATCAGTGCAACCGCTACGACAGAAAGTGCAATCATCTGTTTCCAGTGTGCCAGCAACGATTTGAAGTCAAAAGCATAGACGATTTCGACGACCATATGGCACAGAATCACACCGAAAATCAAGCCGAACCACATCCAACCGCCGTTACGGCTGAACATCAGAACGAAAAGTAGGCTGAACGCAAAGCCGGATACCACACACATGTACCACTTGAGCGGTGCGCGGAAGCGGGGGAAGGCAATCGCCATACCCGAATTCTCACTTTTACGGCGGCAGAATAAAAAGTAACTCAGAGCAGCCAGTACGATGGTCAGCACGAGCGGGTAGACTGCAATCGCCATGCCTTGCGGAATACTGATGGACAATTCACCGCCCAACATCGGAATCCCAATGGCAGTACCAGATGCAAGCGTTACCAGATAATTGCAGATGGGGCTACCGTATCGCATGAGCGATTCAACCAGCGGCATACCAGAAACAAATGTTTCATAAAACATTGCCTGATATGCCTGCACCATTATCATCAAAAGGGTCAGGCTGAACTCTGCCCAGATGACCAACAATACTGTGATAATGGTGTTTCCAGTCAGGATGGTACACAGCACGGCGACCGAATAATTGAGCAGAAAATATAAGATGTTGCCTACGATACCTTGCAGGATGGAAGCGGGGTTCAATTGTCCGCCCAGACCCATCGCGTTGGCACAGCCGATGGAGATAAACAGCACGATGAGATAAATGGGCAGCACCAGCAGCACGCCGGATACATAATTGGCTGCGAACCACTGACCGCGCTTGACGGGCAACGCATGGAAGAAATCTACCTGATTGCGCTCGTGCAGATAACGGAACATTGCAACACCGCACAAAATCGCCAGAACAATCAAAACCAGCTTGATAAAAGGATTGTCAAACGATAAGATAGATAGAATGGCTTCCTGTGCGTTTTTCAGCGCCCGTTCAACGGTATAGTTGGACACATTCTGTTCGGCCAGAATGACTTCCAGCTTATAATTTTGCTGGATAATAAAGACCGGCAAAAGCAGACTGCCCAGACAGCCTAAAATACCCAGTGCAACCGCCCAAAGGCGGCTGGTCATGTGGTGCCGTACCAGATATTTAAAGGATAAGTTTTTTGAGGTCATAACCTGCTACCTCCGTTTCGCTGATAAAGATTTCCTCCAGCGTCAGCGGGAGCATCTCATAAAATGCTGGTTGAAGTACCGCAATACGGTTTTCCAGTTGCTCGCGGGAACCGCGTGCCGTGATGGTGTAGAGTGAACCGCGCTGTTCCTGTTTGAGGATTTCGATACCCGCAAAGGGGTCACCTTCCAGCGGTTGACGCAAGATGAACTGGATTTTGTGAATCCCCAGTTTCATATCATCCAAGTCGCGCGAGAACAGAATACCGCCGCGGTGCAGCAGACCAACGTGGTCGCAAATGTCCTCTAATTCGCGCAGGTTGTGCGAGGCGATAACCGGTGTCAGTCCGCGGTCGGCTACATCGCCGGCAAACAATCCCTTGACCGTCTGGCGGGCAACTGGGTCAAGACCGTCAAACGTCTCGTCACAAAACAGATAATCGGTACATGCGCTGATGCCGCAGATGACCGAAACCTGCTTTTTCATGCCCTTGGAGAACGTGCGGATTTTGCGGTTTGGGTCAAGGCCGAATCCGTCCATCAACTCGCGGTAACGCTGTTCATTAAAGGTCGGATAAATCGCCTTGTAATAGTTTTTCATGTCATCCGGCGTACTGTTGGCAAAAAAGAACTGTTCGTCGGAAATGTAAAAGCACCGTTGTTTGAGTGCGGCATTTTCAAACACATCTGCGCCATCGATTTGAATGGAACCTTCGTCAGGCGCTAAGATACCTGCGAGCATACGCAGAAAGGTCGATTTGCCTGCGCCGTTGGAGCCAATCAGCCCAAATACCGACCCGTTGTGGATTTCGGTATCCACATGGTCAACGGCAAGCAGCGAACCAAAGCGTTTGGTCGCCTTGTCTGTACGAATCATTGTGTGTCCCCCTCTCCTTGCAACCACGCTATCAGCTGTGCGTCTTCGACACCCAGTTCTTTCGCGGTGCGAACCAGTTCAAGAATCTGTTTTTTCAATTCTTCCAACCGGCGCTGGCGCAGTGCCGCCGCATTGGGCGAAACAAAATTGCCTTTCCCCTTGACTGAATAGATAACGCCACGGTTTTCCAGCTCGCCGTATGCGCGTTGGATAGTATTGGGATTGATGGATAATTCGGATGCCATTTGGCGCACGGATGGAAGTTGGCTATCTGCCTCCAAAATCCCGTGCATTACCATTTGTTCGATTTCGTCCACGACCTGCTCATAAATAGGGCGGCCATCCCGATAGTTAATCCCCAGCATTGCGCGCCTCCTTTCTTGAAGTGTATTAACTGTACTAGCTGTGATAGTACGGTTAGAGTATAACATGCACAGACAGAATAAGTCAATAGGCAAACCAGGAATTTTATGGTATGATAGCAATAGACACAGAAAACAGATAAAAACATCGGTTGGAGGGGGCTGCCTTATGGTACAGATTGGAAATGAATGGGACGCACTGTTAAAAGAGGAATTTGAATCCGAGTATTATGCAAAAATTCGCGCAATCCTCAAAAAAGAATACGCAGAACATGAAATTTATCCGCCCATGAACGATATTTTCAATGCGCTGCGCTACACATCGTATTCCGATGTCAAGGCGGTTTTGCTGGGTCAAGACCCCTATCACGGGCCGGGGCAGGCGCATGGGCTTTGCTTTTCGGTGCAGCCGGGCACCCCATTGCCGCCCAGCCTCAAGAATATCATCACCGAACTGGAAAGTGATATGGGATTGCCCGCGCCCCAAAATGGATGCCTGATTTCGTGGGCAAAAGAGGGGGTGCTGATGCTCAACACGACGTTGACCGTGCGGCGCGGACAGGCAAACAGTCACAGCAAAATCGGCTGGACGCAATTTACAGATGCGATTATAAAAAAACTCAACGAAAGAGAAAAACCGATGGTCTTTTTGCTGTGGGGCGGAAATGCGCGCAGCAAAAAGAAGTTTATCACCAATCCCAATCATCTGGTGTTGGAAACCGTACACCCGTCACCACTGTCGGCATACAATGGCTTTTTTGGATGCAGACACTTTTCACAGTGCAATGAATTCCTGATGGCACACGGCATTGCACCCATTGACTGGACGATTCGATAAAAAGAAACACCAAATCATTTGCCGTTTTGTTTGGCAGATGGTTTGGTGTTTTTTCAATTGGCATCTTCTCACTTTTGCCGGGAATCAAAGCGATTTTTTCACCCAGTCCACGTTTGAGTTCGTCCTTTTGCTGATCGGTCAAGGTTCCTGTCAAATTTACACAAATATAAGGCATAAAATTTGTTCTCCTTTGCAGTAGAATTTGCCCTTATTATACCGTTTTACCAGCGTCAGCACAAATCTTTTTTAACCATTTGTAAATCTTTTCGGGCAGTACAAGACGGACGCACGCTTTTGTGCTATCATAGAAATACGGACATTCTATATCCGCATTTTTCAAGACCGAAGGACGGAATCACGATGGATATTAAGTGTACGCAGAATATTTTCAAAAGTTCAAATGGCCGTTCCAATGTGGCATATTATATCTTAATGCCTGAAGGAGTGGAGCTGCGTGGCATCGTGCAGATTTCGCACGGCATGTGCGAGTATTTTTCGCGCTATACGGTTTTTGCCAAGTATCTGTGCTCGCTTGGATATATTGTGTGCGGAAACGACCATATCGGCCACGGCGCTTCGGCACCGCGCGCCACAGAACTGGGCTTTTTTGCTGTGCGCGATGGCTGGAGTTTTTTGGTGCAGGATATGCAGACGTTGACCGATATCATGCAGACGCGCTACCCAGATTTGCCCTATTTTGTATTAGGACATTCGATGGGGTCGCTTATCACACGTCTGTATTTGACCACTTACGGTGCGCGTCTAAGTGGCTGCATCCTGAGCGGTACGGCAGGCCCCAACCCGTTCGCTAGAACGGGCGTGCGGGTGGCCAATTCGGTTGCACATTCCAAAGGTATGACTTACCGTTCGGCTTTTTTGTCCAATCTGGCATTTAAAAATTATAATCGAAAGATTGCAGACCCACAATCTATTTTTGACTGGCTCAGTCGGGACACCAATATTGTGCAGATGTTCCAGTCAGATGCCAAGTGTAATTTTATTTTTACAGCGGCTGGTTTCCGCGATTTGTTTACCTTGGCAGAGCGCGCAAACGCTGCGAAATGTTTTAAAGCAACCCCGCATCAGCTCCCGCTTTTGCTGATTTCAGGCGACCGTGACCCGGTTGGTGGATACGGGGAAGGGGTGCGCCGGGTGGCGCGTCTGTATCAGGCGGCGGGACAAAAAGACATGGATGTTATTTTTTATAAAGATGGCCGCCATGAAATTTTAAATGAGACCAATCGCCTAGATGTATTTGGCGACATTTCAAGATGGCTGGAACGCCATGTTGCACAGACCCATCCCGAAGATACAACCGTTATGAAAGAACAGACAAAGGAGGATGTTTCGCATGTTGATGATGACCATTGAAACCATTCCCAATCAATCTTACACGGTTTTGGGGATTGCGCGCGGCAGTACCGTTCAGTGCAAAAATTTGGGTCGGGATATTCTGGCAGGGTTTAAGAATCTGGTCGGCGGCGAAATGTATGATTATACACAACTGATGAACGAAGCACGCGAAGTGGCAACCAATCGCATGGTAGAGGATGCCGAGCGCTTGGGAGCTGACGCCATCATCGGCGTGCGGTATGGTTCTTCGGAAATCACGCAGGGTGCAGCCGAGGTGATGGCATACGGCACAGCCGTGAAATTACAGCCCGCAAGTAAATAAGTGATATAAAGCCCCGACTGGCAGCACTGAAGTGACCCCAAAAAGTTAGACAATATTTTGGGAGGAAAATTGTTCAAGCAGCCGAAAGGGCTTGTTGTCTGT
>NZ_CALWJM010000009.1 GCF_944381005.1 uncultured Butyricicoccus sp. | reverse complement strand
ACTCCTTAATTCGATGATTTCTCTTTCGTATTCTTGGATATGTCTGTAATTTCTTGGCATAAAAATTCCTCCTATGGTACCTTCTTTTATTCTACCATAGGAGGCTCTTTTTTCCATTGCCTGTTTTTAATGGACCTGTTCACTTCTCAGCACACCCTAATGCTTTATCTGGTCAGAAACAACAGTTGAATTTGTGGAAAAATACGATAAACTTGAATTAAAAGAAAATTGGAGGAAGTGCCTATGCCACGATATGTTGTTACCCTTACGGATGAAGAGAAATAGAAGTTGAAAACACAGGTAGGAGTCCTGCAAATAAAATGATAAGGTATAAACATTGTGATTTTTTTGGTAAAATATATGAAACAAAAAAAGAAACTTGAATAACTATTTTTGTAAGATAATTCTCTTTTGGTACGCCTGAACGAACTCTAACTCGAAATGCTCATAACTGAAATCGACTTATTTTGTCTGCTGAAAATGGCACAAGGATTAGAAGAGGGGGATTATTTTTTGATTGTTTTAGAAAGAAGATTTTTGGTAGTTGAGTTGATGAATATTTGATTTTAAAGTGCTAGTGTTCATTAATATTATTGGATTGGCTGTTTTGAAGGAACGCATTGATAAATTTGAAAGTACAAATTTTCCTATAATTTTCCTATATATATGATATAATATTTAAAAACGATAGATAATCTCAAATTATCACTCGTAGTAAGTATTAAAAAGAGAGTGTTGCGATAAGCACTATACTTAAGGAGTTTAAAAATGGATAAATATCGGGGAATGCAAGGGCGGAATCAGGCTGCGAAGGATATCTATGCCCAAATACACCAAAAGCAGTCAAACAGTATTTTGATATTAGGGCGCCATGGGTCAGGGAAAAAATATGTCTTGCAAAAGACAGCGGAGATGTTACACCAGCAGTTTGATTTGTCTATTTTGAGATTTGCAGGGGATCAGATTGTTGAACAAGACAAGAAATATTCTCTTACCCAAAGAGAGTTTGAATTAAATTTTTCCCTTTATATTGGGCTTTCTTGGACATCTTCTGAGAAAAATAATAGCAAAATGGACTATCTGCTCAATTGCCTAAAGAAAATAGGTGCTTCGCATGTCGTTCTTCTTGCTCCCGACTTGGAGGAATGTCACAGCGAAGCAAAGGAACTGCTTAGAATACTGCTATGTGATAAGGTGTTTATTGAAAATCAGCTTTCTAAAACAGTCACTGTTCTCGCCACTGCCTGTGACAGCACCCCTATCGGCAACGTGCCCATCAGTAGAATTGCCCTACCCGATTATACGCTTTCCGATGTTAAGGAATATGTAGAAAACATTTTACACTACCACCCTCAAGTTGAAGAATTTGATGCTAAATATAAAAAGCTGTATGATATTTGCGGTTCTGACCTCAGCCTCGTGAATCTCTTGCATCGCGATTTATTTGAAAATGATTTGGAATTTAGCTATTCATTGGAATCGTTAGTCTCACAAAAAATGGAGCGCTTGAAACAGCTTGGAGATAGTAGCTCTATCAAGCCAAAAGATATAGAGGAGATTATAATGACCTGTGCGCTAAGCGCTGAATACTTTTCACGTTTTGAAATCAGCAAAGCAGCTGAGCGACCGGAAGAGATGGTCAACGAAAGTGTTCAACTTTCCATAAGCGAGAGTTTTTTCAAGGAAGTCAACACAAATTTGTTTGACTTTACCTCCCCTGATGTAAAGGAGGTGTTGGAAGAAAAAATGATTGCGCAACATAATACTCGTCTGTTAGGCTATTATAACTATTTGACCCAATATCGAACAGATGAATACTTTCTCCGCGCATATTACATGATAAAGTATGACAAGGCGATTAGTGAAAACTCCTATTCTCTGCTCATTTTGGCCGTCGCGCAGGCATTTATGTTCAACGATGAATGGATAGAGGAAAAAATACGAAAATTTATAGAGATCTATGGTAGTTTAGCTATACAGGAGCAATATAACCATATTATTCAAGCATATCGCCATCATAAGAACCGAGAATATAAGCAATCGCTGCAGATATTATTGAATATAAGGGATTTAGAGATTGGCAGGGTTGGAAGGATTGAACTTACACGACTCAAATTTAAGAATTATTACCTTTTGTCACAAACATCTTCCTTTGATTGTAAGCAAACTATCTTAAAATTAAAAGAAACAGTTCAAAATCACCTATCGCTAGAAGCTCAAGAAGGATTGCTTTTAGAAGAAGAAAGGATATTCAAGCTTAAGATTATCTACGACATTGCTCCTTATGTTTTGGATGCAGAAAATGATTATGACGGTTTCCAGGAACTCTATAACGAGGCACGATGTATCTTAGCGAAAGAAAGAGCAAAGAGTTCTCGCAAAAAAACCGTTCAATACATTAACAGTATCTTTAACCGTAAGGCATTCTTATTCGCCAATCCAATGGCAGCAATGCCCTATTACGATGACGCGAAAACCTTCTTCCGCAAAAATTGTATTTGGGATGAATACTGTATCACTCTGGTTTCGCAGGCTGGAACATGTCTTGCTTGTCACCAATATAAAGAAGCGGTTAGATTTTGCGAGGAGGCCTATAAAAAAATACAGGAATACCATGTCACAATTCCCAAAAAGGAGAAATTGTACAACAATCATATGATTGCAAACTTTCTTTTGTTGGAGGAGCAGAGTGAGAATGCGACATCATCCGAAGAAAAGGCTCGACAAACCGCTCGGAAACTAGAGCAAATGGCCATTGGACCAGCTTGTGGAACAAAGCATGTTCTACTTACCAATGCGGCATCTCTATATCTTTATTCGAATGAATTAGAGCAATATCGCCGCATAAAGGAAACCATTGAAGCATCTCTAGTCTGTGATAATGTTTCCAATCTTCAAGACAACACAGTGAATGATTTTTATCGTTATCATTTCGCCTGGTTTGAGTTATTTTACCACATGCAACTGGGGGAATGGGAAGAATGTGAAGAGATTATGAATCGCTTGGATGGATTCATCCCAGCATTATTCAAAAAGCAGGAAGCACTTTGGCGGGAAAAGAACAAAGCCGCTTCATTACTAATCGAGCATAGGACGATTGTAACCGGATATCAATTCTCTCTACATTTGGTGAAAACAAGCCATAGAGAAACCGACTTGGCTCAATTCTACCACAGAGGTCTCATGTTATCGGATCTGCAGTACACATCATATGACTAATTTCTATCGTTTTGTAGTGCTAGAGATACAATAACTTTATAAATATCCTTATATGAAAAGCCATATATATCTCGAAAAAGGTAAGCAATTGAGCTATGATGAATGGTATACGGGGTTCCGGCAATATCGATAAGAAATGCCCCACGTTTAGGATCAATTCGAAAATCAAAGCGTGCATAGTTCTCTATTCCCAGCAGAGCTGCGGCTTTTTCTGCGAATTGGCATATTTGCCCACACTGGGAAGATGAGAGGTAATTTTCCAATGATGAAAAAGAGTAGCGGTAAGAATTCGAAATATCGCTACTCAAGATATCTCCTGTTTCCATACGAATGGCAACTGGGTCAAGAGCCAGATAGTGCCTGTTGGATTCCAAAACCAAGACTTCACATTCTATCCCTGGAATGAACTCCTGCGCTAACGCCTGCGCGGCACCCAAGCGATCACAGAGGGATGCCAGTTTTTTTCGTACAACCGGATTGTGTTTGTATATTAGTATGTTTTCATCGATTAGTCCAATGCTAGCTGACTCTTGGATATTTTTAACAATTATTTTCATGCCTGTAGGCGGTTCTCCGTTTTCAAACTCCCCTTCTAAATTAACGAGCCAGCTTTGCGGCACAGGAATGCCTTGTTGCCCTAAGACCGAGGAATAAATAAATTTATTGCGTAGCAGAGAGATAACGAATGCGTTGGATCCTGTATATCGCAACCCAAGTAAATCACAAGTAGCCGGAATTAGAGATTTTTTTCCGGGTGATTTTCCGTCTCGCGCTAAATTGTAAACCAAACATTCCTCTCGCTTGATGTGATGCTCTAATACATACTGTATAAAGTCTAGTTCAGAGTAAAATACCTTTGCATATCCAAAAACATCAAAAATTGCTGAAGCAATCTCAGAGAACTCAGTTCTCGAGAAAAACTCGTCTGGGGAAGCATGGCGCAACTCTTGAGGCCTCGGCTCCAAAGTCTTTTCGCGAGTATTGGCGATAATATAAATATCATATGTAATTGACTTTGCAGTAAAATCGTTCAAGATTTGCTCAATATAATGCTTTCGCATATTTTATTTCCCCTTTTCAAAAAAAATAGTTTCCTCATAATATCGGGTGACAATTGTTTCCCAGTTTACTAGCTTCATATAGTAATCTAATCCCGCCAACGCTTTTTCTTTGAAAAAGTGTGCGATAAATAGCTCTATTAAGTTCACGGAGGCTAAGCTACTCGCGATAGTCGTTCCTCCTATCCTTGGATTTAATTCAATAAAATAGGGAATGTCATCTTTTATAATAAACTGCACATTAGAAAAACCTGGTATTTTATAATTTCGATATATATCTAAACAAATTTTTATCAATGACGGTTCATGAGCAATACGGCATTTATAAGTAATACCTCCTCTAATAGCCAATCGCTCTCGGGGTATGATAATCTGCGGTTCTCCAAAACGATCACACAAAACATCGACTGTATACTCCTGACCAGAAATATATTCCTGAGCAAAAGTTGTCGGTGTAAAATGCTGTTGTATATCACTTATATTTGTGCTGTTTGTAATATAAATTCCATAACTGCAGCAAGAAACATTTTCTCGCAAAATCACTTTTTGTTCTGGTAGTCCTTTTAAAAGTTCGGAGTAGGGAATTACGATTGGAACTGATACTCCCAGTGCGAGCATAGCCTTGGCTGATTCTTGTTTGTTTTGAAAAAGGCGGATTATATCGGCCGGAGGGATCACTACTTTCCCCCTCAGTTGGTCTAGATATTCTTGGAAGAGAAGCAATTCTGTCTCATCCGGCGAAAAAATAGCATCTACGTCTTCCGTTTCAATCAGATGAAAAATAAAAGAGAGATACTCATTGGTATTCTCAACTGTTGGAGCCTGATAAAATCGATCTACTAGTAAACTCCCGCTCGACATCCCTAACGGATAAGAGGAGCAGCCTATGATTTTGATGGGAAAAGTTTCAATTTTTCGCAGCAGTTTAATTACCCCAACTGAACAGTGATAAGAGATATGCGTTACTAGAATTTTCATTTGTCTCTGCCCCTTCCTTCATAGTCATCGGAGTCAATTGATAATTTGAGATTATCTACTGTATTTTCAATCTAACAAAAAAGACATCTTACTGCGAGGGTGTAATTCTGTTAGGAGAACGGTCTGTTGCTTGGTCGTTACATGTGTATAAATCTGCGTAGTAGCTATGGAACTGTGTCCTAACAGCGATTGAATATATCGAATATCCATTCCTGCTTCTAAAAGAGATGTGGCAAATGTATGTCGGAACATATGTGGGGTGATATGATTTCGCAAATTCAGTTTTTTTAGATATTTATTGATAATTCGTTGCACTGACTGTGGGGAAATTGGCTTTCCGTTTTGATTATATAGAAGCGCACCATGCTTCTGTATCTGCTGAGAATATGTTTGGCAATAGAGTTTACTTAATTTTAGCAATTGTGGAGTAAGAAGCTGTATGACTCGTTCTTTGCTTCCTTTACCATGGACTAGAAGACGTAGTCCATCGTGATTTAGCGAAAAATTATCTTTTGATAACGAGCATAGTTCTGAAACTCGAAGACCAGTGCTAAACAAAAGTTCCAATATCATAACATCTCGTAGTGCCAAGCGATTTCCGAGTCTGTATTCGTTGTAGGCACTCTGTAAAATAGAGCATATGATTTGTTGTGGAATTATGCGGGGGAGCTGTTTGGGAGCGCGTATCCGAATTTTGAGTTGGTCGAAAGGATTTTTCTTTAGGATGCCACTTATAGATAGTTCATGATAAAAGGCTCGTACGCTTGCTATTTTGCGCTTTACAGAACGTGGAGCAAATCGCTGATTAAGATGTATCACATACCGCTTAATCATATCTTTATCTGCCAAACTATTTCGGGTAAATGTTGCAAACTGTTTCAGGTCGATTCGATAAGCCCTTATTGTATTCGACGATAATTTTTTAATACATTCAGATGCTTCCATATAATTTGAAATCAGAGATGCTAAACTTTGCATACTAGAAAACCTCCATGTTTTAGTTCTTTTTATTATGAAGAATCTCTTACGACTTGTTTATTACATAAAATGACTATTAGCTCATTATGCGACCTTAATTAAAACAGCAAGACCTGTTCACAGTTGGTCTTGCTGTTTATTTATTTTTAATGCATCCGCTCAATCTTAGACGCTTTATGAATCTGTTGCCTTACAAAAAGCTTTGGAATGGGCAGGACGGTGAAAGAGTGTAATGCATAGTCGATAAATTATCTTGACCACTTATGCGAAGGGTGAATTGAAAAGCTGATAGAGACAGTACAGGAAAATAAATAGGCATAGAAAAAGAGCACCCATTATTTGGGTGCTCTATACACGATGCCGAAAACATAATGAGAGACCATATATATTTTCGGATTATTTGGTGCCGGTAGCCGGAGTCGAACCGGCACGGTGTCGCCACCGGCGGATTTTGAGTCCGCTACGTCTACCAATTCCATCATACCGGCGTCTCTAATAATATACCAGAAGATGATGGAATTGGCAAGAGGAAAATGAAAAAAAGTTGAAAAAATTTTTTGAGAAAAAAGAGAAGATTAAATGCCCTGATTTTGCGGGATATCAGGCAGGGAGTCGAAGCCCTTTTGTAAATCGGCATCGGTCGGAATGTAATCGTTCATTGTGCCGTTCAGGTAGCTTTCATAAGCAATCATGTCAAAGTAACCTGTGCCGGTCAAGCCGAACAGAATGGTTTTTGCCTCGCCGCTTTCTTTGCACTTGAGTGCTTCATCAATCGCACAGCGAATGGCGTGAGACGATTCGGGAGCGGGTAGGATGGTTTCACGCTTGGCGAACATGACGGCTGCATCAAATACCTTGGTCTGTTCATAGGACACGGCTTCCATATAGCCATCATGGTAGAGTTTGGACAGAATCGGGCTCATGCCATGATAGCGCAAGCCGCCAGCGTGGTTTGCAGAGGGAATAAAGCCCGCGCCAAGTGTATACATGCGCGCCAGCGGTGTGACCTTGCCGGTGTCGCAGAAGTCATAGGCATATTTGCCGCGGGTCAGAGACGGGCAAGAAGCCGGTTCTACTGCGATGATGCGCGGATTTTTTGCGCCTGTAATCTTGTCGGCCATAAACGGTGCAATCAAGCCGCCCAGATTGGAACCACCGCCTGCACAGCCGATGACGATGTCGGGATATTCGCCCAACTGCTCCATGGCAATCTTGCTTTCTAAGCCGATGATAGACTGATGCAGCAATACTTGATTGAGCACCGAACCCAACACGTAACGCTTGGAGCCACCGCTCTTGGTTGCCGCTTCTACGGCTTCCGAGATGGCGCAGCCCAAACTGCCGGTTGTGTCGGGATGCTCTGCCAAAATTTGACGGCCAACATCTGTGGTCATCGAGGGCGAGGGGGTGATGGAAGCGTCAAAGACGCTCATAACCGCTTTACGGAACGGCTTTTGCTCATAGGAGCATTTGACCATATAAACATCGCAGGTTAAATCAAAATAACTGCACGCTTCACTCAGCGCAGTACCCCATTGACCGGCACCGGTTTCGGTCGTCACACCGCTGAGGCCTTGCTTTTTGGCGTAGTATGCCTGTGCGATAGCCGAGTTGAGCTTGTGAGAACCGGAGGTGTTATTGCCCTCAAATTTATAGTAAATCTTTGCCGGGGTATCCAGTGCCTTTTCGAGCGCATAAGCGCGAATCAGCGGGGAGGGGCGATACATTTTGTAGATTTCCTGGATTTCTTCTGGAATATCAATATACGCGGTGGTTTCATCCATTTCCTGATGTGCGAGTTCTTCGCAGAAAATGGGGTATAAATCCTGTTCTGTCAGATTTTTCAGCGTACCCGGATGCAGCATGGGGTCGGGCTGTTCTTTCATGACTGCGCGCAGATTGAACCATTGCTTGGGCATCTGGTCTTCGGTTAAGTACAGACGATGAGGAATCTTATTCATGTTCATACACTCCTTTAGAAAAAATGGTTGTTTTGCGGGAAGAAGGCATGAAAAAAACGCCATCGTCCCAAAGTATATTCTGGGACAAAGGCGTTGAAACCTCTGCGGTGCCACCCGGATTGACGCAAAAGCGTCCGCTCTGTGCTACATCGGATATAATGCAGCCTCCACTGATAACGGGCGGAGTCCCCGTCGCACTACTTAGGCAGTTTGCCTGTTCGCTGTGCCCTCAGAAGCCCATTCTCCGAACCATCCTCGACCACGCTCCCACCTTGCCGCGGCTCTCTGTGCGAATCTGAAAATTCGGATACTCTTCTTCTTCATCGGTTTAGGAATTTATCTAAGTACAGTATATGAAGCAACGAATCATTTGTCAAGCGTTTTTTTACGCGGAAGGATGTTTTGTGAATATTTCATAAAATATTTTGTGAAATATAGTCGGTATTCTGGTTGAAATTGTGCAAAAATGAATCTATCTTAAGAGAAATAAGCGTACAAAGGGCACCGTTTGTTTGGACTGCGCCCGCTTTGGGTTGTATAGAAAATTGGACAGCAAAAAACGGTATTCAGATGAACTGAATACCGTTTCTGTGGTCGAGGTGACAGGATTCGAACCTGCGGCCTCTTCGTCCCGAACGAAGCGCTCTACCAAGCTGAGCCACACCTCGATTTTTTATTTTGTGTTGTCGTTTTGCTTGACTCTCGCTGACAGCTTCTTTATTATATCTAGTATACCCCTTTTTGTCAACTATATTTTTCAAAATTTTTTGGATTTTTTTGCGAGGCGATTTGGATGGAGATTTTGGACTTTACACAGGCACAAGTTGACCAGTGTATCCCCAAGCGGGCAGCAGACACGAATAAAAACCATTATGGCAGAGTGTGGGCATTTTGTGGTTCTGTCGGCTACACAGGCGCAGCCTATTTTGCCGCACAGGGAGCCGTGCGCATGGGAAGTGGTATTGTCACACTGGCTGTACCACAGGAGATTTATCCAGTGATGGCGGTCAAACTCAATGAACCCGTCATTCAGACTTACACCGAGCACAACTGGCGCGAGGTGCTGGGACAGGCATCGCGTGCGGCAGCTTGTTTGATAGGGCCGGGGCTGGGGCACTTTTCGGCATTTCGGGAATTGACGCTCACGGCGCTGGAAACATTGTCCATACCGTTGGTGCTGGATGCAGATGGCATAAACGCACTTGCCGGACATATAGATACATTGTGCAGTACCACGCAGCCGGTGGTGCTGACGCCGCATTTAGGAGAATTTGCCCGCCTGACTGGTTTGCAAAATCCGACGGCTGAACAGTTGGAAGCATTTGCCGTGCAGCACAATTGTGTTTTGCTGCTCAAAGGGCACCGTACGCTGATTGCTTCACCCGATGGCCGGGTCACGCGCAACATGACCGGAAACCCCGGCATGGCCAAGGGGGGCAGCGGAGATGTGTTGGCGGGCATGATTGTTTCCCTGCTGGGGCAGGGGCTATCGCCCGCAGATGCCGCGCGCGTCGGCGCACATTTGCACGGTTCTGTCGGAAACCTTTGCGCCAATCGGCTCAGTGAATATGGCATGACGCCAACCGATATGCTGGAAGTGTTGCCGCATGTACTGCACAAGTATAATACAAGGGAGTGGTGACGGCTGAAACGATGGTTTGGGTGCCTGTTGGCGCTCTTACTGCTGACGGGCTGTGCAAAATCTACGCCGTCGGCAGGAAAGACTGTGCGCGCGCACTATGAGGAATTGGAGACGGCACAAATGACCGTCAAAATTTTATCTGATTTCGGCGATTCTGCGCTGGAATACCAAGTCAATTACGAGTATAATAAAGAAGATAATGATTTGTTAACCGTGACCGCGCCCGCCAGCATCGAAGGGATACAGGTGGAGATTTCGGGCGACTATGCCGATGAATTTACCATTCAATATCAGGATGCCCAAATGGTGATAGATGGGCAGAACGTCGCGGGGCTGACACCGGTGGATGCCGTGGCTGACCTGATGCACGACCTGCGCACGGGCGAGCCGTCCGAGGTGGGAAAGGATACCGTGGACGGTATCCAGACGGTCAGTTTGCACTATGAAACGGTCGATAAACAGCCGCATATTGCAAAAACTGTGTGGCTCAATCCGCAGACGCTAGCGCCGGTTTGCGCCGAGCTGTATTGTGATGGACAAAAACAGTTGACATTGGTGTTTATGCAATTTGAATAACCGACAAGGAGAACCGAAATGGCAATGAACCAAAATCGGGCATGGGCAGAAATCAATCTGTCCGCGCTGGAACATAATTTTGATGTAATACAGAAACATGCAGGCCGCCCTGTGCTGTGCATCGTCAAAGCAAATGCGTATGGGCACGGCGCGGTGCCGGTGGCGCACTGTCTGGAACGCCGTGGCGCGGCTTATTTCGGTGTCGCCACGGGCGACGAAGCATTGGAATTGCGTGCGGCGGGTATTCGCGCCCCTATCTTGATTTTGGGTTATGTAGATGTGGCCGATATGCCTGCAATCGTGCGGCATGACATCACCGTGCCGGTCTATGACCGGGAAACGGCCGAACTATTTTCAAAAGCCGCCGTATCAGAGGGAAAACCGGTCAAAGTACATTTCACGCTGGATACGGGTATGTCCCGTTTGGGATTCCCGGCGCATCACACCGAACAGACCATACAGGAGTTGTTGGAGATTGCCAAGTTACCCGGTATTCAGGTGGACGGCGCATTTACTCATTTTGCGGTTTCGGATACAGCCGAGGATGCGGACATTGCCTTTACGCGCAAACAATTGGCACGTTTTCGGGCGGTTTGCGATGGATTGGAACAGGCAGGACTGCCCATCCCACTTAAACACTGCGCAAACAGCGGCGGTGTGGTTCAGTACACCGAAAGCTATCTGGATATGGTACGCGCGGGTATTATCTTATACGGATATCAGCCTGACCCGGCAAATCCGGTACGCATCAATGTGCGCCCGGTCATGACGGTCAAGACCCATATTGTACAGGTACGGGAACTGGAGAAAGACCGCTTGGTCAGCTATGGCTGTACCTATCGCACGACCGAACCCATTCATGAAGCTGTGGTGGCGATTGGGTATGCAGATGGTTTCCTTCGCGCCGGTTCGGGTCGCGCTTCGGTGGTTGTGGACGGACAGGCCGTGCCAGTGATTGGCCGCGTGTGCATGGATATGTTGATGGTGCGATTGCCCGACGGTGTGCGGGCACAACGCGGCGATATTGTGACGGTGTTCGGAGATGCGGCTGTGACGGCCGACACCTTAGCCGAAGCGGCGGGGACGATTTCTTATGAAGTGTTGTGCGCGGTATCCCATCGTATTCCGCGTGTGTATCTGTAATACGACCAACAAATGATGATGCAAAAAATTTTCAAGTGAGTACGGTTATATCTGCCTCCATTGCGGGAAAAATAGGAGTACAGCAAACATGCTAATTCCCAAAACAAACGGAGGTTGAAAAACTTGGAACATAAGGTCAAACGCGGCGATATTTATTATGCCGACCTCAGTCCGGTTGTCGGCAGCGAACAGGGTGGCATCCGACCGGTACTTATTGTCCAGAATGACGTGGGCAACCGATATAGTCCGACCGTGATTGCAGCCGCTATCACTTCGCAGGTCAATAAGGCAAAAATGCCCACACATATTTCACTGGGCGCACGCTCTTTCGGCTTGACCAAAGATTCGGTTGTGTTGATGGAACAGATTCGCACGCTGGACAAAAAACGGCTGCGCGAAAAGATGGGCACATTGGATGCCGACCATATGCGGCGCATTGACCAAGCGCTTGCAGTTAGTTTTGGGCTGGGCGATTCGAGCGCCCCGCAGGGATAAACAAGGAACGGAGTAAAAGGGATGAAGATGAAACAACAGAGATTTGTTATCTCGATTGCGGCAATTCTGATGATTTGCCTGTTGGTTTCGGGATATTTTGCGGTAGCGCAGCCGGGTTCATCCGATGACCCGCTGATTACGCAAAGCTATCTGGATGCGGTGGTCACGCCCAAGGCCATGCAGGCGGCAGAAACTGCTGCCGATGAGCAGGCCAACACACTGGCAGCGCGCATCAATGCCCTGTCTCAGCAGCTCAATGAAAGTATTACTGCGGCTGCGGCCTCGCTTGCTTCTGACGAAACATTTCTCAAACGTGTCGCGGCGGCAGCCGGTGGCACAGCAGCGGACAGCGGCACATGGGAAAGTGTTACATTGTCTGCCGGTCAGAAGGTGTATCTTGCCGCCGGAAGTCAAGTGGTGTTGCGCAGCGGGGAAGCGACCTGTGTGGAGAGTGCGGGCAAAGGCTTGGTCAATTTGTCTGTTGTGGGTGAATTGACACAGGGGCAGTCGTTGTCCCTGTATGCCTTGTACACGGCAACCACACAGTCGAGCGGGTTTCAGGCGAGTGAGCGCACAAAGGCGCTGATTTGCGGAGATTATTCGGTTGCGTGACCGGCATAAATACAGATTTTAGCGCGTATCTATAACAATAGATGCGCGCTTTTTTGTGTAAAGGAGGGAAGTAGAAATGGAACAACAGGTGACCTATCGCGGGCAACCGGTAGGTGTTGTGCAAATAGAGGAACAGGCGCAAGGGATGTGCTGGAGCGTGCAGTGTTCGCCGGTATCGCAAATGGTTTTGCGGCTGTATGGACTGGGGGCACAGGCTGAACCGCTGCGAATTGGCGTGCTGGAACCGGAAGGAAATGTGTTGACGTTGCGGCGGGTGTTATCGTGGCAGACGCTCCGCGATGCCGGATATGAGCGTACACGGTTGCCGGATAGCTATGTGCTCAACGATGGAACGCCGGGGTGCTTGGATAGGGTGGACGACCATACATCAAAGGTATTGACTGGGGATGTCCGGATTGATGCGTTAGCTGCATCTGGTCAGGTAAAATGTGTGCGTCAGGACAAGGGATGGACGGTGTATGCACCGTTTGTCAGTGGAAGGGAAATGCCGATGGCCTTTGCGCTGACCGCTTGTGCGGTGCGGGATGGGCAGGCGGTTTTGTGTCTGCCGGATAGAGATGGCAAGCCCCCTTTTCAAGAGAGGAATCGCGTGTTAGAATAGGAGAACATAGCAAATTCAATAGAGAAAGAGGAGGTTCTCCGTGAAAAACGCAATGGATGACAAGATTACTCTCGGCTTTTTGCTGCGCTTTACCCTGCCGTCGATTGTGATGATGATTGTATTATCTATGTACAGCGTGGTAGATGGCATGTTGGTATCCCATCTGGTCAGCACACAGGCTTTTTCAGCCATCAATGTGGTGTATCCGATTATGGGTGTTATCGTGGCATTGGGTACAATGTTTGGAACCGGTACAACTGCGCTGGTATCTCGCAAACTGGGAAGCGGCGACCAGCAGGGCGCCAACAATATTTTCTCGTTTGTGATTGCGGTCACTATCGTGATTGGCATTGTGACCGCTGCCTTGATATTGCTTTTTTTGCGTCCGCTTATCGGATTATTGGGGGCAAATGAAGCGTTGTTCCCGTATTGTTATGGGTATGCCATGCCGCTGGCGTGTTTCTTGCCGCTCAGTTTGCTTCAGATTCAATTTCAATCGCTCATTGTCGCCGCGGGAAAGCCACAGTTGGGGCTTTTGTTGACCGTAGCAGGCGGTGTTGCAAACATCGTACTGGATATCTTGTTTATGGGGGTATTTCATTGGGGGATTTCGGGCGCGGCGATTGCGACCGGAATCGGCTTCTGTATCCCGGCAATTTTTGGCCTGTGCTATTTTCGATGGAATACAAAGGCGGCGTTTCGGCTGGTGCGGCCGGTGTGCGATTGGAAGCAGCTGCTTCATGCGGCGACAAACGGTGCGTCTGAGATGGTCAGCTATTTATCCGAAAGCGTGACCACTTTTCTGTTTAATATTACCATGATGCGTCTGGTGGGACAGGATGGCGTGGCTGCGGTTGCGATTGTACTTTATCTGGATTTTGTGCTGGTGGCAATCAGTTTAGGGTACGCGATGGGCGTAGCACCGCTCATCAGTTATAATTATGGCAAAGGGGACAAGGCGAATATTCAAAAGATATTTCGCATCAGTTTATGCCTGTGTGCAGGCGTAGGCGTGTGTATGACGGCTGGCACTCGAATTTTTGGGGGATGGCTGGCACAAATCTTTGCACCTGCTGGCACAATCGTTTTTGACATGGCAGTAGCTGGCTTGGGATTGTATGGGCTGGGCTATCTGTGCAAAGGTTGTAATTTATTTGCATCCGCGCTGTTTACAGCCTTTGGAAATGGACGTATTTCGGCGATGCTATCGTTTTTGCGCACACTGGTTTTTCTATCCGGCTGTATTTTGTGCATGTCGGCGTTGTTCGGTGTAACAGGTGTTTGGTGTGCGGCACCACTCGCGGAAACGCTTGCTTTGTGTGTTTCGGTCACTTGTATGGTACGTTTTCGCAAAGTATATCCTTATGGGACGGCAAGCTGATGTTGTGCGAGAGTCTTGTACAAGATAGCAAAAAAGTGTCGAATTTTCTTGTGAAATATTTGGTTATAAAATGCTTGAAAAATCCGGATGATATGATATAATAGTAACCGTAGTCAAGGAACAGAACGATAACCCCCGTATCGCTCTGAAAACCCCATAAGACTGCCTGTTCTGTAAAATCTTACCCCCTTTAGAAATCACAGAACAATCTATCCCCCTGAATCATCCTCAAATTCAAAAATCTTTCCGATAGAACCACTGGCAAACGCTGGTGGTTTTGTCATTTACGGCTTTTTATGGTATAGTAAAGGAAACGGATACCCGATGCGAAAAGGAGAAAGCACATGTATTATCGTTGTCTAAACCATAAATGTGGTTTTGTCGGTGAGGGGGAGTCAGTTCCAACCCAGTGCCCGTCTTGTGGTGGCGTGCTGGAAGCATGTGAGGCAGATACCCTTTCGGGGGCAGATTGGACTAGAATGGGGATTGAGACACTGGATGCAGGTGAGAACGCGCAAAAAGCATATGCTTGTTTGCAGCAAGCCGCGATTGCTGGCGATTTGTGCGGCATGAACAATTTGGGCTGGTGTCTGGAAACCGGAACAGGTGTGGAGTGCGATAAGCGGCAGGCGGTCTGGATTTATGAACAGGTGGCCGAACAGGGATATTTGCCGGGCTGCACCAATCTGGGCTTTTGCAAAGAACATGGCATTGGTACAGCGGTTGACCGCAAAGGTGCGGCCGCTTGTTACCGCTATGCGGCAGAACGCGGTTTTGGTCGCGCCCAGTGTTTGTTGGGCTTGTGTTATTCCAATGGCATCGGCGTGGAAAACGACCCCAAGCAGGCCGCGCATTGGTTTCATCGTGCGGCGGAACAGGATAATTTGGAAGGAATGACCCATTGGGCATGGTGTCTGGAAAATGGCTGTGGCGTGCAAGCCAACGCACAGGCAGCGGGTGTTTGGTATGAACGGGCAGCGGCTAAGGGCAATGCGTTTGCCCAGCGCTGCGTCGGGGTCAACTATCGCTTTGGGGAATGTGGCGTCAAGCCGGATGCAAAAGAAGCGGCTTGCTGGTTTCGGTTGGCAGCCGAGCAGGGCGACCGGATTGCGCGGTATCAGCTTGGTTTGATGTATTTGCTGCAAGAGTTGCCCGGCGGTGCGGCAGCGGCGCGTCCCTATTTAGAACAGGCCGCCGAACAGGGATTGCCGCAGGCGATGTTCCGCTTACATGAATGTTTGATGGCGTTGCATGAGGTTGAACCGGCAATGGAATGGCTGCAACGAGCGGCACAGGCAGATTGCGCAGATGCCCAAAGCCGGCTGGGGTACTGTTATGATGTCGGTTTTCATGTACCGATTGATGAAAAAAAGATGATTTATTGGTATAGACGCAGTATTGCCAGCAATGGGATTCATGGAATCAGCAATTTAGGCTTATGCTATAAGAGTGGGCGCGGGGTCGAAAAGGACTATAAAAAAGCGGTGGAATTGTTTGAGCACGCCGCAGAACTGGGCGACCCGCATGGTATGGAAAATCTGGGCGACTGCTATTTGACTGGTGAGGGCGTGCCGCGAGATGTAGAACGCGGCGTTGCACTCATCACGCAGGCATTTGAAAAAGGGTTGCTCAGTGCCGGAAATAATCTGGGATACGACTATGAAAATGGTATTGGCGTGCAAAAATCCATGCCGGATGCGGTCAAATGGTATCGACGGGCAGCCGAGCGCGGCAACGCTTCGGCACAGTGCAATCTGGGCAGTTGTTTGGAACATGGGACAGGGGTTGCAGTCGATGTCGAACAGGCGGTTCGCTGGTATCGCAAAGCCGCTGAACAGGGACATGTGCGCGGGCTGTGTGCCTATGGGCGTTGTCTGGTTTATGGGATTGGTTGTCCAGTTGATGTGAAAGCCGGTCGAGAGCGGCTGACGCGCGCGGCACTTTTGGGAAGCAGTGCAGCCATGTGTGAACTGGGGACGCTGTGCGCCAAAACCGATGCAGAGCAGAGTGTAGCATGGTATGAGAAAGCGGCTGAAAAAGGCGATTGCCCGACGGCGGATAGCATCTTGGGAGATATGTACCGGTTAGGGGCAGGCGTGCCGCGCAACTATCGCAAGGCGGTCGAACACTACCAAAAAGCAGCCCATGCAGCCGACGCACAGGCGCAATATCAACTAGGCCAGATGTTGGAAAATGGCTGGGGGGTACAGGCCGATGGAGATAGGGCATACCAGTATTATGAGATGGCTTATCAAGCCGGATATAAAGCGGCTTGCCGAGCGATGGGAAGATGTGCCGAACATGGCATTGGACGCCCCAAGAATGGACGGCACGCGCTGGCCTATTATCGCGAAGGCGCACAGGCCGGAGATGGCATGAGCATGTACGAATTGGCACAGTGCTATTATCAAGGCCGTCTGGTTAAAAAAAGCAAAAAACAAGCGGAAATCTGGTGCGAACGCGCTTGGAATACAGCACTGGAATCCGGTCAGCGCGCGGAGATAACAGAATTGCTTCGCATGTTGACACAAAAGGAATAATTGTTTCTTGTGATTGATTTTATTAGATGATAAAAATTTACTTTACAGCTTGCTAAGCAAGCTGTGTACTGAAAAAAACACCCGATTGGAGCGGGAGGAGGACGCATGGAACAGGTCATCAGTCAACTGCAAAACAGTGCGATATTTTCCGGCATTACAAGGCAAGAAATATCGGCTTTGCTGGGCTGTTTAAGACCGGTTGCGCGCAGTTATGACAAAAATGAAATTATCTGGCAGGAAGGAGAATCAGCGCATACGGTTGGATTGGTTCTGCGCGGAAAAGTATTGGTTTTGCGAGATGATTTTTGGGGCAACCGAAGCATTCTCGGAGAAGCCGCTGCGGGCGACCTATTCGGGGAAGCATACGCTTGCGCAGAAAGCCAGAATTTGACAGTCAGCGTGTTGGCGGCCGAACCCTGTGAAGTGTTGTTTGTAGAAATTGCGCATACGTTAAAGATGTGCAGCCACGCATGTTCTTTTCATCTGCGTTTGATTCAAAACTTAATGCAGATTCTGGCGGGAAAAAACCTGATGCTTGCGCGCAAAATTGACCACCTCTCTCGGCGAACCACACGCGAGAAATTGTTGGCATACTTATCTTGGCAAGCACAGGTGCATGGAAGTTCTACGTTTGATATCCCATTTAACCGGCAGCAGTTAGCCGATTATCTATCGGTTGACCGCAGTGCGCTTTCGCAGGAATTGAGCCGGATGAAGCGCGCTGGACTGGTTGACTTTACGCGCAGTCACTTTACCTTGTTATCCGACCGTTCGGAATCGTGAGTGAACCGACGATTGAGAAATAAAAATTGCCAAAGGGGGCATCCAAAGTCTTATGAGCCGTATGTATATTGAAACACCGAGCCGCGCACAGACCGTTGTAGAAGGTTTGTACCGAGACGTGGAACGCCGCATTGCCGCCAGTCCACCGGGTTTGTGCCCGGTTGATATGGCACTATCCTTTTTGCGTCTGTGTCATGCACAAACCTGTGGAAAATGTTCACCCTGCCGCATTGGGCTGGGACAACTGACCCGTCTGGTAGAATCGGTATTAGATGGCGAAGCAACACTTGATACCATTGATTTGATTGAAAAAACCGCGCGCGTTATCGCAGATTCAGCCGACTGCGCCATCGGCGCAGAAGCGGCCGAAATGGTGCTGCGCGGCGTACAGGGATTTCGGGAAGATTATGTGGAACATGTGGTCAACAATCGCTGTATCTCCGGTTTGACCCAGCCGGTTCCCTGTGTTTCGCTGTGCCCGGCGAACGTTGACATTCCGGGCTATATCGCATTGATTCACGAAAAGCGCTATGCAGATGCTGTGCGCTTGATTCGCAAAGATAATCCATTTCCGAGCACCTGTGCATTTGTATGTGAACATCCCTGTGAGGCGCGCTGCCGCCGCAGCATGGTCGATGCACCGGTTAATATTTGTGGGCTGAAGCGCTATGCAGTAGAGCAGGCAGGCGAGGTGCCCGCTCCGGTGTGCGCACCTGCAACCGGTAAGCGTGTGGGGATTGTCGGCGGTGGCCCCGGTGGACTGTCGGCGGCCTATTTCTTGGCACTGATGGGGCATGAGGTCGTTGTATATGACTGTCTGGAAAAACTGGGCGGTATGCTGCGCTACGGTATTCCCGATTATCGTTTGCCGCAAAAGCGGTTAGATGCGGACATCGACTGCATCTTGTCCACAGGTATCGAGGTACATACCGGTGTCAGAATCGGAGAAGATATTTCGTTTGAACAGTTAGAAGACCAATTTGACGCGATTTATATTTCTATCGGCGCACAGAATGACAAAAAAATCGGGATTCCCGGAGAGGAAAGCACCGGTGTGCTGTCGGCGGTTGAGTTGCTGCGCGCAGTCGGAAGCGGTCATGCCCCGGACTTTACCGGCAAAAAGGTTGTCGTGATTGGCGGCGGCAATGTTTCGATGGATGCGACGCGCACAGCGCGGCGCTTGGGAGCCGCTTCGGTGACTTGTATGTATCGTCGGCGCGTGGAAGATATGACCGCACTGGCTGAGGAGATTGAAGAAGCAGCAGCCGAAGGTTGTGAGATTATGCCGTTACAAGCTCCGGTTGCCATCGAAGCCAATGAACAGGGACAGGTGTGCGCGATTGTCACCAGACCGCAGCAAATCGGCGCAGTAGGCAAAGATGGGCGCCCGCGCCCCATCAATGCCGGCGGCGAGGATTTGCATACCCCCTGCGATATTGTCATTGTGGCAATTGGTCAGGGCATCGACTCCAAAACATTTGAAGAAGCGGGTATTCCCACCGTGCGCGGTGCGATTTCCGCGCTGCCCGATTCGTTTGTGCAGGAAAAATCCAAGGTGTTTGCGGGCGGCGACGCTGTTACCGGCCCGGCAACCGTCATTCGTGCAGTGGCTGCGGGCAAGGTGGCTGCCGCAAATATTGACGCATTTCTTGGTTTTCACCATGAAATTAGCGCAGATGTTGTTGTGCCGCCCGCTCGCCTGAGCAGTACACCGGCCTGTGGACGGGTGCAGCCCGGTTGCCGTCCGGCTGCTGAGCGTGTGTGCGATTTTGAGCTGGCATCGCTGAGCATGACCGAAAACGAAGCCATGCAGGAATCTTCGCGCTGTCTGCGGTGCGACCATTTCGGATATGGTAATTTCAAGGGAGGGAGACAGGACAGATGGTAAATTTAACAATCAATGGCGAAAAGATTTGTGTGCCTGAGGGTACGACCATCAAGGAAGCCGCTGAACAGGCGGGTATCCGTATCCCGACCTTGTGCTATTTTAAGGACTTGAACGACATTGGCGCTTGTCGTGTGTGCTGTGTTGAAGTCGAGGGCGAACGCCGCATGGTGACCGCCTGCAATAACCCGGTGCGCGAAGGTATGGTGGTTTGGACAAACTCACCGCGCGCGCGTGAAACCCGTCGGGTCAATGTTGAACTGATTTTGTCTCAGCACGATTGTCACTGTGCGACTTGCGTGCGTTCACAAAACTGTAAGTTACAGGAGATTGCAAACGACTTAGGTATTTTTGTCAATCCCTATGAGGAAGATTTACCGCGCGGCATCCATGCACAGTGGACAACAACTTTCCCGTTGTATCGCGATGCAAAGAAGTGCATTAAGTGTATGCGCTGTGTACAGGTGTGCGATAAAATACAATCGCTCAACATTTGGGAGCTGACCGGTTCGGGTGGACGGGCAACCATCGACGTATCCTATAACCGGCGCATTAAGGATGCCGATTGTTCGCTGTGCGGTCAGTGTATCACTCATTGCCCGGTAGGGGCGCTGCGCGAACGCGACGATGTTCAGCGCGCACTGGATGCGCTGGCCGACCCGGATACCATCACCGTGGTACAGATTGCGCCCGGTGTGCGCACTTCCTGGGGTGAGCCTTTAGGGTTGATACCGGAAATGGCAACCGTCGAACGGCTTGCCGCTGTATTGCGGCGCATGGGATTTGATTATGTCTTTGATACGACGTTTTCTGCCGACTTGACCATCATGGAGGAAAGTGCAGAATTTTTGGAGCGTCTGAAATCGGGCGCCCTTCAGCACAATCCGATGTTTACTTCATGTTGTCCCGGATGGGTGCGCTTCTTGCGCTCGCAATACCCCGATATGACCGCGTTATTGTCGTCGGCCAAGTCGCCGCAGCAGATGTTTGGCGCGGTGACAAAGACTTGGTTTGCCAAGAAAATCGGCGTAGACCCCAAGAAAATTTGTTGCATTTCGGTTATGCCCTGTTTGGCGAAAAAAGCCGAATGTGACTTGCCCACCATGCAGAACGAACAGTATGGGCGCGATGTGGATTTGGCTTTGACTACACGCGAAGTGTCGCGTATGATACGGGCTGATAATGTCAATTTGGCGAACATTCCAGAAGAACCCTGTGATTCCCCGTTGGGTGAAGGAAGCGGAGCCGGTGTGATTTTTGGCATTACGGGCGGCGTTATGGAGGCCGCTCTACGCACGGCATACTTTTCTGTAACTGGAACCAATCCGCCGCTGGATGCGTTCATAGATGTGCGCGGCGATAAGGGATGGAGAGAAGCCGATTTTGATATTGCAGGTAAGCTGATTCATGTTGCCGTAGTCAGCGGATTGGGAAATACCCGTAAGTTGATTGAAGCAGTGCGCGAAGGTCGCGTACATTATGACTTCGTGGAAGTCATGGCTTGTCCGGGTGGCTGCACGGGCGGCGGCGGACAGCCCATTCAGGATGGACAGGAATTGGTCTATCAGCGCGGCAAGGTACTGTATGAATTGGATGAACGTGCGAATTTGCGTTTTTCGCATGAAAATCAAGCTGTCCAGACCTTGTATAAAGAGTATTTAGGGCGGCCGTTGTCCGAACTGTCTGAGACATTGCTGCACACGGAGCATGGAGCATGGCCTATGCCGGGACACCCGCATCAGAGAAAAGAGTAAATATTTAGATAGAAAAAGTTCTGCCATGATTGGCAGAACTTTTTTTGCAGGCTTTTGCTTATTTGTATTTATCCTGTACAGAAGGCGGATATAAGCTGTCAAAATCATAGTTTTCCATCAGGGAACGCAAATGGCTAGCCAGTTGGGACACATCGTTGTCATCCATTGGCGGATTGTCTGCCATATAGTCAACAATGTAACGATTGACCTCACTGCGATAGTGCACCATATCGGTGTAATTATCATAATTGGTGGTAATGGCATTCTGGTCGATAAAACTATAAAATTTGACGTTTGGCTTGTCTTTGTATCGGTTGGCGGTGTCGTAGAGCAGGAACATCATGGCGTCAATCTGTCCTTGACGCTTGATGCTGTCAAAATACAGTGTGGAGTAGGGCGGGAAGTATAGATAGAATGTGGTTTCTGGATGGTTGTCCACCCATTTGTCAACAATCGCAAGATTGGCGCGCAGCGGAGTGTTAAATACATGGCGGTCATACTGAAAGCCGATATCTTTGGGGCGCTCGTAGGACGCAATCGCGACATCCAAACCGTACTTGGTGTCCTCAGTTTCCCAGACAAATGCTTCATCTAAATCGGTGTGTGTGCCGGACAGCGTGGCTAAGATGGTCTGCGAACAGGATTCTAACAAAATATCTTTGTTCAGCAGATATTGAATGTCATTAAAGGGGTTGAAATCGTATAGGTAGGTGGGCAGTTCGTGCGGATTTTGTGGGTCATCTGCCAACAGTCTCGGGTCAAGGCTCCAATATACGCGCTTGATGTCGTGGGTTGCATAGGCGGTTTCCAGTGCGGTGTCAAAATCGGAGAATGTACCGCCCGGATAGCTGACCTTGAGTGTTTTGCCGCCGAAACGTTCGTCAAACCAGCTTGCCCGAAAATTGGATGTGACCGAGGAGCCGATACAGATGGAATCGTAGTCCTGATGTTTAATCAGTCCTGCATTTTGATAGCGTTCGTTGGTGTAAGTGGCTTCAATTCCGGCAAAGGGAAGGTGGTATTGAAACGCCGGGTCAAGCACGATGACAACCGTGGCACACAGTACCAACAGCGCGATGACCGCGCCAATCAGACGCAATACATAGTTTCGATACATGCGCGGCCTCCTTAAAAGTTAAAGTATAGGAATGTGCTGATTCCAGTGAAGGATAGGATAGACCAGACCAGCAGAATAGAAGATACCGTAAGCTGTATACCCGAAGGGCGGAAAGATGTGCCCAGTGTGCGGTCAAGCGCGTTGCGCGGCAGCAAGGACAACACAAGCGCCAGAACCAAAAAGAAAATGGTGGCGATAAGACCCAGTGTTTGGCTTTGCAGCCCCAACACTTGGTTGACCACCTTGACTTCTGTGGTCATAAAGCATGAATAAATGCTATATGGCAGGTGCATCCACACACCGGAAAGCAGATGGGAGAAAAACACGCGCACGGCTTCAAAGTTGGGGGCGCGGAAAAATACCCATGCAACATTCACGAAACCAAAGGTACACAGCCAGCCCAATGGCTTGGGAAAGCGTTTGTCGGTATAGCGGTCACGGATTTTTGCAAACATGAGCGCCAGACCGTGCAGCCCGCCCCATGCAATAAATGTCCAGCTTGCGCCATGCCAAAGGCCGGATACCGCAAAAACAATCAAGGTATTGATGCAGGTGCGCACAAATCCACGGCGCGAACCGCCCAGCGGGATATACAGGTAGCGGGTGAAAAAGCGGGTCATGGTCATATGCCATGTGCCCCAAAAAGCGGTGATAGAACAGGAGCGGTAAGGAGAATTGAAGTTGCGGGGCAGGTCTATGCCAATCATCTTGGCTACACCGGTGGCGATGTCACAGTAGCCGGAAAAATCAAAGTATAGCTGGAACGTGTAGGCCAGCATTGCCACCAGCGCGGTCGAGCTGGTCAGACCGTATACGTCATTCCAAGCGACGTTGACCGCGCTGCCCAAGGTGTCAGCAAGCAGAACTTTTTTTGCCATGCCGTAGCTGATAAGCGTCAAACCACGCGCCAGATTTTCCCAATTCAATTTACGGCGTTCGGGGTCGCGCAGTTGCGGAATGATTTCGCTGTGGAATGCAATAGGGCCGCTCATGACATAGGGAAAGAAAGAGACGAAAAGCGCGTATTCATCCAGCGCATAGTTGGTAGCCTTTCCCTGATAAGCGTCGATGAGGTAGGAAACTTGTTGGAAAGTGAAAAAGCTGATGCCGAGCGGGAGCAGAAAGGAAACGGCACCAAGCTCGGTTCCTGTCAGGGAGGAAAATGTTTCCAGCACAAAATTTGTGTATTTGAGCACGCCGAGTGTACCCAGATTGAGCAAAAGCCCCAATATCAACAGCGGTTTACGCGGTGTCTGGGTCAGTTTGCGGCCGATGCTCCAGTTGATAAGGGCGCTGAGCAGTAACACAATCGTACCGCGCAAATCATTTGCCGCATAGAACCAGACAGATAGTGCAAGCAAAAACAGATTTCCTAAGCGCGTTCGTCCATATTTTGCGCACGCAAACCAGCCAATGGTACACAGCGGCAAAAATACAAGCATAAATCCATAAGAGTTAAATAGCATGATGCCCTCCTGTGTGGCGCTATCATCGTCCAGAATACAACTGGAAATAGATAGCGTTTTGCCATAATAGGGCTATTATACCACACAAACCGATGTGCGGGTAGCCTTTTTGCATGCGCAGTTGAGGGGAGGTGAGTGAATAAAGGTGAATAAATATGCAGAAATATCCAAAGGTCGAGGAAAAAGGGCGGCATGTTTTGTAGAAAACGCTGATTTATGTCTGCAAAGTGGTGTAAAAACTGTCTCTTTGGCAGCCAAACTTCTGAAAAAAGCGGTTGCAATTTATGTCAATGGGTGTATAATAATACTCAATCAGGTAATTGTAAGGATGTTATTTTAGGAGGAAGTTTCAAATGAAGAAGAAGTTGGCAGCACTGCTTGCAATGTCTCTTGTGGCAACCGGCGCATTGGCTGGTTGCGGCGGCAATTCCGATACGCAGGAAGATACAACAGCGCAGACCCAGCAGAATGATGCGGCTGATGCAAATACGGCTGAAGGCGGCACGCTCCGCATGGGCACCAATGCAACTTTCCCGCCGTATGAGACAGTAGACGATAGCAACAATGTAGTTGGTATCGACCCGGATATTGCGCAGGCTGTTGCAGATAAGCTGGGCATGAAGCTGGAAATCATCAACATGGAATTTGATTCCCTGATTCCGGCACTGAGCGCAGACCAGATTGATATTGCATTTGCTGGTATGACCGTTGACCCGGAGCGCGCAGAACAGGTTGATTTTACCATTTCCTATGCAACCGGTATTCAGGCTATCATCGTACCGGAGGATTCCACCATTGCAACCGTTGACGACCTCAAGGATAAGAAGGTTGGCGTACAGACCGGTACCACTGGCGATATGTATTGCACCGATGATTTGGGTGAAGACCATGTACAGCGTTTTGAATCGGGTGTTGTGGCAACGCAGGCACTGGTAAATGGTCAGATTGATGCCGTTGTCATCGACAACGAGCCGGCAAAGGCTTATGTAGAGGCAAATCAGGGTCTGAAGATTCTGGACACCGAGTACACCGTAGAAGATTACGCTGCCGCTGTCAAGAAGGGCAACACCGAACTTCTGGACAAGGTAAACAAGGCAATGGAAGAACTCAAGGCAGACGGCACTCTGGATGAAATCATTGCAAATTATATCCACGAGTAATTACAATGAACAGCAAAGCGCAAGGGACGGCATGTGCCGCCCCTTGTTCCGTCCTTGTCAATGACCCAAAGAATCAGAAGGAGGTAGAAAACGGTGCAGTTTATGTCCTTTGTAGATTGGCTCGCTGTGATGCCCGGCTGGATACAGGGCTTGCCCGAAGGTCTGCAAAACATTATTTATCAGATTTTCCAGACGTTTATCTTTGAAGACCGATGGAACACATTTTTCCTGAGTGGTCTGAAAACTACATTTATTATCGCCATTGGTGCGTTGATTTTGGGTGTAATTGTGGGTGTGTTGGTTGCGGTGGTGCGCTCGGCGCACGACTCCAAGCGCACACGCCCTGGCATCCTCCTGCGAATCGCAGACTTTCTCTGTAAACTCTATTTGACCATCATTCGCGGTACACCGGTCATGGTACAGCTCTTGCTGATGGGCTTTGTTATTATGGTGCCCAAGCTGGGGTCAAACGAGGCGACTTGGTGCGCTATCATCACGTTTGGTATCAACTCGGGCGCGTATGTTGCAGAAATCGTGCGCTCCGGTATCATGTCGGTTGACCAGGGACAGATGGAGGCTGGCCGCTCGCTCGGTCTGAACTATGTACAGACTATGCGCTATATCATTGTGCCGCAGGCAATTAAGAACATTCTGCCCGCACTTGGCAACGAAATGATTACGCTCGTCAAGGAAACCTCGGTTGTTATGGTTATCTCGGTACAGGATTTGACACAGGCAGCCAAGGTCATTGTCAGCAAAACGTATATGGCGATTGTGCCTTATGTCAGCTTGGCCATTATCTATTTGGTAATCGTACTGATTTTGACCAAACTGTTGGCAATCTTCGAAAGGAGGCTGCGCGAAAGTGATAAACGTTGAAAAACTGGAAAAAGCATACGGTGACCATCTGGTGCTGAAAGGCGTCAGTGAGCACATTGAAAAAGGGGAAAAAGTGGTCATTATTGGGCCGTCTGGTTCGGGTAAATCAACCTTTTTGCGCTGCTTGAACTTGCTGGAGCAGCCGACAGGCGGCACGATTACATTTGAAGGCGTGGACATCACCGACCCCAAGAACGATATCAATAAGATGCGTCAGAAGATGGGTATGGTGTTCCAGCAGTTTAATCTGTTCCCACACCTGACCGTTCGGGAGAATATCAAGCTGGCGCCGGTCAAACTGGGCTTGATGACCCGCGAACAGGCAGATAAACGGGCGCTGGAACTGCTCAAGCGCGTCGGGTTGCCCGATAAGGCTGATGTGTATCCCAAACAACTTTCTGGCGGTCAGCAGCAGCGTATTGCAATTGCGCGTGCGCTCGCGATGAATCCCGATGTGATGTTGTTTGACGAGCCAACCTCGGCACTTGACCCGGAAATGGTTGGCGAAGTGCTCAACCTGATGAAGGAACTAGCCGATGAAGGTATGACGATGGTTGTGGTCACGCACGAAATGGGCTTTGCCCGTTCGGTTGCAACCCGTGTATTGTTCATGGATGGCGGTGTTATCGCCGAGCAGAACGACCCCGAAACCTTCTTTACCAATCCACAACACCCCAGATTAAAAGAGTTTTTGTCGCAGGTACTGTAAAGGATACTGTTGCAGAAAAGCCGCGTTTTGGTTTTCAAAACGCGGCTTTTTATTATCGCGGTATACATATGGTTTGCGTTGACAAAACAAATGTATGGTGATATACTCTTGTTAAGGAAACAAATTGGAAAGAAGGGATTGTGATGAACAAACGTTGGTCTGGGTTGGGCATTATCCTTTGTATTCTGTTGTGTATTGATATTGGGGTCAATCTGACTTCCATTATAATGGCGGGTAAAGTGGACGAACGCACAGGAGATACGCAGGTGGTTCCGGCTATCCGCGTGAGTGAAGAACAAATCACCGACTTAGCCAAACGACCAGCGTGGGGAATCAATGAAAACGGCCAAACTTATGGCCCAAATATCTATGAAGAAGCACCTGATTTGATTGCGGTTTCCAATGATAAAGGTATTTCGGGGTATATTTTGAAAGAAGATATGAGAAAAGCGCCATCCGAAGATACCGTGGTATATGCAGCAGATGGACAAACGGTTTTGGGAACAATGATAAGTTCCAATCAATAAAAGCGGAGATAAAAAGAAATCCAACCAATTTTGGTTGGATTTCTTTTTATTATGCGCGCAAAATCAATTTTTGGGCGCTTTTTTGACTAAAAGCGCCATTGCACTGTCATACCAGACATTTTGCCGCACGATGATGTCATCAGCTGCAAATTTGCGTTCCTGTACCATTTGCAGGCGGAACCCGTTGTCGCGTACATTGACATAAGTGCTGGTATTATAAGCACCATACGGGTAGGCGAAAAACAAGGTTTTGGGGGATAAATTGGTGCGCAGGGAGGTGTAAGCACGCTCCAGTTCGCGGTTAAATTCCGGGCCGTTGAGCGTGGTGCAGTCCAGATGGTCGATGTTGTGGCAATACACTTTGACCAAACCGCTGGCCTCCATTTCACGCGCCTGTTCTGCGGTGAAAAAGCCGCCTTCTTCGCGTTCCATTTCGCGCACAATGGTGAAAATGGAAGCGGGCGCGTTTTCTTCCAGCAAGACGGGGTATGCTAGGGTGTAGTTATTCAAATAGCCGTCGTCTATGGTGATAATAAAATATTTTTTTCCTTTTTGGGTTTTACCTTGGAAATAATCTTCCAATGAAATCAGCTCATAGCCCAATGCACGCATATCACGGATGTCGCAACGGAACTTCCAAGGGGATGTGTATAGGTCGGGATGCTTGGCGAGCAACGAAGGGTCTTCGGTGAATGCGTGATACATATAGACGATGGTGTTTTCTTGTTTTTCAAAGTAGGGAAACTCTGGATTGACTTCTACGCGCTTTTGCGCACCGTTGTAAATAACCGACCATCCGAATGCTTTGCCAAAGTCGCGCAGTTTAAAATAGTTATATCCTGCGATGCTATATCCTTGGATTCCGGTTTTTTTGCCGTTGATATAGACCGTTTGTAGGGTTGGGCGTGCGGTGGCCGATGCGGAAACGGCGGGCGGTTTGGTCTCGGCAGAATCGTCATAGGGCTGCCCTTCTTCCAAAAGAATGGAGGAAGTGTCAGGGTCGTAAACCAGAGAACAGCCCGTTGCTTTTGCAAAGTCGCGTGCGCGAACATAGTTGTTGCCCTTAACCGAGTAAGAGGACAAATCTGCCTTTTGATTGTAAACATAGATGGTTTGATTGGAGCGGGTCGCGGTCAGTGCGGACGCGGAAGAGGTCAGAAGCACAGCCGCAAACACAAAAAACAGAGGGAAAAAACGGCGCAAAATGAAACAAACCTCCTAAAAACGCAATAAAAAAAGACGGTTCTCACAAGAAAACCGTCTACATTTTTGTCTAAAATATACTTGACTATACATGAAAAAATATGGTATAATAAATCGCTTATCGAAATGAGCGCGTTTTTCTCGATAACTGTTTTAATGATACCACGCTTTTTTGATAAGTGCAAGATATAGGTGAAAAAATTAACCACGCCTCCGGGCGTATGAAATCCACGGAAATTCAGAAACGGAGTGATGGGTTCAACATGATGGTGAAAGACGTACAGCACGGCAAGACCACAAGAAAGAGCTTCGCACGCATCGAGGAAATCCTCGAAATGCCCAATCTAATCGAAATCCAGAAGAAGTCCTATGAGTGGTTCCTCGCCACCGGACTGCGCGAGGTCTTTGAGGACGTTTCCGCAATTACCGATTACACGGGCAATCTGGAACTGACCTTCCTCGATTACTCGCTTGACGAGCCGAAGTACAGCATTGAGGAATGCAAAGCCAGAGATGCAACGTATGCGTGCCCGCTCAAGGTGCGCGTGCGCCTGCGCAACAAGGAAACCGGCGAAATCAAAGAACAGGAAATCTTCATGGGCGAGTTCCCGCGCATGACCCAGTCGGGTACGTTCATCTTCAACGGTGCGGAACGCGCGATTGTCTCCCAGATTGTCCGTTCTCCCGGCGTGTACTATGGCCGTGAGCTGGACAAGACCGACAAGGCTATCCTGTCCGCAACCGTCATTCCGTATCGTGGCGCGTGGTTGGAATATGAAACCGATATGAACGATGTATTCTACGTTCGTATTGATAAAAACCGCAAAATCCCGATTACCTCGCTTATCCGTGCGCTGGGTGTCAAGACCGATGCCGAGATTTTGGATATGTTCGGCGAGGATGAGCGCATTCTGGCGACCTTGGAGCGCGACCCGTCCAAGACCGCTGAGGAAGCACTTATCGAAATCTATAAGAAAATGCGTCCGGGCGAGCCGCCTTCTGTTGAGTCGGCAACCAGCCTGATGGATGCCATGTTCTTTGATACCCGCCGTTATGATATTTCGGCAGTTGGTCGTTATAAGTACAATAAAAAGCTGAATATTGCACGCCGTCTGGTGGGCCGCAAGCTGCTGACCCCGGCAGTTGACCCGATGACCGGTGAAATTCTGGCCGAAGAAGGCAGTATCCTGAATCGCGAGCAGGCGCGCCAGATTGCGGCGCGTGGCGTTAACAAGGTTGTACTGGAATCCAACGATGGTCGCCCGGTTAAGGTGTTCGGCAACGGCATGGTTGACGTGGATGACTTCAAGGACTTCTTGGGCGGCATGGGTGCGCAGGAACTGGGCATCAAGGAAAAAGTCCGCTTTGTTGTACTCAAGGAAATCATTGATTCGGGTGTGACCGGCGACGAACTGAAAAAGACCGTTACCGCTCGTATTCATGACTTGATTCCCAAGACTATTATTGTCGATGACATCCTGGCAACCATCTGCTATCTGCTCAACATCGGTAACGGTGTGGGCGTGACCGATGATATTGACCATTTGGGCAACCGTCGTCTGCGCTGCGTAGGCGAGCTGCTTCAGAATCAGGTACGCATTGGCTTCTCTCGCATGGAACGTGTTATCCGTGAGCGCATGACCATTCAGGATTTGGATACCGTTACCCCGCAATCGCTGATTAACATTCGTCCGGTGACTGCTGCCATCAAGGAATTCTTTGGTTCCTCGCCGCTGTCCCAGTTCATGGACCAGAACAACCCGTTGGCGGAATTGACCCACAAGCGCCGTCTGTCCGCGCTCGGCCCCGGTGGTCTGTCGCGTGACCGCGCTTCGATGGAAGTGCGCGACGTGCATTACAGCCACTATGGTCGTATGTGCCCGATTGAGACGCCTGAAGGCCCGAACATCGGTCTGATTTCCTATCTGGCAACCTATGCGCGCATCAATGACTTTGGCTTTATTGAAGCGCCGTACCGCATCATTGACAAGGCAACCGGCCGCGTGACCGATGAGGTTCGCTACATGACCGCCGATGTCGAGGATGAATTTATTGTTTGTCAGGCATATGAGCCGCTGGACGAAAACGGCTGCCTCAAGAATGAACGTATTACCTGCCGTATGCGCGACGAAATCATTGAAGTTGACCGCAAGGAAGTTGACCTCATGGACGTATCGCCCCGCATGATGGTTTCGGTTGCAACCGCGTTCATTCCGTTCCTGGAGCACGATGACGCAAACCGTGCACTGATGGGTGCGAACATGCAGCGTCAGGCAGTGCCGCTGCTCAAGACCGAAGCACCGGTTGTTGCAACCGGTATGGAATACAAGGCCGCAGTCGATTCGGGTATTATCCCGCTGGCTGAGGGCGATGGCGTTGTCACACGCTCGACCGCGCGTGAAGTGTCTGTGCGCTATGACAACGGCGAAGAAAAGTCCTATCATCTGACCAAGTTCCTGCGCTCCAACCAGTCCACCTGCATCAACATGCGCCCGATTGTCGATTTGGGCGAGCGCGTGAAAAAGGGTGACGTACTGGCCGATGGCCCGTCCACCGATAAGGGCGAAATTGCACTGGGTAAAAACGCACTCATCGGCTTTATGACTTGGGAAGGTTACAACTACGAGGACGCCGTTTTGCTGAACGAGCGTCTGGTACGCGATGATGTATACACCTCGATTCATATTGAAGAATACGAATCTGAAGCGCGTGATACCAAGCTGGGGCCGGAAGAAATCACCCGCGACGTGCCCAACGTCGGCGAGGATGCGCTGCGCGACCTCGACGAGCGCGGTATTATTCGCGTCGGTGCCGAAGTACACGCCGGTGATATTCTGGTCGGTAAGGTTACCCCCAAGGGTGAAACCGAACTGACTGCCGAAGAACGCTTGCTGCGTGCTATCTTTGGTGAAAAGGCACGCGAAGTGCGTGATACCTCGCTGCGTGCGCCGCACGGTGAATCGGGTATTGTCGTCGATGTCAAGGTATTTACCCGTGAAAACGGTGACGAACTGGCACCGGGCGTTAACATGGTCGTTCGCTGCTACATTGCGCAAAAGCGTAAGATTTCGGTCGGCGATAAGATGGCAGGCCGCCACGGTAACAAGGGTGTTATCTCGCGTATTCTGCCGCAGGAAGACATGCCGTTCTTGGAGGATGGCACCCCGCTTGACATCGTACTGAACCCCTTGGGCGTACCGTCTCGTATGAACATCGGTCAGGTGCTCGAAGTGCATCTGGGCTTTGCAGCCAAGAAACTGGGCTGGAAGGTTGAGACACCGGTATTTGACAGCGCATCGCTCGAAGATATTCAGGATATGCTCGTCAAGGCTGGCTATGATGCCGATGGCAAGAGCTGGCTGTATGATGGCCGTACCGGTGAGCGGTTCGACAACCGCGTTACCGTCGGTTATATGTATTACCTCAAACTGCACCATCTGGTTGACGACAAAATCCACGCCCGTTCGACCGGCCCGTACTCGCTGGTTACTCAGCAGCCCTTGGGTGGTAAAGCACAGTTCGGCGGTCAGCGCTTCGGTGAGATGGAAGTTTGGGCGCTCGAAGCATACGGCGCCGCTTACACCTTGCAGGAAATTTTGACCGTCAAGTCGGATGATATCACCGGCCGTGTCAAGACCTATGAGGCCATTGTAAAGGGTCACAATGTACCGCAGCCCGGTGTACCGGAATCGTTCAAGGTTCTGGTTAAGGAATTGCAGTCGCTGTGTCTGGACATCAAGGTACTGGATGAAAACATGGATGTTATCGAACTGTCCGAGGATGAGGACGATGAGGTTGACTTCAATCGCCCGATGACAGAAGTGCCAGCGAGCGGTTCGGATGCAGAATTTGCAGCGGCTGGCTTTGCCATCAACGATGCTGAGGACGGCGATACCGATTTGGCTGCCTTTGATAGTGCGGCTGAGGAAGCCGGCGTGGGCGAAGAAGATGAGCAGGACGACTTTGCAATCGACGAAGACAATTACGGCGACGGCGACTTTGACGAATAACGCGGATACAGGAGGAGCTTTCTAAATTATGGGATATAACACGTTCAATGCCATTAAAATCGGTCTGGCTTCGCCCGAACTGATTCGCGAGTGGTCTTACGGCGAGGTTAGAAAGCCGGAAACCATTAACTACCGTACCCTCAAGCCCGAACGCGACGGTTTGTTCTGTGAGCGTATCTTTGGCCCAACCAAAGACTGGGAATGTCATTGCGGTAAATATAAGAAGGTGCGCTATAAGGGTAAAATCTGTGACAAGTGCGGTGTCGAAGTCACCCGCGCGAAAGTGCGCCGTGAGCGTATGGGTCACATCGAACTGGCTGCACCGGTCTCCCACATCTGGTATTTTAAGGGCATCCCCTCCCGTATGGGTCTGATTCTGGATATCAGCCCGCGTATTCTGGAGAAGGTGCTGTACTTTGCAAACTATATCGTCACCGACCCCGGTGACACCCCGCTGATGCTCAAGCAGATTCTGACCGAAACCGAGTACCGCGACATGCGCGAAAAGTACGACGAGGATTTTGAAGCCATGATGGGCGCGGAAGCCATCAAGAAGCTGCTGCAACAGATGGATTTGGAAAAGCTTTCGACCGAGCTGCGCAACGAGCTGCGCGACGCTTCCGGTCAAAAGCGGATGCGTATTATCAAGCGTTTGGAAGTGGTGGAATCGTTCCGCCTGTCGGGCAACAAGCCCGAATGGATGATTATGGACGTTGTTCCGGTCATCCCGCCTGAGATTCGCCCGATGGTGCAGTTGGACGGCGGCCGCTTTGCGACTTCCGACCTCAACGACCTGTACCGCCGCGTTATCAACCGCAACAATCGTCTGAAACGTCTGTTGGAGCTGGGCGCACCGGACATTATTGTACGCAACGAAAAGCGTATGCTTCAGGAAGCTGTTGACGCGCTGATTGATAACGGCCGCCGTGGCCGTCCGGTCACCGGTCCGAACAACCGCGCGCTCAAGTCGCTGTCCGACATGCTCAAGGGTAAGCAAGGCCGCTTCCGTCAGAACCTGCTCGGTAAGCGCGTTGACTACTCCGGCCGTTCGGTTATCGTCGTCGGCCCTGACCTCAAAATCTGGCAGTGTGGTCTGCCCAAGGAAATGGCGCTCGAACTGTTTAAGCCGTTCGTTATGAAGCGCTTGGTCAAGGATGGTTTGGCATCTAACATCAAGTCGGCAAAGAAGATGGTTGAGCGTGCCAAGACCGAGGTTTGGGACGTGCTCGAAGACGTTATCAAGGGGCATCCGGTTATGCTTAACCGTGCGCCTACCTTGCACCGTCTGGGTATTCAGGCGTTTGAGCCCAAGCTGGTCGAAGGCCGCGCCATCCGTCTGCATCCGCTGGTATGTACGGCATTTAACGCCGACTTTGACGGTGACCAGATGGCAGTACACGTTCCGCTGTCGGCTGAGGCACAGGCCGAAGCCCGTCTGCTCATGCTGTCGGCAAACAACCTGTTGAAGCCGCAGGACGGCAAGCCGGTTACCGTTCCGTCGCAGGATATGGTACTTGGTTCTTACTATTTGACCATTGACAAGGATGATGAGCCGGGTGCCGGCAAGGTATTCTCGTCGCCTGATGAAGCAATGCTGGCGTATGACGACGGTATCGTAGGTATTCATGCACCTATCAAGGTGCGCATGTCGCGTGTCATCAACGGTCAGACCGTTTCCCGCATTGTCGATGCAACCGTCGGCCGCCTGATTTTCAACGCACGTATTCCGCAGGACTTGGGCTTTGTTGAGCGCAACGACGAAAAACTGCTGGATTTGGAAATCATGTTCACCTGTGGTAAAAAGGAACTGGGCAAGATTATTGACCGCTGCATTCGCGTGCACGATTTCAATAAGACGGCTGAGGTTCTGGACTCCATCAAGGCAATGGGTTATAAGTACTCGACCAAGGGTGCTTTGACCGTAGCCGTTGCCGATATGTTGGTGCCCGATGAGAAGCAGAACATGGTGCGCGAATCCGAACAGAAGGTTGCACAGATTGACCGCAAATACAAGCGCGGCTTTATCACTGATGACGAACGGTATCGTTTGGTGGTACATGAATGGGAAGAAACCACTAAGAAGGTTGCCGGAAAGCTGCAAGAGAACATGCAGAAGGAACGCTACAACCCCATTCATATGATGGCGGAATCCGGTGCGCGTGGTTCGATTAACCAGATTCGTCAGCTGGCTGGTATGCGTGGCCTGATGGCTTCGACCTCTGGTAAAACCATCGAAATTCCGATTAAATCTAACTTCCGTGAAGGTCTGTCGGTACTCGAATACTTCATTTCGGCGCGAGGCGCTCGAAAGGGTATGGCGGATACAGCACTTCGTACCGCGGACTCCGGTTACTTGACCCGTCGTCTGGTTGACGTTTCTCAGGATGTCATCATTCGTGAGGACGATTGCGGCGCAACCAAGGGTATTTGGGTTGAGGATATCAAGGAAGGCAATCAGACCATTGAGCCGTTCCACGAACGTCTGATTGGTCGTTATCTGGTTGAGGACTTGTACGATAACGACGGCAATCTGGTGATTTCTAAGGACCAGATGATAACCGAGACGGACGCAAGCAAGATTGAGTCGATGGGCATTACCCGAATTCAGATTCGTTCGGTTCTGGAATGCCGCGCACGCAAGGGCGTTTGCACACACTGCTACGGCATGAACTTGGCTTCGGGCGACCCGTGTGGCTTGGGCGAAGCGGTCGGCATTATCGCAGCGCAGTCCATCGGTGAGCCGGGTACCCAGTTGACCATGCGTACCTTCCATACCGGCGGCGTTGCAGGTTCGGATATTACCCAAGGTCTGCCCCGTGTCGAAGAACTGTTCGAGGCGCGCAAGCCTAAGAAGGTTGCAACACTGGCCGAGATTTCCGGTCGTGTCAGCGTCGAGGAGTCCAAGCGCACCACGCTCAAGACCATCAACATCATCAACACCGAAAACGGAGATACCCGTTCTTATCAGTTGGCATCTTCTTCGGGTATCCGTGTAGAAGATGGTCAGTATGTTGAGCAGGGTGAACAGCTCAATGAAGGCGCACTCAGCCCGCACGATATCCTGCGTGTACGCGACCCGCGTGCGGTACACGACTACCTGATTAAGGAAGTACAAAAGGTTTACCGTCAACAGGGCGTAGACATCAACGATAAGCACATTGAGGTTATCGTTCGTCAGATGATGCGCAAGGTTAAGGTTGAGGATGCGGGAGACGCTAAGGTTCTGCCCGGCTCGGTTATCGACCTGTTGGAGTTCGAGGACTACAACAACGAAGTGCAGGCGCGCATTGATGCCGGTGAAGTTGGCCTCAAGCTGGCGACTTGCAGCCCGACCTTGATGGGTATTACCAAGGCATCGCTGGCAACCGAATCGTTCCTGTCGGCAGCGTCCTTCCAGGAAACCACCCGTGTACTGACCGAAGCGGCTATCAAGGGTAAGATTGACCCGCTGCTTGGTCTGAAGGAAAATGTTATCATTGGTAAGCTCATTCCGGCAGGTTCCGGCATGAGCGAGTACTGTGAAGGTCATTACGAGCAGACCGTAAATCTTGACTAAACAAAGAAAATTCATTTTTTCAAAGCCCCAAGGCCGGTTGGTCTTGGGGCTTTGGTGTGATGGCGGCGCAAAGGGAATGGGAATGAGAAAATTTCCTGAAATTTATGTATTTATCAGAGTGAAAAGGGAAAAATAGACAGGTCAAACGCCGTTTACAGGCATTTTCTTGTGAAAAAGAGGGAATCGAGAAAAAAAGCTTGACCTTGGGCGAAAAGGGCGCTATACTGTAGGAGTATGCGGTATAGGAGGTTAGATTATGCTTTCTGAATTATCGCAGGCGGCCAAAGTCGTCGGCGTAAAACAGTCAAAAAAGGCAATCCGCGATGGAAACGCGCAGACCGTTTTTGTGGCTGATGACGCCGAACAGCGCGTGATTCGACCAATCCGCGATTTGTGCTGCGAGATGGGTGTGCCGTTGTCCGAAGTTCCCACTATGGTCGAACTCGGCGATGCTGCTGGCATTGATGTCGGCGCTGCGGTTGTCACCCTGCTCAAATCTGCTAATTAAACAGCAAAGCTGTTTAATATAGAATATTTTTGAAAGAAGGAGGAAATAGAATGCCTACTTTTAACCAGCTCGTTCGTAAGGGCCGTGAGACCGTTGTTGCAAAGTCTACCGCTCCTGCTCTCCAGGTTGGTCTGAACTCTCTGAAGAAGAAGACCACCGAGCAGTCTGCTCCGCAGAAGCGCGGTGTTTGCACCACTGTTAAGACCATGACCCCCAAGAAGCCGAACTCTGCACTGCGTAAGATTGCTCGTGTTAAGCTGACCAATGGTATGGAGGTATCTGCCTACATCCCCGGCATCGGCCACAACCTGCAGGAGCACTCGGTTGTAATGGTTCGCGGCGGTCGTGTAAAGGACCTGCCTGGCGTACGTTACCACATCATCCGCGGCACTCTGGATACCCAGGGCGTTGCAAACCGCAAGCAGGCTCGCTCCAAGTACGGCGCAAAGCGCCCGAAGGCTGGCAAGTAATCCGCATTTTCATTTCCGTAGCCTGATAGATGACTGCGCGGCATATGTCCGCGCCCTCGTCCTCGGTCTTACGAAAATCTGCCGGATTTGTCTGTCTGCATCAAAGTCTTTGAGAGCTTTTCACAGCTTCACAAAGCAACCGTTCAGCCGCGCATTTGCCGCGGTTGGCCCACCGCTTTGTCCTGTTTTTCCGAGTGAAAACCCGGACAGGCGCAAAACAGCGCACAAAGGGTGCGCTGAAGTACCAATGAAATCATTTCTATATGAAGGAGGGAAGTAAAGTGCCAAGAAGAGGAAATGTTCCCAAGAGAGACGTTCTGCCCGACCCGATGTATAATTCCAAGCTGGTCACCAAGCTGGTCAACTCGATTATGCTCGACGGCAAGAAGGGTGTTGCGCAGAAGGTCGTTTATGGTGCTTTTGACATCGTTCGCGACAAGACTGGTCGTGAGCCGCTGGAGGTTTTTACCGAGGCGATGGAAAATATCATGCCGTCTCTGGAGGTTAAGGCACGCCGTGTCGGCGGTGCTACCTACCAGGTTCCGATGGAAGTTCGTCCGGAACGCCGTCAGACCCTTGGTCTGCGCTGGCTGACCAAGTATTCTCGTGCTCGCAGCGAAAAGACCATGCGCGCACGTCTGGCAGGCGAGATTATGGACGCTTGCAACAATCTGGGCGGTTCTGTCAAGAAGCGTGAAGATACGCACAAGATGGCAGAAGCGAACAAGGCATTCGCTCACTACCGTTATTAATTTACGGCAGTATTTGAAAGGAGAGCAAACATGCCTAGAGAGTATTCGCTGGAGAAAACCAGAAATATCGGTATCATGGCGCACATTGATGCCGGTAAAACCACTACGACCGAGCGTATTCTTTATTACACCGGCGTAAACTATAAAATCGGCGATACCCATGACGGTACCGCGACCATGGACTGGATGGAGCAGGAGCAGGAGCGTGGTATTACCATTACCTCTGCTGCAACCACCTGTCACTGGAAAGACCATCGTATCAACATCATTGATACCCCGGGTCACGTTGACTTTACCGTAGAAGTACAGCGTTCGCTGCGCGTACTGGACGGTTCTGTTACCGTATTCTGTGCAAAGGGCGGCGTTGAGCCGCAGTCTGAGACCGTTTGGCATCAGGCTGACGAGTATCAGGTACCGCGTATGGCGTTCGTCAACAAGATGGACATCATGGGCGCTGACTTCTTCAATGTTATCAGCATGATGAAGGACCGTCTGAAGTGTAACGCGGTTCCGATTCAGCTCCCCATCGGCGCTGAGGACACCTTTAAGGGTATCATTGACCTCATCAACATGCGTGCTGAGGTTTACTACGATGATTTGGGCAAGGACGTGCGCGACGAAGATATTCCGGCTGACCTGATGGACCAGGCACAGGAATATCACGATGCACTGATTGAGGCAGTCGCTGAGCTGGACGAGGACCTGATGATGAAGTACCTCGAAGGCGAAGAGATTACCATTCCTGAAATCAAGGCTGCGCTGCGCAAGGGCGTCTGCAACGTGCAGATTATCCCGGTTCTGTGTGGCACCGCTTACCGCAACAAGGGTGTACAGATGCTGCTCGACGCAGTTGTTGACTATATGCCCGCGCCGACCGACATTCCTCCGATTAAGGGTGTAAACCCGGACACCGAGGAAGAGGATGAGCGCCCGTCGTCTGACGATGAGCCGTTCTCCGCTCTGGCATTTAAGATTATGACCGACCCGTATGTTGGCCGTCTGACCTTCTTCCGCGTTTACTCTGGTACGATTGGTGCCGGTTCTTCGGTGCTCAACGCAACCAAGGGACAGCGCGAGCGTCTGGGTCGTATCCTGCAAATGCACGCAAATGCGCGTAAGGATATCGACATGGTTTATTCGGGCGACATCGCGGCTGCTGTTGGCTTTAAGAACACCACCACCGGTGATACACTGTGCGACGAGAAGCATCCGATTATTCTGGAGTCCATGAACTTCCCGGAGCCGGTTATTCGCGTTGCAATCGAGCCTAAGACCAAGGCTGGTCAGGAAAAGATGGGTATTGCGCTGGCTAAGCTGGCAGAAGAAGACCCGACTTTCCGCACCTACACCGATGAGGAAACCGGTCAGACCATCATCGCCGGCATGGGCGAGCTGCACCTGGAAATCATCGTTGACCGTCTGCTTCGCGAGTTCAAGGTAGAAGCAAACGTTGGCGAGCCGCAGGTTGCTTATAAGGAAACCATCCGCCGTTCGGCTGATGTTGACATGAAGTATGCGCGTCAGTCCGGTGGTAAGGGCCAGTATGGTCACGTTAAGATTATCGTTGAGCCGAACGAGTCCGGTAAGGGCTATGAGTTCATCAACAAGGTTGTCGGCGGTGCGATTCCGAAGGAATACATCGAGCCGGTTAACCAGGGTATTCAGGGTGCTATGCAGGCAGGCGTTTTGGCTGGCTATCCGGTTGTTGACGTCAAGGTTACGCTGTACGATGGCTCGTTCCACGAAGTTGACTCCTCCGAAATGGCATTTAAGATTGCCGGTTCGATGGCGTTCAAGGAAGCAATGCGCAAGGCTGACCCGGTTCTGATGGAGCCTATCATGCAGGTTGACGTTATGGTTCCGGAAGACTATATGGGCGACGTTATCGGCGGCCTGAATGCACGCCGTGGTCAGATTCAGGGCATGGAGCCGCGTGGCGGTGTCGAGGCGATTTCGGCTGCTGTTCCGCTGTCCGAAATGTTCGGTTACGCAACTGCGCTGCGTTCGAGCACGCAGGGTCGTGGCCAGTACACCATGCAGCCCAGCCACTACACTGAGGTTCCCAAGTCCGTACAGGATAAAATTATCGACACGCGCAATAAAAGCGACAACTAATAGTTGATTTTTTTGCGAAAGTATTTTAGAATAGTCTTATCAATGGACTTATTCTAAAGAAGCGTCCGATACAGGGCGATTCAAAAACAAACAAGGAGGCTTTCTCAAATGGCTAAGGAAAAATTTGAACGTAATAAGCCGCATCTTAACATTGGTACCATTGGTCACGTTGACCACGGTAAGACCACTCTGACTGCGGCTATCACCAAGGTTCTGGCTCTTCAGGGCGATGCAGAGTATCAGGCATACGACGCAATCGACAAGGCTCCCGAAGAGAAGGAGCGCGGCATCACCATCAACACCGCTCACGTTGAGTATCAGACCGCAAAGCGTCACTACGCTCACGTTGACTGCCCGGGCCATGCCGACTACGTTAAGAACATGATTACCGGTGCTGCACAGATGGACGGCGCTATCCTGGTTGTTTCTTCTGCAGACGGCCCGATGCCCCAGACCCGTGAGCACATCCTGCTCGCTCGCCAGGTAGGTGTACCCTACATTGTTGTATTCATGAACAAGGTTGACCAGGTTGACGACCCCGAACTGCTCGACCTCGTTGAAATGGAAATCCGCGAGCTGCTGTCCACCTACGAGTTCCCGGGCGACGACATCCCGGTTATCCGTGGCTCCGCTCTGAACGTTCTGACCTGCGACTCCAAGGACCCCAACGCTCCTGAGTATGCTTGCATCCGTGAGCTGATGGACGCTGTTGACTCCTATATTCCGGACCCGGTTCGTAACGACGAGCTGCCGTTCCTGATGCCGGTCGAGGACGTATTCTCCATCACCGGTCGTGGTACCGTTGCTACCGGCCGTGTAGAGCGTGGTATCCTGAAGCTGTCCGAGGAAGTTGAAATCGTTGGTCTGATGGACGCTCCTCGCAAGACCGTTGTTACCGGTATCGAAATGTTCCGCAAGCTGCTCGACTACGCTGAGGCTGGCGACAACATCGGTGCTCTGCTCCGTGGTATCCAGAAGACTGATATCGAGCGTGGCCAGGTTCTGGCTAAGCCCGGCACCATTCATCCGCATACCAAGTTCAAGGGTCAGGTTTACGTTCTGAAGAAGGAAGAAGGCGGCCGTCATACTCCGTTCTTCAACAACTACCGTCCTCAGTTCTACTTCCGTACCACCGACGTAACCGGTGTTATCTCTCTGCCGGAAGGCACCGAAATGTGCATGCCTGGCGATAACGTTGAAATGGACGTTGAGCTGATTACCCCGATTGCTATCGAGGAAGGCCTGCGTTTCGCTATCCGTGAGGGTGGCCGCACCGTAGGTTCTGGCGTTGTTGTAAAGGTTAACGAGTAATTCGTTTCCATATAAGACAAGCTATCAAGTCCCTGCCATTTGGCAGGGACTTTTTTTGCATGTGCACACCCGTACACGGCGCACCGCATAGGATAGAGCAGGAGGTGCAGCGGTATGGATTTTGCGGCACAATGTCTGGTCGGCACGCTGGCAGCGTTCGGCCTGATTTGCATTTTGAAAATGTTGTGTGATATAATCTTTCATAGAACAGAGAGTGTTTGCGGTAAGGCTGAACTGTATGTTTATGTAGACGGTCAAAGTGGAGAAGCCGAACAGATACTGCGGCAGATTGCCCTTGCACGCAGCACCTATCTGCCTGGCTTATCCATGATTCTGGTCGATACGGCGGCGCAGACATCTGAACAGGGAGCGCGGCTGGCCGCGCGCTATGAAATGGCCTATCCGGACTTTCGTGCTGGAGCGGCGCGGAAAGGAAACCAAGAACGTGCAGGAAGAACAAATGATTCAGGGCACGGTGACTCAAATCGTGTTTCAAAATATTGAAAATGGCTATGTTGTATTGCGATTGCTTGCGCGGGATGGGGAAGAAGTGACGGTCACCGGAACCATTCCCAATCTGGGGCTGGGAGAAGAACTGATTTGCTGCGGTAACTGGGTGACCCATCCATCCTACGGCGAGCAGTTTCAGGCAAATACGTTTGAGCGCCGTCTGCCCGAGTCGGCGCGGGGCGTAGCAGAATACCTAGGCTCTGGTTTGATTCGCGGCATTGGCCCCCGGTTGGCGGCGCGAATTGCCGAGGTGTTCGGCGCAGAGGCATTTGACGTACTGCAAAATGAGCCGGAACGTTTGACCGAGATTCGGGGCATTACGGCGCGCAAAGCGCGTGATATCGGAAAGCAGTTTACCGAGATGAGCGAGATGCGGCTGCTCATGGACTTTTTGACCGAAAATGGTTTGCCTGTCTCGCTCACACCGCTGCTGTATAAACGGCTGGGCGTGGCGGCAGTCGATGCCCTGAGTGAAAACCCCTATATGCTGTGCGATGAATTTTATGGCATAGAATTTCACTTGGCTGACCAACTGGCGGCCAATCTTGACATTCCACGGTTGGCAACCGAACGGTGTGATGCCGCGATTTTGTACACCATGCGGTTTAATCTGGATAACGGGCACACTTTCATCCCAGTCGAAAAATTGGTCGAAGCAACTGCAAGCCTGTTGTCGGATGATGAAGTGACCGTACAGCCCGAACGGGTGGAAGAAGGCATTATACGGCTGGAGGGTACCGGACAGGTGGTTCGGGAATTTATCTGCAATCGGGATGCTGTGTACTTGCGCGCCATGCACGAAGCCGAAGATTATCTGGCAGAAACCCTGCGGCAAATGTCCGAGCGCGAATATACCTATGATTTTGATGTCGAACAACTCGTGGCAGAGCTGGAAGCCGATTCCGAAATTGATTACGTGCCGTTGCAGCGGCAGGCCATTGTCACGGCTGCAAAATATGGTGTTACCATTTTGACAGGCGGGCCGGGTACCGGTAAAACGACGACCGTGCGCGGGATGCTGCATCTGTATGAAGCGCTCGGCCTGACTGTGTTGTTGGCTGCGCCTACCGGTCGCGCGGCAAAACGCCTGTCAGAACTGTGCGGCATGGAAGCCAAAACCATTCACCGTTTGCTGGAAGCCGGTTATGTGGTGGGCGGCGGACGGCTGGCGTTTCAGCGCTGCGCCACCAATCCACTGGAATGTGATGTGGTCGTGCTCGATGAGGTGTCTATGGTCGATGTTATGCTGATGCAGGCGCTGTTAGAAGCTATGCCGCGCGACGCGCGGCTGGTGCTCGTCGGGGATGCCGACCAGCTTCCACCCGTCGGGCCGGGAAATTTTTTGCGTGACCTCATCGGTTCGGGGCGCGTACCGGTTATCGCACTGACCGAAATTTTCCGTCAGGCACAGCAAAGCGCAATCGTTATGAATGCACACGCCATCAATTTGGGGCAGATGCCCACGCCTTCAGGCAAAGACGGGGATTTTTTTGTGATGAAAAAGGACAGTCCGGCCGATATCATGGCGACCGTAGTATCGCTGTGTAAAGAGCGTTTGCCGCGCTATTATGGACTGTCGCCCAAACAGATTCAGGTGCTTTCACCCGCCAGACGGCAGGGAGCGGGCACCATTCCGCTGAACCGTTTGTTGCAGGAAGCGCTCAATCCGGCGGCCGATGGCAAACCAGAAAAACGGTTTGGGGATGTCATTTTCCGTGAGGGTGATCGCGTCATGCAGGTGCGCAATAATTATGATATTGTGTGGGAGAGTTTGGACGGCTCGGAAACCGGAACCGGAATGTTTAACGGGGATGTGGGCGAAATTACGCAGATTTTGCCGGCACAGGAGTGTATGGTGGTGCGATTTGACGACAAGTTTGCCACTTATACCTTTGATATGCTGGGAGAACTCGAACTTGCCTATGCAATGACCGTACACAAGGCGCAGGGCAGTGAGTTTGAAGCGGTTATCGTGACCGTGTCAAAGGGCATGTCGCGCCGTCTGCTCACACGCTCAATTTTATATACAGCCATCACACGCGCAAAGAAATTGCTGGTGCTGGTGGGAAACCCAGAAGCGATTGAATATATGGTCAAGACCAATGCGCGCAACAAGCGCTATTCAGCACTGCGCACGCGCTTGCGGCGCGAGGAAGATGAGGTGCAGCCCAAGTGAACCTGTTAGACCTGCTGTTTCCACCGCGCTGTGTATTGTGTCGGCGCGGCATTTCCGGAAAAGCGCGTGTGTGCCCTGCGTGTGCAGCCGAACTGCGCCAACAGGACAAGCCTTGCGTGCGCGAGACGATAGAAGGATGCACAGCGGCAGATGCCGTACTGGTCTATCAGGGCAAAGTACGCCGTGCGTTGATTGACTGCAAATATCAAAACCGGCGCGCGATTGGCAGTTGGGGCGGTGCATTGGTCGGCGCTTGCTTGATGCGTCATCAACCTGAATGGAAAGCCGACTTGGTGACCTATGTTCCCACAACACTGGGGCACTGGTGGAAACGCGGGTTTAATTTGTCTTATCTGCTCGCAAAAGCGGCAGCCCGTTACAGTGGATTGCCCTGTGTACGCACGGTGCGGCGAAAATGGTTTGGGCGTTCGCAGCTCAAAGTACGCACAGCGAAAGAGCGCAGAAAAAATGCGGAACAGACCTATTTCCCGGGAAAACCTTCCAGCGTTTCCGGTAAGCGCGTGGTGCTGGTAGATGACATTCTGACCAGTGGTGCCACGGCTGCGGCATGTGTTCGCATCCTGCGCCAGATGGGTGCAACAGAGGTCTTTTTCATCTGTTTGGCAAAAACACCAGATATACGCAAAAAGTGACGAAAAATAGGGCAAACATAACTTTGTCAATCGTGAATAATTCGTGAAAATTAAGAACCGGGCTTGCATTTGCCTAAAATGTCGGTATAATATAAATAGCTGAGTATATCTTTAAATCAAGGGCGTTTGCCCATAGAATTGGAAAAGGTTGGTTGTCGCCTTATGGTTTTTTCAAGCGATATTGGTATTGATTTGGGTACGGCTTCCGTGCTCGTTTATGTAAAGGGAAAGGGCATTGTGCTCAATGAACCTTCGGTCGTGGCAGTCGATAAGCAGACCGGTAAAATCCTGTCGGTCGGCGAAAGCGCGCAGAAAATGCTCGGTCGCACACCGGGCAATATTGTTGCCATTCGTCCCATGCGGGAGGGTGTCATTTCCGACTATGAAATGACCGAACGCATGATTAAAGAGTTTATCCGCAAGGTCATGGGCTTCCGTCTGTTTAAGCCCAATGTCGTTATGTGTGTGCCCTCTATTATCACAGAGGTCGAAGAACGTGCGGTCATTGACGCCGGTACACAGGCGGGCGCAAAGCGTGTCTTTCTGGTGGAGGAACCGCTCGCGGCTGCGATTGGTGCAGGCATCGACATTTCTCAGCCCAACGGCAATATGATTGTTGATATTGGCGGCGGTACAACCGATATTGCGGTCATTTCACTGGGCGGTATTGTGGAATCGACTTCGATTAAGGTGGCAGGCGATAAGTTCGACGAATCCATTGTCAAATATATTCGCCGCAAACACAATGCACTTATCGGCGAGCGCACAGCCGAGGAAATCAAAATGCAGATTGGCTGTGTTTATCCGCGTCCGGAAGAAATCTCCATGGAAATCAAAGGACGCTGCCTGATGACCGGCTTGCCGCGCACGTTTACCGTGACTTCGACCGAAGTGCTGGAAGCCTTTGAGGAGGTTGTGACCTCTATCGTAGAAGCGGTACACATTGTGCTGGAGAATACTCCACCCGAACTGACCGGCGATATTTCAAGCAATGGCATTGTGATGACCGGCGGCGGTGCGCTGATTTGGGGCTTTGATAAGCTGATTGCAGCAAAGACTGGTATTCCGACCCATGTAGCCGACCAAGCGATTTCTTGTGTGGCGCTGGGCACTGGAAAATGCCTAGACCAGCTTGCCGCCATGCAAGATGGAACGATGAACTTGTCCCGCCGTCGCCAGATGATGGGCGGTTGAAACACAGAAACGGTGTCTTAGGACACCGTTTTGGTTTGTCTGAATACAAAATGTGAGAAAAATAAAAAGAAGTGAGGTGTGCCTCACTTCTTTCCGGTTTGAGAATGCTGTAAAAAATGCTCGGTTTCGGTTTGCACATCGCCGGACAGTATCCATAAGCCGATAAGATTGGGAAAAGACATGCAGGCGGCAGAAATATCGGTCACAAGTAAAAGCGAGGTCAGCGGCACACAGCCCGCCAGCGCCGCGCTTAACACAATCACAACCGGATAGAGCCGTACCATCCAAGGGCGGGCGCGCAGCCATTTGAGACAGGTCAGACCGTAGAAACTCCAGCCCAAGACGGTGGACACCGCCAGAAATACCACCGTGACACCGATAAACCACGGGGAAAAATCACCCAGAACGGTGGAGAATGCCTGTGTGGTCATGGTTAAACCGTCGGCACCACTTTGCCATGCACCAGTCGTTAGCAGAACAAGTGCGGTCAGCAGGCACACCATACAGGTATCGACAAACACTTCGACTGCGCCCAACATGCCTTCGGCACAGGGGGATTCGCTGTCGGCGCAGCCGTGCGCAATGGGAGCCGAACCCATTCCGGCTTCATTGGAGAAAATCCCTTTGGCAAAACCGTCGGAAATGGTGCGCGCGGTGAGCAGCCCAAGCAATCCACCTCCACAGGCGAGCGGCTCCCACGCACGGGAAACAATGAGTGTCAATGCACCGGGAATCTGGTCGGCGTGCGTGACCAGTACCAGACCACCGGCAAGCAGATAGCTTACCGTCATAAATGGCACGAGAATGGAAGATACCCGCGCAATCATCTTGCCACCCCGGCACAGGATGGGCAGCAGTACGGCGCAGAGAACCAGTGCAATGGTACTGCGTGGGACAGACAGCACCGGTGCTAGTGCTTCGGCAATCGCGCTGCCCTGTGCTGCCGCACCAGTGCCCATTGCAGATAGCACACAGCATACAGCAAAGAGTTTTGCCAGTCCGGGTAGACCGGCGCCGCGCGATAGATAGACCATCGGCCCGCCGATGGGTTCGGGGGTGTGTTGGCGGTATTTGACGGCAAGCACCAGTTCACTGTATTTGGTGGCCATGCCCAAAAAGGCGGCTACCAGCATCCAGAAGATAGCGCCCGGCCCGCCAAGGGTCAGAGCGGAGGCGACACCAGCCAGATTGCCCACCCCAAGCGTGCCGCCGAGCGAGGTACACAGCGCCTGAAATGGGGTGATGCCGTCCGCACGCCGGGTGGTTTTGGGGCGCACAAGCTGGCGTGCGCACCAGAACTGAACACCGCGTGAACGCAGTGTCAGCAGGAGACCGGTTGCCGCAATCAGGACAATTGTAAACGGCCCCCAAAGTGTGTAGCGTATTTTTAAAATCCATTCCATACTTTTTTTTATGCGCACAGTCTGGCGGTTATGTCCCTGAAAAGTAAGAGTGGAAAGACAGGATAAAGGAGGACGGGCAATGACCGAACAAGAAAAATTTATGAAAGCCGCGTTGCGGCTGGCCAAAAAGGCGGCAGATGAAGGGGAAGTACCGGTCGGCTGTGTGGTCGTGCGTGATGGACAAATCGTGGGGCGCGGGCGCAACCGACGGGAAAGCAAAAAAAATGCGCTCGGACACGCCGAAATCGAAGCTATCCACAAGGCATGTCGTAAACTGGGCGGTTGGCGTTTGCATCAGTGTGACCTATATGTGACGCTGGAGCCGTGTCCTATGTGTACGGGTGCCATCATCAATGCGCGGATTCAGACCGTGTATTTTGGCGCACCAGACCCCAAAGCCGGGTCATGTGGTTCTGTGGTCAATCTGTTTGACCTGCCATACAATCATAAACCCAAAGTGGTATCGGGATTGTTGGAGCAGGACTGTATAGACCAACTGCAAGCCTTTTTCCGTGCTTTGCGCGCACGAAAAAAGGCCGAAAAGCAATACAAAAAACAGCTGTTGGAATCGGAACAGTCAAGTGAGGTCTAAAGATAAAACCGGAAGGTTTCAGAACATTCTGAAACCTTCCGGTTTTTGTGTGCATTAGGAATGGCCGCCGCCGTATCCGTTGTGGTGCCCGGCACCGCCATTGCCGCGCCCATATCCGTTGTGATTGCCGTTTCCCGATGTGACAGTTTTGTTTGCGTTCGAGGAGGGATTCCCGCGGGTGGCTGCCATATCGCTTCCAGACAGTGCGGCAATGCGGTCACGGATTTCGCGCATGGTCATTTGCTGTACATCTTCCGGTGTTACGCTTGGGTCAAGTGCCTGCAACTCCAAAAACGCCTGATATTTGCCGAATGATAAGCCGACCTCATGTGCAGCGGCAACTTCTTGGGCATTGCCGGCCGAACAGTGCACGTTATTGTGCCCCGCTGTGCAGGTTTGGACATCGGATAGAATTTGGTCGCGCTGTGCGGTATCGTCCCCGACGACAACGATAGATAAATCGGCATCGTTGGACAGATAACTTTGCATGGCGGAATCGGCTAGGATTTGATTGAGTGCATCCACATAGTTTAAAAACCGTACATGAAGCTGTTCGCTGAGCGCCTTGCCGTCGTCGTTGAGTCCCTCAATCGAAATCACTTTGTCAAAACGATTGATACCCAATTCCAAGGAAGGGTTGACATCTAAGCTAATAGCCGATGTGGGGGTAAAATAGGCTTGATAACCGCCCAGACCGAGCAGCAGACAGACAAAACAGGCCATTGCAGCGACTAGCCGCCGGGGGCGAGAATGGCGCTGTTTTTGTGCGCGTTTGGCAGCCAGAACGGCTCGTGTGTGCGCTTTTAGCTCCTTATCTGCATGGATTTTATCAAAAGTGTCCTTGAGTTTATCACGCATCATCCTCACCTCCAAGCGTTTCTTTCAGCAGATGCTTGGAGCGTGTCAATAACGTGTAAATGGTATTGACATTTTTTCCAAGAATACGGCCAATTTGTGGGGCAGTATAGCCTTCATAGTAGTGCAGATAAATGACATCTCGATATTTTGGGGGAAGCGCGAGCACGGCTTCTAATACTTCTCTGTGGTCGGTGGTCAGGTCTGCTTGCTGCTCGACCAATTCATCAATAGACACCGTGTGGCTGCGAAAAAAACTTTTGAGCAGGTCTTTACAGGCATTGAGCGTCACGCGGATAAACCATGCTTTCTCGTGTTCTTCACTTTCAAATACGGTGGTGCTGACCAGATATTTTAAAAAGACCGTCTGAAAGATATCTTCGGTATCTGTATGGTTTTTCAGATGAATCATACAGAGCCGCCGAACGGTATCGGCGTAGCGTTCAATGGCCTCATTTGTTTCCTGCTCACTTCGCATATAAAGCCCTCATTTTTTATTTATTGCGTCCGCCGCAAAAACCGCGCTGCAAGCCGCTGCCATTGCGCGGGCGGGAGCCTTGGTTATCGCAAACGCCATCTCCGTTGGCATCTACATAACCATTGCCGCAAGTGCCATTCTGGCAATGTGCGCCCTGATTATCACAGATGCCGTCGCCGTTTGCATCTACAAAACCGTAGCCAGAACCGCACGAATCGCAAATACCGTCCCCATTGCTGTCAGCAAATCGTGCGCAGGCGGTTGACTGTGTGCGATAGGTCAGGTTGTCGCAAACACCGTCACCATTGGCATCGGTGTAGCGTCTGCCCTGTCCCATACAGGCTGCAAATGCACCGGTTGCACCGATAGAAAGTACCATAGCGGCTGTGAAAATGCCAGTCAATAACTTTTTCATAGTTTTTTCCTCCTAAAAATATCTTGGTTGTTTGAGCCTTTCACTCTTAATACGACTGACAAAACAAAATCCATTCAAGGTTACAAAAATTTTTTTAAATTTTGAAAACCGTGCAAGAATGAGAATCATATTTCCAAGTTGGTAGATTTGTTCATAAATTATTCACGGAAATGTGATGGTTTTGAGATGAAACTGTCGAGATTGCATGGTATGATAATAAAGTATTAAAAGAAAAACGCAATCAAAGGAGGAGCAGCTATGGCGCAAGAAGGAATGTTAATGGTTACGCCAGAAATTGAAATGCTAGCCGATGTGTGCCGGGAGCATACCAATATTCCAGCCGAATTGTACCGGCAATATGATGTCAAACGCGGTTTGCGTGACTTGGATGGTGTGGGCGTGCTGGCTGGACTGACCAATATTTCGTCCATTATATCCAGCAAAGACGAAAATGGCGTTCATATCCCGATTCCGGGTGAATTGCGTTACCGAGGATATGATATCAAAGACTTGGTGCGCGGTTTTTTGAAAGATGGGCGAAAGGGATATGAAGAAACCGCCTATTTGCTGTTGTTTGGCCGCTTACCAGCACGCGATGAACTGGCAGCGTTTAAAAGTCTGCTGGCAAAAGGCCGCACACTGCCCACCAATTTTACCCGTGATGTGATTATGAAAGCGCCGTCACATGATATTATGAATAAGATGTCGCGCAGCGTGTTGACGCTGGCTTCTTATGATAACAATGCCGACGATATCAGCCTGTCCAATGTGCTTAGACAGTGCCTGATGCTGATTTCGGTTTTCCCCATGATTGCTGTCTACGCTTATCACGCATACAATCATTATGAAAAGGGCGGCAGTCTATATATTCATTATCCCGATGATACGCTGTCTACTGCAAGCAATTTTTTGCGGATGCTGCGTCCGGACATGCAGTACACACCACTCGAAGCACAGGTGCTAGACTTGGCACTGGTGCTGCACATGGAGCACGGCGGCGGCAACAATTCCAGCTTTACCACACATGTGGTCACTTCTTCGGGCACCGATACTTATTCGGCGATTGCCGCAGCACTGGGCAGCTTAAAAGGCCCCAAACACGGCGGCGCAAATATCAAAGTGGTGCAACTGTTTGATGACCTCAAACAGCATGTATCCGACCCAACAGACCGAGATGCGGTCAAACATTACTTGCGTCAGGTGCTCAACCGTGAAGCGTTTGACCGCAAAGGCTTGATTTATGGCATGGGTCACGCGGTCTATTCGATATCCGACCCGCGCGCACAGATTTTCAAGTCCTTTGTGCAAAAACTTGCCCAAGAGAAAAAGCGGGATACCGATTTCGCGCTGTATACGATGGTGGAGGAACTTGCCCCCGAGGTCATCGCAGAGGAACGGCGCATTTATAAGGGCGTCAGTGCAAATGTGGATTTCTATTCGGGCTTTGTGTATTCCATGCTCGATTTGCCCTATGAGTTGTATACACCAATGTTTGCCATCGCACGCATTGTCGGCTGGAGTGCACACCGACTGGAAGAACTCATCAACGTGGATAAGATTATCCGTCCGGCCTACCGAAACATTTCGGAGGAGAAAACCTACATTTCTTTGGACGAGCGTTAAGAATATAGATTTATAAAATGAGGCCGCCGAAAAACGATAGTTTTCCGGCGACCTCATTTTTTAAAATAGAAAGAAGTTTACACGCAAGTGTACCTTGCGGTAGGGGATTAGTTTTTCAGGCTGTGGATAGGCGCCGGGATACGGCCGCCGCGATGAATAAACTTTGCCGGGGACTTGGTCGAGATAGGCATAATGGGTGCCGAGCCGAGCAAGCCGCCAAACTCCACAATCTCGCCGACCTGCTTACCGACTGCCGGAATGACGCGCACAGCAGTCGTCTTGTTGTTGACCACGCCGATGGCGATTTCGTCGGCAATCAGACCGGAAATGACTTCGGCGGTGGTGTCGCCGGGCACGGCAACCATGTCGATACCAACCGAGCAAACGGCGGTCATTGCTTCCAGCTTTTCCATGCACAGAGCGCCCTGTTGTACGGCTGCAATCATGCCTTCATCCTCCGAAACCGGAATGAATGCACCGGACAGACCGCCAACGCTGGACGAAGCCATAACGCCGCCTTTCTTGACCGCGTCATTGAGCATTGCCAAGATTGCAGTTGTGCCGCAGCCGCCGCAAGTCTCCAAACCGACTTCCTCCAGAATACGGGCAACCGAGTCACCGATAGCCGGTGTGGGCGCAAGCGACAAATCAACAATGCCGAACGGTACGCCCAGACGCTCGGAAGCCAGTGTGCCGACGAGCTGACCCATACGGGTAATCTTGAACGCGGTCTTTTTGATAATCTCAGCCACTTCGTTAATCGGGCAGTCTCCTGCGCGCTTAATGGCAGCCTGTACCACGCCGGGGCCGGAAACGCCCACATTGATAACCGTTTCCGGCTCGCCAATGCCGTGGAACGCGCCTGCCATAAACGGGTTATCGTCCACCGCGTTGGCAAACACAACCAGCTTGGCGCAGCCCATCGAGCCGTTATCCTTGGTAATCTCGGCTGTCTGCTTGATGACACGACCCATCAGCCCAATCGCATCCAGATTGATACCGGCCTTGGTCGAAGCCACGTTGACCGACGAGCACACGCAATTTGTCGTTGCCAGTGCTTCCGGAATGGACTGAATCAAAATTTCGTCGCCCTTGGCAAATCCCTTTTGTACCAGTGCCGAAAAGCCGCCGACAAAGTTGACGCCTGTGGTTTCGGCTGCACGGTCAAGCGCCTGTGCAATCGGTACATAACTGGTTGCATTGGTGGTCGCGCCAATCATTGCAATCGGTGTGACCGAGATACGCTTGTGGATAATCGGGATGCCCAGTTCGCGCTCAATCTGTTCGCCGGTCTTGACCAGCTTTTCCGCGCGGCGGGTTACTTTATCATAAATCTTATCGCTGAGCACCTGTACATCGTCCGAAGCCAAATCGCGCAGCGAAATACCCATTGTGATGGTTCGGATGTCCAGATGTTCTTCTTCAATCATTTGAATGGTTTCCAGGATATCCCCGGTGTTAATCATTGCCATGGTCTGTGCACCTCAAATCGTGTAATTTCCGCACTGTTCAATTAAATGCGGTGCATCGCATTGAAGATATCCTCATGCATACAGTGAATTTTCATGCCAAGCTGTTCGCCCACGCCGTCCAGCTCGGCGCACAGTGCGTCAAACGACACCGTACAGGCCGTAATGTCCACAAACATAACCATCGCAAACATCTCATCCATAACATTCTGTGAGATATCCTGAATGTTTACCTTGTGGTCAGATAACTTCTGTGAAATCGAGGCAATGATGCCCGTTCTGTCTTTTCCTACGACTGTGATGACTGCACGCATATTCGTGTCCTCCAAATCCTTGAAAAAAGTGAATAAACTGTTGGGCGACGTGCGCCCGTTGGTTGATTATATCATTTCATCGACGCTGAGCACGTCGGTGATAATGCTGTTGGAAACCAAAAACCCTCGCTCGGTCAGCCGCCAGCCGTCAGCCGTCTCAAGAGTCAGCCCCGGTGCTCGGAGCGCGGCCAGCCGTGCGGCATAGGGCGCAAAGGAACGCCCAAAGCGCGATTCAAAATCCAAACGGTCAATGCCGTCTGCCGTGCGCAGCCGCAGCATGATATATTCGGCATGCGGCGCAAAACCAGCGACCAATTCTTCCTGCACAGGCTGTGGACAATCGCAAAAATCGGTGAGGGAGGGGCGATAGGCAAACCGTTTGCCATTTAAATAGGAGTGGGCGCCCGGCCCGAGCCCCAAATAGTCAGACAATGTCCAATAGCGGCTATTGTGCCGGGAATAAAAGCCCGGTTTGGCCCAGTTGGAAATCTCATAGTGAAGATAGCCGGCTTGTGTGAGCCGCTCACACAGCGATAAATACCAGTCTGCCTGTGCATCGTCATCGGGCAAAACCGGCTGCTCTTGTCCCATTGGGGTACCCGGTTCTAGTTTGAGACTGTAACAGGAAAGGTGTTGCGGGTGGAGCGCAAGCAGTGCATCCACCGATTGAAAAAGCATTTGCTCGGATTGTCCGGGCAAGCCATACATCAAATCAACACTGATATTATCAAAACCGGTCTGCTGGGCGTTGCGTACAGCGGTACAGGCCTGTGCAAAGGTGTGCCGCCGCCCCAGCAGACGCAATTCTGCATCGTGTGCCGACTGCACGCCAATCGAAAGCCGATTGACTCTGGCTTTGCGCAGAACATGCAACAAATCAGTGTCCATAGAATCGGGATTACATTCGACTGTGATTTCGGCATGGGGAGCAATGGAAAATCGATTGGAAAGCATTTGCAGCAATTTGGAAAGCCGCTCGCCACCCAGCAAAGACGGCGTACCACCGCCAAAATAAACGGTATCTGCCGTTCGGCCTGCTAGCATTGGCGCAAACCGTTCGGCTTGTCTATCTATTGCCTGTACAAAATGCTCCATCTGTGCAGTGTCACCGGCAAAAGAATAAAAGTCACAGTACCGGCATTTGGATGCACAGAATGGGACATGGATATATAGTCCAAACGGTGCGTTATTCTTCATCGAGTTTGAGTACGGCCAAAAATGCTTCGCTCGGCACTTGTACGGTGCCCAGTGTGCGCATACGCTTTTTGCCTTCCTTCTGCTTTTCAAGCAGTTTTTTCTTTCGGGTGATATCGCCGCCGTAGCACTTGGCCAAAACGTCCTTGCGCACCGCCTTGACCGTTTCGCGTGCAATGACCTTGCCGCCAATTGCTGCCTGAATGGGGACTTCAAACAACTGACGCGGGATATTTTCCTTGAGCTTTTCGCAGATGCGACGCGCACGGGCATATGCCTTTTCACGGTGCGCAATAAAGGACAGCGCATCTACTTGGTCGCCGTTTAACAGCATATCGACCTTGACCAAATCGCTTTTACGGTAATCGCTCAGTTCATAGTCCAGCGACGCATAGCCCTTGGTGCGCGCTTTGAGTGCGTCGAAGAAATCATAAATGATTTCGTTGATGGGCATTTCATAGTGCAGTTCCACCAGCGTCGAGTCCAAATACTGCATGTCTTTGAAAACGCTTCGGCGGTCTTGGCACATGGGCATGATATTGCCGACAAATTCCTGAGGCGTGATGATAGAAGCCTTGACGAACGGTTCCCGCGCTTCGGCAATCAGTGCCGGGTCGGGGTAATCGTGGGGATTGTCAATCCAAACGGTGGAACCGTCGGTCTTAACGATTTCATAGATAACCGACGGCAGCGTGGTGACCAAATCCAGGTCAAACTCGCGTTCCAAGCGCTCCTGAATGATTTCCATGTGCAGCATACCGAGGAAACCACAGCGGAAACCGAAGCCCAGTGCAATGGAGGATTCCGGCTCAAACGACAACGCGGCATCGTTGAGCTGTAATTTTTCCAGCGCGTCGCGCAAGTCCGGATATTTGGAACCGTCCTCGGTATAGATACCACAATACACCATCGGCTGTGCCTTGCGGTAGCCGGGCAGGGCTTCAGGTGTTGGATTCTCGACACCAGTTACGGTATCACCCACACGGGTATCTGCCACATTCTTAATAGAAGCGGTAAAATAACCGACTTCACCGGCAGACAGCGAATCAGACGGTGCCAGACCGAGCGGGTGCATATAGCCGCACTCAATCACCTGAAATTCGGCACCGGTCGCCATCATGCGCACTTTCATGCCCGGTTTCATCTGACCATCCATCAGACGCATATAGACAATAACGCCTTTATAGGGGTCATACTGGCTGTCAAATACCAGCGCGCGCAGCGGTGCTTCGGGGTCGCCAGTGGGGGCGGGGATGTCGTGTACAATGCGTTCGAGCACTTCATGGATGTTTAAACCCACTTTGGCAGAGATTTCGGGCGCGTCCTCGGCGGGAATGCCGATGATGTCTTCAATCTCCTGCTTGACGCGGGCGGGGTCGGCAGCGGGCAGGTCAATTTTATTGATGACCGGCACGATTTCCAGATTGTGCTCCAGTGCCAGATAGGTGTTGCCCAGTGTCTGCGCCTCAATGCCCTGTGCCGCGTCTACGACCAGCAACGCACCTTCACACGCTGCCAGTGAACGGGAGACTTCATAGTTAAAGTCCACATGGCCCGGCGTATCAATCAGGTTCATGTGATAAATCTGACCGTCATCGGCCTGATAATCCATGCGCACGGCACGCGCTTTGATGGTGATGCCGCGTTCGCGCTCCAAGTCCATGTTATCGAGCAGCTGTTCTTCCATCTCGCGCTGCGTGACCGCTTTACACTGCTCCAGCAGGCGGTCGGCTAAGGTTGATTTTCCGTGGTCAATATGGGCAATAATAGAAAAGTTACGAATGTTCTGTTGGTTCTTCACACAAATGCTCCTTCATGCAAAGTCATCGGGCGCGGCTGATGTCGCGCCCCGCAAAACTCTTATAGATACGATTTATTATAGCAGAAAAGTGCCCCTGTCACAACAATTTCTGTCAGATACTGCCTGACCGGATTGCCGAATTTTGCTTTTTCACACGCGATATTTTTGGCAGTTCAACCGGTTTGCGCTGTGCAAACGGTTATTTGGCACAGTCTGTTGCCGCCCGCTAATGGTTGGGCAGGTATGTTCTTTTCTCATATGATTTTGGCAGATGAACGACTGTTGCCTGCTGTTTCTGCCATTTTCATCATTTCCATCGGTTTCCCGTCACTTCGTTTGCAATTTGCTCATATTGATTCACAAATAATTCACATAAGCCCCTTGACAGGAACCGTTCCCGGTGGTACATTATGTTTAGCACTCAGGGATATTGAGTGCTAAGGCTGAAAATTCAGACAAAGGAGCATGGGCAAAGTGGAGCTTTCCGAACGCAAACAGCAAATTCTCAAAGCCATCATTGCCGAATATATCCGCACGGCCGAACCAGTCGGTTCCAAGGCGCTTTCGGCCTTGCCCGAACTGAAATTCTCCTCTGCAACCATCCGCAACGAGATGAGCGAACTGGAGGAGATGGGCTATCTTGAAAAGCCGCACACTTCCGCCGGTCGTGTGCCTTCTCACAAGGGCTACCGCTTCTACGTCGACCACCTCATGCGCCGCCCTGAAGTATCGCCCGCCGGTGCGAGCGATGAAAGCGCATTGATGGCACTCAAAGCCAAAGAGCTTGACCGCCTGATTCAAGAGGCGGGGCGGCTGATTTCGTCGCTGACCAATTACGCCGCCGTTGCGGTCACGCCGCATTTGTCCCGCGTGTCCATTCGGCAGTTTGAATTGGTGGCAGTCGATGCAAACACTTATGTCATTGTCATCGTCACCGATGCCAATGTCGTGAAAAACAAGTTGGTTCACACGGCTGCACCGGTCACCAAAGAGCAAGCGGAGTTATTGACCTATGTGCTCAATCAGACATTGACCGCGATTCCAATGGCACAAATCACAGCCGAGCGTTTCGACGTGGTGCGCCGCGCTGCGGGCACGACCGCATTGCTTGGGCCGGTTGCTGAATTTGTATCCGAACTCATTGAAGACCTTGGAAACCAGCAGGTATTTCTCGAAGGCGCAAACAAATTGTTGCGTTTCCCGGAGTACCACGACACAGGCAAAGCACAGACCTTGCTGGCCTATATGAGCGACGACAAAAAACATCTGATTCCTTTACAGAGAGAAATCGACGGCGTACAGATTTTTATTGGCTCGGAAAACGGAGAAAATCCGCTGTCCGACACCAGTATGATTTACGCCAAGTATGGTATCGGTGAAATTGGTCAAGGTATTATCGGTATCGTCGGCCCCACTCGCATGGATTATGCGGCATTGTCCGCACGATTATCCGGTTTTGCCAAAGGGCTGAATAAACTTATTGCCGAAACCTTTTACGATGAAAATAAATAACGAGGTATTTTAGAATGGCTAAAGAAAAAGAACTCGCACCGGAGCTGGACGAAGAGCAAATCGTACCGGAGGAAACCGCAGAGCAGACCGAGCCGCAGGCCGATGCGCAACCCGAATCCAACGGGGAAGCAGCCGAGCTGCAAAAAAAGTACGATGAGCTGAACGACCGTTTTCTTCGCATGGCAGCCGAGTATGATAATTTCCGCAAGCGCAGCCGTGCCGAGCGCGAGGGCGTACACGCTGAAGCGGTTGCTTATGCAGTCAAAGCACTGTTGACAACGGTGGATAACCTGTCCCGCGCACTGGCGCAGCCCACCGAAGACACGGCTTACAAGCAGGGCATCGAATTGACGTATCAGCAAATGATGGAAAGTTTCCAGTCGCTGGGCGTCACCGAGATTGCAGCCGAGCCGGGCACCACGTTTGACCCCAATCTGCACAACGCCGTCATGCACATTGATGATGAAACGATGGATGAAAATGTGATTGCCGAAGTGTTCCAGAAGGGCTTCCAGTTGGGTGACAAGGTGATTCGTCACGCAATGGTCAAAGTTGCAAACTAAAATTAGTTCAAAAAAACATCTGTTTTTATATTGATAAGGAGTCTTGAATTATGGGCAAGATTATTGGTATTGACTTAGGTACCACAAATAGCTGTGTCGCTGTCATGGAGGGCGGCGAACCGACCGTTATTGCAAACGCGGAAGGCGCGCGTACTACGCCGTCGGTTGTTGCATTCTCCAAGACTGGCGAACGCATGGTTGGTCAGGTTGCAAAGCGTCAGGCTGTTACCAACGCTGACCGCACGATTATTTCTATTAAGCGCCACATGGGTTCGGATTACCGCGTTGGCATTGACGACAAGCAGTATTCTCCGCAGGAAATCTCTGCAATGATTCTGCAAAAGCTCAAGGCAGACGCAGAAGCCTATATTGGTTCTCCGGTCACACAGGCAGTTATCACCGTTCCGGCTTACTTCACCGACTCTCAGCGTCAGGCAACCAAGGATGCTGGTAAGATTGCTGGTCTGGATGTTCTGCGTATCATCAACGAGCCGACCGCTGCGGCACTCGCTTATGGTGTAGATAAGGAAACCGAGCAGAAGATTATGGTTTATGACTTGGGCGGCGGTACGTTCGATGTATCCATTCTGGATATCGGCGACGGCGTTCTGGAAGTTCTGGCAACCGCTGGTAATAACCATCTGGGCGGCGATGACTTCGACCAGCGCATTATGGACTGGATGGTACAGGAGTTCAAGAACAAGGAAGGCGTTGACCTGTCCAAGGACAAGATGGCAATGCAGCGCCTGAAGGAAGCAGCTGAGAAGGCAAAGATTGAGCTGTCCGGCATGACTTCCACTTCCATCAACCAGCCGTATATCACCGCTGATGCAACCGGCCCCAAGCATCTGGAATTGACCCTGACCCGTGCAAAGTTCAATGAGCTGACCGCAGACCTGGTAGAAGCAACCATGGGCCCGGTTCGTCAGGCAATGAGCGATGCTGGCTTGCAGGCAGGTGATTTGGCAAAGGTTCTGTTGGTTGGCGGTTCGTCCCGTATTCCGGCTGTTCAGGAAGCGGTTAAGAACATCACCGGCAAGGACGGCTTTAAGGGCATCAACCCGGATGAATGTGTTGCTATCGGTGCAGCCATTCAAGGCGGCGTACTGGGCGGCGAAGTCAAGGACGTTCTGCTGCTCGATGTTACCCCGCTGTCTCTGGGTATTGAGACACTGGGCGGCGTATGCACCCGTCTGATTGAGCGCAACACCACCATTCCGACCAAGAAGAGCCAGGTATTCTCGACCGCAGCCGACAACCAGCCTTCGGTTGAAATCCACGTTCTGCAAGGTGAACGCGAGATGGCAGCCGGTAACAAGACGCTTGGCCGCTTTACCCTCGACGGCATTGCACCGGCTCCGCGTGGCGTTCCGCAGATTGAAGTTACCTTCGATATCGACGCAAACGGTATTGTAAACGTATCGGCTAAGGATTTGGGCACAGGCAAGGAACAGAAAATCACCATTACGGCATCCTCCAACCTGTCTCAGGAAGAAATCAACAAGGCGATGCAGGAAGCAGAGCAGTTTGCAGCCGAGGACAAGAAGCGCAAGGAAGAAGTTGACACCCGCAACAGCGCCGAACAGCTGGTATTCCAGTCTGAAAAGGCAATGAGTGACTTGGGTGATAAGCTGTCTGCCGACGAAAAGAGCGCAGTACAGGCTGAAATCGACAAGGTAAAGGAAGCACTCAAGGGCACTGACATCGAGATGATTAAGATGGCATCCGATGGACTGTCCAAGAAGTTCGGTGAGATTGCGCAGAAGATTTATGCGCAGCAGGCTCCGCAGGGTGACCCCAACATGGGCGGTCAGCAGACTGGCGGCGCACAGGGCGATTTTGTAGACGCTGACTTCACCGAGGTCAAGGACGACGACAAGAAGTAAGATACCGTTGAACACCGGAACGGAAAGGACTGCGTCCTTTCCGTTTTCCGCTGTCTATCTGAGGTTTGTTGTAGAGCAATACGAGGTTATGATACATGGCTGACAAAAGAGATTATTACGAAGTATTGGGCGTTTCCAAGAGCGCATCCGATGAGGATATCAAGAAAGCCCACCGCAAACTTGCCAAAAAATACCACCCCGACCTCAACCGGGACAACCCCGAAGCGGCTGAAAAGTTCAAAGAACTCAACGAAGCGTATGAAGTGCTGTCCGATAAGGATAAGCGCGCCCGTTATGACCAATTCGGCTTTGCCGGTGTTGACCCCAATTACGGCGCCGGTCAAGGCGGCTTTGGCGGTGGATTCGGCGGCTTTGATATGGGCGATTTGGGTGACATCTTCGGTTCGTTCTTTGGCGGTGGTTTTGGCGGTTCCTCTCGTTCGCGGCGCAATGCGCCCCAGCGCGGCGAAACGCTGCAACAGCGCATTATTTTGAGCTTTGAAGAAGCGGCTTTCGGCTGTGAAAAGGAAATTTCCATCAATCGCATCGAAAGCTGTGAAGATTGTGGCGGCACGGGTGCCGAACAGGGTTCTTCGGTTGAAACCTGCTCGAACTGCCGTGGTTCGGGTATGGTGACCCAGACCCAGCGCACCCCACTCGGTATGTTCCAGACACAGGCCGCCTGCCCCAACTGCCGCGGTACGGGTAAGATTATCCGCAAACCGTGTAAAAAGTGCAGCGGTACGGGTAAAGTGCGCAAAAGCCGCACGTTGAAAGTCAAGATTCCCGCAGGTATTGATGATGGACAGTCTATCCAACTGCGCGGTCAGGGCAACGCGGGTACGAATGGCGGGCCGAACGGAGATGTAATTGTCACGATTGCCATTCGTCCGCATCCTATCTTTAACCGTGACGGCAATAACGTCATTTGTGATATTCCGATTTCTTTCCCACAGGCAGCTTTGGGCGATACCCTTCAGGTGCCCACGATTGACGGCAAAGTGGAATACACCATTCCGGAAGGCACGCAGAATGGTACAGTATTCCGCTTGAAAGGAAAGGGCATTCAAAATGTAAACGGCCGCGGCCGTGGTGACCAGTATGTGCGCGTCACAATCGAAGTACCCACCCGTTTGACCGAGCATCAAAAACGGTTGCTGCGTGATTTTGAATCGTCCACAACCGACGAAAATCAAGCGCAGCGCAAATCGTTCTGGGATAAAGTCAAGGACGCATTCAAAGGCGAATAAATAAAGATATTTGAATAAAACAAGCGAAAGTCCTGCCATTGTTTTGGCAGGACTTTTGTTTTTTATCAATTAAGATTTGCCGCGCATAAGCTGCCAGCCGGTGCGCACTACCGCGCAAAATAACGCAATGCGTGCGGTCATACACACGGCAAATGCCATGCCGAAAATCACTTCACTGCGTGCAAGGGTTCCGAGTTCAAAAACACCGGCAGCGGCGTAAGATGGATACGAGATGGCACGGGCGCAGTTTGCGCCAAGCACCGCACTGGCGCGAAAAACCGTTAAGCCGGTCAGCAGGGCGGCACACAGTCCACCAAAAACAAGCGCTTTGCCTTGCGAAAGTGCGTCGTCATGTCCGGAAAACAGTAAAAGTGCAATCGTGGCTGGCAAAACCGCGAGAAATTGGCGGAATACATCACCGAGAGAGAATGCGCCGGTCAGCATGGATTTATTTACTTGCCAGTCTGGCATAGATAAGACCAGAGATAGCAAGATAATGAAACCGGCTAACCACGCCATAGGGATTGCCCATAAAAATACGGCGGGTGCACCTTGATGGGCAATAAGCCAGCCCAACACAAGCAAGGCAATCACGCCCAGCCAAAGCGGCCATTTGACCAAAGCGGTTTCTATGAGAAAAGATGCACTGTTCTGTGCCGTGCGAAACGCAAACCAAGCGGCGCTGACCATCAGCAGCAGCGCAAGCACACGGCGCGGCCACTTGGGGGCACGGTGTAGGCTGTCCCAAATGCTGGTCGTACCTGTTTTTTTGCAAATCGCCAAAAAGATTATGCACAGCACAGGGATGGACAGTCCGGCGCACAGTGCGCCCAGCCACGAGGCCGCCGGAATGAACAGTGTGTGTGCCAGCAGTGCCAAAAAAAGCAAGGTTCCACGTCCGCGCGGGAAAATTTGGTCAGGCATTGCCGCCACCTCCTGTAAAGCTGGTCATGCGCCCCAATCGAAAATCGGCTTTTCCAGCCGGAATGACCCGTCCATCTTGTGTGAGACTGAGGGCGGGAAGCGAGAAGTCACCGCCCGAAAGAATGCGGTCTGCCACACGGCATAGCGGCAGGTCGGGCAAGTTGCCGTGTTCGGTGTGCGCATCGAGTAAGGAACCGAGTGCGGCACCGGGGATTTCTTCGACGACCGCCTGTGCGCGCACAATTTGGTCGGCAGTTACATCGCGCGCAACCGCAATGCGCAAAGTCAATCGGACATCGCTGCGCGCTAAAAGCGCTTGTACCAACGGTTCAATGCCCTCGCGTGCGACAGATTCATCAATGACAAAAGTGCGGGCGTGGCTTAGATAAAGCTGTCCGGCTAGAAGCTGCTCGGCACCTGAAAATAAATGTTCAGGCGTATCGCCCGAAGTTGTCAGATAGACCGATGCGGCGTTGCCCTCCAGACTATCTTGCCGCACGGCTTCGGCGGTCAGGGTCAGTGCACCGTCAGAGGATGACGAGATACCCGCGCTTAAAATTGGGAGTAAATCTCCTGCACCGCGTCCGGCACAACCGGTCAAAAGGCACAGAGGGAGCAACAAAATAAAAGTTTTTCCCCATCTCATACATCATCCTCCGAATGTGCCAAGAACCGGCGGCGCGGCATGTCGCGCCACGGAGAGCGCAGCCAAGTGTCCGCAGTTTCGGGGTGTACGCGTGGAATCAGGTTGAGCAGATAGGGGGTATCAAACGAGCGCAGGGTACACAGATGGGCAATCATAAGGGCAAGCCCAAAAATGAGTCCATACAGTCCGGCAACCGTGCTGGCGGCGAGCAGCGAAAACCGCAGGACAAGTGCGGCAGATTGCAGCTTGGGAACGGTCAAGCCGGTGACAGCGGCAATTGCCACAATGATGACTGCGGGCGCAGACAGAAAACGCGCCGAAACGGCTGCTTGTCCGAGCACAAGACCGCCTACAATCGACATGGTACTGCCCATAACGCTGGGCGTGCGCGTTCCGGCTTCTTTGAGCGTTTCAAATACCAGCAGTAACAGCAAAATTTCCCAAAATACTGGAAGTGGCACGCCTTTCTGCGCGGCGGCGATGGCGAGTAACAGACGGGTGGGTAAAAGTTCCTGATGAAAACTGAGCAGCGCAACATAAAGCGCTGGGATGATGATGGATAGTGCAAACCCTGCCACACGCAATGCGCGTGAAACGACTGCTTGCCGCACGGCAATATAATAGTCATCGTTGGCCTGAAAACATTCCTGCAAGATACAGGGAGCGGACAGGGCAACCGGGCTGCCATCGGTCAGCACAATGACCCGACCTTCGAGTAGCCTTGACACAGCCACATCGGGGCGTTCGGTGGTTCCCAGTGTCGGGAAGGGAGAACCGGGGGCATCGCGCACACATTCTGATACATAGTTTGCATCCAAAATGCCATCAAGCGAGATTTTTTGAATCCGCCGCTGCATTTCATAGACCAATGCGGGCGGCGTCACCCCTTTGAGCCAACATACACAGACAACCGTGTTGGTTTTGCCAGCATAGCGTGCAAAAGAGCAGGTCAGGCGCGGGTCATTGACGCGGCGGCGCAGCATAGATAGATTGGTCATAAAGGATTCGGTAAAGCCTTCTCTCGGCCCACGCAAAACCTTTTCGTTGTCGGGTTCGGAAGGCGAGCGCAGCGCAAATCCCTTGGTGTTGACCACAATCGGGCAGTCATCGCCATCCACCAATACTACAGTATCACCATAGAGCAGAGCGGACAGCATGGCATCTAGGTCAGGTACAACCTTACAGTCGTTGATTTGTAAGATGCTCTCGGCTACCGCTTGGGCGGTCATTTGCCCTTGCGGGGCGTGGACGAGCGGGCGAATGACCGATTCATTGATGGCAGTATTGTTGACCATACCATCAAAAAAGAATACCGCGCAGGATAAGCCGCCCGTGCTTTGCACCCGACGCACGACAAACGTGTTGTCCAGCGAGAACAGCTCCTGTAATACTTTGATGTTGTCAGATAGTACATTTGTGAACTGTATGGACAAAGGAATACCCCCTTTCGGGGGATAGTGTGTGCCCAAAATCGGAAGATTATGCAAGCAGTCGGTCGGCCAATACATTGCCGAATAATTTGACTGCGCGAATGGCTTCGGCTAGGGTGTTGCCGGAAGAACCACATTCTAGCAAAATGGAGCCAGAGCGCAGGTGGGTGTTGAATCGTTGGGCGCGTAAATTGACGTCGCGCATCAGATTGGGATAAGCGCCGTTGAGGTCGGCTTGCAGGTTGACAGCAAAATTCATATTGTTTTTCCAGTTTGGGTGCGCAAGGCCGCTGGCATCGGTGCCAATGACCAGCATGAGCTGTGCGACTTCTTGACCATCCAGCGTGGTTGCAACGCGGTATTGTTGTCCGTCGTCGGTCAAAATCGCATCGCGGTGTAAGTCAATCGTGACTTGAATACTGGGGCATTCTTCCAGCGCTTGTTCGGCAGCGGTCAGCGAACGGCCATACGAGCCGTTATAGGCGGGGTCGTCAAAGATATCGGTGATATGTACCACACCAATGCCGCGCGCTTCCAGCACCTTGGCAAGTTCGGTGCCAACGCGAACGACATTTTGATTGTTGTCGCGTGTGCGGTAGTCACCTGATGGGGTATAGGTGTCGCTGCCGGATGGCGTATACGCCTCGGTCGAATGGGTGTGATAGATGAGCACCTGTGGGCCGTCTCTCGATACATGAATGTCAATTGGGTCGTTTAGCATGGCGTTGACATCGACCGATAAATTGGCATCATTGCGTACTGAGATATCGGTGTCACGCTTGTCCTGTGCGGTGGGAAGCGCCTGACTGTCCTCGGCTGCCGGAGCGTCTGAGGCCGCCGTTTGGGGCGGCGGCGCGCTCTCAGCAGCCGTCTGTGCAGTTTCTTCGGTGTCCTGCGCGGATGCAGCGGGGGCAGTATCTGATTTCGGGGCAGACACGCCGGTTTCGAGTGCGATGGAGGACGTGATAAAGGTGCGATTTTGTGCGATGGCATCCAGAAGCGCGTCCACCTGTGCATCTCCGCCCATTCGGTGACCGATGAGCAGCGCGGCTGCGCAGAGCAGGGCGACGGTTGCAGGCATTCGGATACCTGAACGTTTGCGGGCGGGCCGACGGGACATAGGGCAGTCACTCCTTTGCGGGATTTTCCTGTGCTTCTAACCTATGTGGCAAGACGGCGCGGTATGCAGACAAGTTTAACTAAGCAGCAAGTCCAAATCGGAAAGGGACAGTTGAGGCTGTAAGGCGCGGTTGATGGCGTAGCCAATCACTTTGGCGGCATCGCGTACTTGCTGGTCAATTTCGCGGGGGGTGACAAAGACCGGGGTGGACAGTTCATCCAATGCAGCCGAGCACGCGCCATCTTGTTGGGCACGCCAAAGCAGGCTGGCGCCGTCCACGACCGTGGGCAGTCCGATGGCAATGACCGGCACGCCAAAGGTTTGCTGGTTGAATGCGGCGCGCGCATTGCCCACACCAGAGCCGGGGACGATACCAGCATCGGTCACTTGAAGGGTGCGGGCGAGGTGAGAGAGTTCACCGGCGGCAAGCGCATCGACTGCGATAATAGCACATGGTTCCAAAGTGTCGCACAGACCGCGTGTAAATTCAGCGGCTTCCACGCCGGTCTGTCCGAGTACGCCCACGGCTGCGGCCGAAACCGAGCGCCAATCGGCAAACTGTTCGGGTAGCTGGCGGCGTAAATGGCGGGTCACTAAAATGTGTTCCACCGTGAGTGGGCCAACGGCATCGGGGGTAATGGCACGATTACCCAGCCCGATGACCAGAATAGGGGCATCGGGCTGTGCCTGTTTGGGCAGAAGTTCGGTGAGAATGGCGGCGAGATTATCCACAGCCTGTGTAAACGCATCGGATTCCCGGCGCGTAAGCGGGTCAAGTGTCATGGTGCAGTAGGTGCCGCATGGCTTGCCCAGAGCGGCGGCAGCTTGGGCGGTCTGTACTTCCACGCAATCAATCGAAAAACCGCCGATATTGCGTTTGGTGGTGCGAATGCCCGCATGATTGCGCAGGTCTTGCGGGTGCTCAATGGATTCACAGGCGAGGTCGGTGCGAAATGCCATATAAAATCGTTCCTTTCTCTGACAAGTGGCTTTTGTGTTAGCGTGTGAAAAATTTGGGGGGCTATGCGAAAAAATAAAAAAAAGGCTTGCAATTTTTATAGAGTCGTGGTATAGTAAAACTACTGATGACTAGAAGCCGAAGGAGGTGGAACCCAATGCCGAATATTAAGTCCGCTAAGAAGCGCGTAAAGGTAACCAAGGCCAAGAATCTGCAAAATCAGATGGCAAAGTCCGCGCTCAAGACCGTGCTGAAGAAGTTTGACGCGGCTGTGGCTGCTGGCGATAAGTCTGCCGCCGAGGCTGCTTACAAGGTTGCTGTCAAGGCTGTTGACCAGGCTGCTGCAAAGCACCTGATGCACAAGAACACCGCAGCTCACAAGAAGAGCGCAATGACTCTGAAGCTGAACAACGCACAGTAATCCATTTTGGAAAATCATACTGCTGGCTGTAACGGCCAGCAGTATTTTTTTGCGCTTTTTGATATTTTTTGCGCGTCTGCTGGAAATTCATGGCGAACGAAAGAGTAAATTATAAGTATACTTTTGGTTAAAAATATGGTATAATTGCTTGGAAAAGTTCGTAATTCTATCAGAACAGGAGGTTTTCATATGCGAAAAAAAATTGTGCGCGCCGCAGCCAGTTTGATGCTCAGTGCGCTGATTTTGATGACGAGCGCCTGTGCAGCAGCCACACATGCTGACACTTCACAGGCACCCGAACAGCCACAAGATGAAGTGGTGTTTTCACAGGGCATGGTATATATTCCCGACCGCTCTGTATACTTCGCTGACGTGAATACGGGATATGATTGGGCGTTCCATGAGATTGACTATCTTGCAAACACTGGCGTCGTTTCGGGAACCGGACATCTGGTTTATAGTCCGGCGAAATCGCTTTCGCGTGCAGATTTTGTGCTGATGCTGTACCGCGCCTATGATATGCAGAAATATGCCGAGGGAGAAAACTTTGTCGATGTGCGCGACAGCGCATATTATGCCGAGGCAGTACGCGCAGCGCGTGCGATTGGCATTGCAACCGGCGATTCTAAGAACCGTTTTCGCCCCAATGACACGCTGACCCGGCAGGATGCAATGGTGTTGCTCAAGCGCACACTGGACCGTACCGGCTTGACGTTTGAACCGGGCGACTTATCCGCGTTTTCGGATGGGAATAAAGTGGCAAGTTATGCGTCGGAAGCGGTGGCTGCATTGGCAAAGGCGGGCGTTATCAATGGTTCTAAGGGCAAGTTAAACCCGACTGCACCGGTCACACGCGCGGAAATGGCGGTCATGCTCTATCGTGCGCTGCACTTACAGACGATTGGCGACATTGCGGTATATTTGTCTCAACCAGCCATTCGATTGGTGTGCGTGGGCAGTACGATTTTTGCCGATGTGCGCATCGAAAACTATGAAAAAGATACAGACTATGCAGGCTTGTATGCAATGGAGCGAATGACCAAGGGAGAGAAGGGCTATTCGGTCACACTTGGACAGGCACAGCCGATTGACGATACCATTATTTGGGATGGAAGCCGTTTGAGCGTCAACGGTGAAATCGTGCCGGTAGCCGAGGACTGTGAAGCCATTGCAGTGGACATGTATTCCAAGCGTAAAGCGGGATTGTGTTCCACAGGCGATGAATATAGCGCGGGTGCTGTATCCATTGTAGATGGTGCAGTGAAAACCGTGTATTACAAGCAATAATGCAAAAAGACCGGAAAACTTCCGGTCTTTTTTGTTTGTCAGCGGTTCAAAGCCCATGCGTGTTCCAATGCGTTCACCGCCTTGGGCAGTTGTTCGGAGGAAATACCCGCATAGCCTAAGATTACCGTGGCAGGCGGACAGGTTTCAGCGGTATCCACATAGTATTCAGAAAGACCATAAACCTTGACCCCTTGTTGGGCGGCAGATTGGATTAACTGCGCTTCATTCATGCCGTTTTGAACGTTGAGTAGGATGTGTAGTCCGGCTTCGGCTCCAGAAACACGGGATATCTTGTGCAAACCAGACTGTGCCAGCGCATCTAAAAGGGTGTCTAGCCGCGCTTTATACAAGTTTCGGATGCGGTTGATATGGCGTTCAAAACTGCCGGTTTCCAGAAAACGCGCCAGTGTATATTGTTCAAAAGCGGGCACGGTGGAGGCGTAGCCGCCAAACTTGGCGCGGTAGTCGGCAAGCAGACGGCGGGGCAGTACCAGATAGCCAATGCGCAGCGAGGGTGCCAAACTTTTGGCAAAGGTGTTTAGATAAATCACGCGGTCATTGTGGTCAAGCTCCTTCAATGCGGGGATGGGGCGGGAGACAAAGCGAAATTCGGAATCATAGTCATCTTCAATCAGATACCGTTCGGGCGCTTGGTTGGCCCAGCGGAGCAGGGCGGCGCGTCGTGTGGCTGGGGTCACAATGCCGAGGGGAAAATGATGGGACGGGGTTAAATAGGCGACCGATGCGCGGCTGGCGCACAGAGCATCCAAGGATAGGCCGTATTCATCCAGTGGAATGGGGATGGTTTGGGCATCGTTGGCGTGAAAAATCTGGGTCAGTTTGGGATAACCCGGCGTTTCAATGGCATAAGTGCGCGTGCGCCCTAAAAGTTGGATAAGCAGTGTGACCAGATATTCCGAACCGGCACCGACAATAATTTGTTCACTATCGACCGTAATCCCACGAAACGCATACAGATAGCGGCGAATCTGTTCGCGCAGGGCGGGAACGCCTTGCGGAGCGGCAGCCAGAAGCAAGCGGCGGTCGTAATCGGTCAGGACAGCGCGTGATAGTTTTGCCCATGTTGAGAACGGAAAACAGTCGGTATCCACTACATTGGTTTTGAAATCAAAGGCAGCCTGCTGCGCTGGTGCAGATGGTGGGCAATCGCTGACCGGAATTTGCAAAGTGGAACGCGGCAAAAGGTCAAGTTCCTGCACAAAATATCCGCTGCGCGGCACGGCGCGCACATAGCCTTCGGCCGTCAACTGACTGTATGCGGTTTCAACCGTGATTTGACTGATATGCAGATGGGCGGCGAAAGGGCGCTTGGCGGGCAGTCGGTCGCCGCCGGACAGTGCACCAGACATGATATCGGCGCGAATGGCTCGGTAAAGCTGTTCATAGAGCGGTGTTTTTGCGTGATGGTCAAGATGGTATGTGAGCATGGCAGACCTCCAAAACGGCAGGGGATTGTGTTTAGCATACGCAGGTTGACGGCAGAAGTCAAGCATTCACAGCGATAAAAAAGCACCGGCAGAGCGGCCGGTGCAGCGGTTAACCTTGTTGTTCAAAAAAGGATTGCAGTTTTTGCAGACTGGTGGCAAGCAGCGCGGTTTCGTCGGGGGAAAGGTCGCTGAGTGCGGCTGCAATCATGCGTTCGTGAAACTCTTTGTGATAGGTATAAATGGTCTGTCCACGCGGTGTCAACGAGACGTTGACCACGCGCTTGTCGGTTGCATCGCGTGTGCGCACAATCAAACCTTTGCTTTCCAGTTTGTCACATGCAACGGTCAAAGTGGCAAGTGTTACGCCGACCGCTTTGGCGATGGATGACATGCGGCTGGGCTGTTGTGCGCCGATTTTTTCAATGATGTGAATTTCGGTTAGGGAGATATTCTCCCCAATTCCGGCTGTAAGGGAGCGTTCCTCAATTTTGTTGATTCGACTCCAGATATCGACCAGAAAGTTGTTGATGGAATCAAAATCAGACATAGGTGCCTCCAATCGGAAAAATAATTGATTTGACAAACTAAGTATATCACAGTATAGCACAAGGTGTTGCCGAACACAAGGCAAACCGGTGAAATTTTGGTTAACTTTTGTCGAAAATTAGCAAAAGAACGCGCAACAGACCAAGTTTGTGAAATAGAAAAATCCTGCCATTTGCAGGGCAGGATTTTGTGTTTTATTCGGTTGGGGTGGACTCGGCTGATTCAGCAGGGCGTTTGCGTTTAACACCACCGCGACGGCGCCGACGTTTTTTAGCATCGCCTGTTTCGCTGTTTTCCTTGGAAGGGTCAGGGGTCGTTTGTGCCTTGGGGGGAGCCGCTTTGACAAGGCGCGGGCGGTCGGAACCATCAGGTGCTTCCCGGCGCGGTTTGCGTGCAGGGGCTTGCTTGGGTTCTGTGCTTTGCGGTGCGGCTTTGACCCGGCGCGGTTTTTCATTGCGCGGGCGGACGGGCGGTTCGGCGACAGCATCGGGAATTTGTTCCTGCATCGGGTCGATTTCCGGTTCTTTTGCCGGCTTAGCACAATTCGTGCAGCCGCCTGTTTTTTTAGCGCGCCCAGAGCGCAGCATTTGACAATCGGTGCAAGCAAAGGTTTTCGGTTCGTCGGGGTTGTCCTCCAACTGTACTTTACAAGTGCCGCGCAGCATTTGCGTAGATAAAACCGTGCCGCGCCCCTCCGGTGTTTCGACTAAACTTTCGGGCTTGGGCGTTACCTTTTGCAGTTCGGAATAGACTTCGTGTTCATATTTCAGACAGCACATCAGACGTCCACAAGTGCCCGAAATCTTGGCGGGGTTCAGCGAAAGATTTTGCTCTTTTGCCATGTTGATGGAAACCGGCTGAAAGTCGTCCAGATAAGAAGCACAGCACAGTTCACGGCCGCAAATACCCAAGCCGCCAATCATTTTAGCTTCGTCGCGCACGCCGATTTGCCGCAGCTCGATGCGGGTGCGGAAGATGGCAGCCAAATCTTTGACCAGTCCGCGAAAATCCACACGTCCATCGGCAGTGAAATAAAATAGAATTTTATTCAGGTCAAAGGTACATTCGACCGCCACCAGACGCATATCCAGTTCATGTTCTTCGATTTTGCGGCGGGCGATTTGATAGGCTTCTTTGGCCTGTTGTTCATTGCCGCGTGCAACTTCAAGGTCGGTTTCAGTTGCAATGCGGATGATTTTTTTGAGTGGGGACACGATTTCGCGTTCGGAAATTTGAGTATTTCCCATCGCACATTCGCCACATTCAATCCCGCGAGCGGTTTCTACAATGACGTGCTGACCAGGCTTTATCGTCAGGCCGCACGGGTCAAAATAATATACTTTGCCGACTCGTTTGAATCGGACACCAATAACAGTAATCAAATTGTGTTTCCTCCGTTTTTATTGAGCAGTTTGGATGTTGAGGTATCCAAACGCGGCGCATAACCGATTTGGTAAGCGCCTGCCGCAAGCACTGCGCACTGAATGGGTGCGCTGGCGTTGACCTCTGCGCGACGGGACAGAAGGGAAAAATGGTCATACAGCGCGAGCAGTTTTGCGGTGGTCAGTGCACCGGCGAGTGCACGGGTTTCGGTGGCGAGTGCGGGCAAAAGCGGCGGGCAGCCGCTGGAAACCAGCGCGGCATCGCGCACAGCCGTGCAAAGAATGGTCATTGCTTGCTGAAAAGTGGCTTTGTTGGCTTTTGCCAATCCGTTTGCGCCGAGCAGCATCCCGTATTCCTCTCCGCGTGCAAGCGCCGAGAGAAAGATACGCGCCGGTTCAAGCAGTTCCGGGGTGTCAATGGGCGTCGTATGCGGCGGTTCCAGCTGGTAAAGCGTGCAGCGAGAACGGATGGTTTGCAGCAAAGCACCGGGTTGACAGGCGGTTAAAAGGAAGAAAACGTAGCGCGGCGGCTCCTCCAGCACCTTGAGCAAGGCATTTTGCGCACTGCTGTTCATGCGGTCGGCGTGTGCAATCCAGAATACCTTGCGCTCGCCGTCATTGGGGAGAATCGCGGCTTCCTCACGGATACGGCGCGCGGTATCGACCTTGATTTCACTGTCACCCTCATCAATGACGATAAAATCAGGATGGGTCTGATGCGCCATTTTGCGGCAGGATGCGCAGGTCATGCAGGGATGTTCCCCTGAGCCGGTGCACAGAAGTGCAGCAGCAATGGTGTGTGCCCAGTCCGATTCGCCGCAGCCCTCCGGCCCGGAGAGCAGAACAGCCTGCGGGAAACGGCGGTGCAGCGCGGTTCGCAGGCTGACTTTGAGCGCATCATTTCCGGGCAAATGTTCCAAGCCCAGCATCACAGTTTCTCAAACTTTTCCACACCCAGCACGAAAACGGTTGCACCGCCGACGGTCACTTCGACCGGCATTGCCGGATGGAATCCAACGCCAAGATTGGCTGTGGTGGGAATGACTTGCTTGCGGGTGGTGGAATATTTGCGGATAAGTTCCATTGCTTCATCCAGACGGGATTCGTCCAGACCGACTAGAATGGTCACGTTTCCAGCACGCAGAAAACCGCCTGTGGTTGCCAGTTTGGTAATCTGGAAACCGGCCTCCATCATATGACTGATGACGCTGTGTGCGTCGTCGGAATTGATGATTGCAAGTAACATTTTCATGGGAAAGCCCCTCCTTTTGCCGCCGGGAACTGCCTAAAATCAGGGTAGACAGACCGAAATGCGGTCAACGGTATTATAACATTGATTGGTCAGAAATACAATGTGTTGGCGGGTGATTTCTTCGCCCGGCCACAGGACGGGAACGCCGGGGGGATAGGGCGTGACCGGCCGCGCACATATTTGACCGGGTGTGATTTCACCAAGCGGTAAGGTGCGGCAGTCGCCAAGCAGTGCGGCGCGTACCGAACGCACTGGCTGCGGGATGGGGAGTGCGGGCACAGGAGCGGGCAGGGGGGCATCACCACATTCATTCGATAATGTTTGCAGGGCGGTGCGCAGACGGGTTAAATTTTCTGCGCGGTCAGCAGGAGTGATGATGCACACAAGATTGCGTGCGTCACTCATTTCACAGGCGACACCAAACCGTTCATAGAGCGCATCGGCCAGTTGATGACCGCTCCAATCGGTTCCTGCTGTGCTGACGGTCAGGCGGCAAGGGTCAAGGTTGCCCTGTTCGAGCGGGAGAAAACGGGTGTGCTGTACCAAAAAAGTGCGCAATTCTTGCACCGCATATGCGGTTTGTTGGTAACTGTCGTCGGCTTCGAGTGCGTTGCGTGCAAGGTCAAGACTGGTCATCAAAAGGTAGGATGGACTGGACGTGCCGAACAGCGCGGCACCTTCGCGCAGCCCTTTGCCGTCCACGGTGCCGTTTGACAGCAGCATAGCCGACTGTCCAAGTGCATAGAGTGTCTTATGCGCACTTAACACCGCAAGGTCGGCGCCTTGCGCAATGGGGGAGGGTAAACCGACTGCCGGAAAATGTGCGCCGTGCGCGGCATCGACCAGCAGCTTGACCCCGTGCGCGTGGCATACCGCCGCCAGTGCGGGAATGTCCTGACAAATGCCGTAATAGTTGGGAGAAGTGACCAGAACGGCACGAATCGCAGAATTTTGCACAAGGGCACGTTGCAGTTCATCGGGGTCAAGTTGGTCAGGGATGCCGAACGGCTCCAATGTAGAGGGAAAGAGGAAGGCGGGAGAGAGGTCAAGCCATGCCGCCGCGTGTGCGGCTGATTTGTGACAATTGCGGTCGAACAGCACGTCGGCGTTTGCACCGGCTGCCGCATATAACATGGTGTGAATCCCTTGCGAGGAACCGCCGGTCAAAAAGTGGCAGTCTGCCGCCTGATAAAAGCGCGCGGTTTGCTGTTCGGCTTGCCGAATAGGGCCTTCTCCCGTGTATAGATTGCCGGTTTCATAGACTTCGGTGAAGTCTAAAGGCAGAATAGAAGAAAATTCACGCAGTACAGGTTGCCCTTTGTGTCCGGGCATATGCAGGCGGGCGGTGTGCTTATCTGCAAGGGCGTGCAGTGCGTCGTAAAGTGGGGCGGTCATGGTTGTTCTCCTTGTTTGAGCAGTAAATTGCGGCGAATGGGGGCGGGGCCACGCCAAGTAAAAGCGCGTTCTGGATATTTGGCTAAAAATTGTTTGCGGGTCAGTCCTTCTAGGTCGTCCAGCGACAAAGAACAAATAGGATGCTCACGGAAATCGGCCAGTGGGGTTTGCTGGGCGGTGCGGTTCATCGGGCATACAAGCTGACAGGTATCACAGCCCCATATGAGCGGGTGTGCACGCACCAGTGCGGCTTGCTCGTCGGTCAGTGTGCCGCCTTGCTGGGTGAGTGCAGACAGACAGCGCGATTTGTCAAGCCCAACTGGGCAGGCGCGTCGGCAAGCGCCGCAGTTGATACAGGTGGTTGGCGTGTGCGGTGTGGTGGGCAGCGTACAGTCGGTGACGATGGTGCCGATAAAAACATAACTTCCATATAAAGGATGGATGAGCAGACCATGCGCGCCAATACAGCCCAGTCCAGCGTAGGCCGCCGCAAGCACTTCGGGTAAGGGGGAATTGTCGGCCAGCACAATGAAATTATTTTCCGGGTAGGCAGTGCGCAGTTCGGCAGCCATGTCTCCCAATGTCTGTTGGATAACGGCATGATAATCTCGGCCACGCGCATATAGCGAAAGGTTGCCGGGCCGCTGTTCGGCAGCATAAGGGAAAAGCGCAACAAACACACTGCGCGGCTGCGCAATCCGGCGGGTGAGTCCGAGCCGTGCCGCGTCGGTCATGTGAGCAAGCAGCAGGTCACAGTCACACACACCATACGCACAAAGTCCGCGTGACACGGACAATCTATCCACAATGTTCAAAAAAATATCTCCTTTCCCCAATTTTTCTTATAGTATAACAGAAAAAATTTGTCAAATAAACACTTGCGTGCAGCACACGGCGGCGATATAATAGATTCATTCTTACTTTACTTGTATAAAGTATTACGCAATGAAAGGCAGGTCACAAGCGATGACAGAAAGAATTTTCAACTTTTCCGCAGGTCCTTCGATGCTGCCCGTTCCGGTTCTGGAGCGCGCGGCTGCTGAGATGCTCAACTACCAGGGGTCGGGCATGTCAGTTATGGAGATGAGTCACCGGTCAAAGGTGTACGACTCCATTATCAAGTCCACGGAAGCCTCTCTGCGTCGCGTGATGGGCATTCCGGATAATTATAAAGTGCTCTTTTTGCAGGGCGGTGCAACCATGCAGTTCTCTGCCATTCCGCTCAATCTCATGCGCACCGGTAAGGCAGATTATGCCGTGACTGGTAACTTTGCAAAGAACGCTTACAAGGAAGCCAAGAAGTTTGGCGAAATCCATGTAGCGGCGACTTCGGAAGCCGATAACTTTTCCTATATCCCGTCGCAGGAAGAATTGTCGCTGTCGCCCGACGCTGATTACTTCTATCACTGCTCTAACAATACCATCTTTGGTACCGAATGGAAGTATTGTCCGGAAACCGGCAATGTACCGGTAGTTGCTGACATGTCCTCTAATATCCTTTCCAAGCCTGTTGATGTGTCCAAGTATGGCGTTATCATGGCAGGTGCGCAGAAGAACATGGGCCCGGCTGGCTTGACCGTGGTGATTGCGCGCGACGATTTGTTGGGCTTCTATCCCAAGGATAAAATGCCGGTACTGCTCGACTGGAAGCTGATGGCTGACAAGGAGAGCATGTACAACACTCCGCCGACGTATGCGATTTACATTTTGGGTCTGGTACTCGAATGGATTGAAAACGAGGTTGGCGGCTTGGAAGAAATGCGCAAGCGCAACGAAAAGAAGGCCGAACTGCTCTACGCATATCTGGACAGCCAGTCGTTCTATCAGCCGACAGCGCGTGTGGATTCTCGCTCGATGATGAACGTTACGTTCCGCACAGGCGATGAAGAACTGGACGCCAAGTTTGTCAAGGCGGCGGTCGAAAACGGTATGTCTAACCTCAAGGGACATCGTCTGGTCGGCGGTATGCGCGCTTCGATTTACAATGCAATGCCGTATGAGGGCGTTGAAAAGCTGGTGGACTTCATGCAGAAGTTTGCCAAAGAAAACGGCTAAGGAGAGTCAGGGCAATGTATCAGGTCAAACTGTTTAATAAAATTTCCAAGGTGGGTCTGGAGCGTTTAGACCCGGAAAAGTATACTTGCAGCGAAGATGCCGAACAGTACGATGCTGTGCTGGTGCGTTCTGCCAAGCTGCATGATACCCAGTTCCCGCAGTCGCTCAAGTGCATCGCACGCGCAGGTGCAGGCGTCAACAACATTCCGCTTGAACGCTGTGCCGAAGAAGGTATCGTCGTATTCAATACGCCGGGTGCCAATGCCAACGCGGTGAAAGAACTGGTTATCTGTGGATTGATGCTGGCTTCACGCGATATCGTAGGCGGTATCGAGTGGACTAAGTCGCTTGCCGGTACACCCGATATCGGCCCGGCAGCCGAAAAGGGCAAGTCCAAGTTTGCAGGCCCCGAAGTTGGTGGCAAGCGTTTGGGCGTTATCGGACTGGGTGCGATTGGCGTACAGGTTGCAAATGCAGCCGTTGGTCTGGATATGGAAGTTTGGGGATATGACCCCTACTTGTCGGTTGATGGTGCGCTTCGTCTGTCCCGTTCGGTTAAGCACATCACCGATGTCAACGAGATTTTCGCAAACTGCGATTATATCACCGTACATGTACCGCTGACCCCCGATACCAAGCATTTGATTGATGCGGATGCGATTGGCAAGATGAAGGACGGCGTGCGCATTATCAATATTGCGCGCGGCGAACTGGTAGACGAGGATGCAATGGCGGCGGCACTGTCCTGCGGTAAGGTAGCACGCTATGTTTCCGACTTCGCAACCGATGCGATGTTAGCGCAGAAGAATGCGGTTATTATGCCGCACTTGGGCGCGTCCACGCCCGAAAGCGAGGACAACTGCGCTAAGATGGCGGCACAGGAAGTACGCGAATTTTTGGAAATGGGTACCATTCGCAATTCGGTCAACTTCCCCAATCTCAAAGTACCGTATGAGGGCGGGCATCGTCTGTGCCTGATTCACAAGAATGTGCCGAACATGATTGCGCAGATTACCTCTACATTGTCGGCGCAGGGCATGAACATCGAAAACATGGGCAACCGTTCGCGCGGTGACTATGCTTATACCATTGTGGATGTCAACGAAGCCCCCAATGATTCGGTTCTGCAAGCGATTCGTGGGGTAGATGGCATGATTCGTGTGCGTGCGATTGAAAACCTGTAAAATCAACATAAAATGACAAAGCGCGTTTCGGGATATGAATTCCGAAACGCGCTTTTGTGCATTTTATAAGAAATTTACGGCAATTTTTTGGGAAGTGAATGGGCAAACGTGTTAAAATTTACAAAAATCTGGCTTGCAAATGCCCAAGTTTATTGTATAATTTAGATAAGGAATTTTTGATTTAGAAGATTTCAAATCCATAGATGAGGTGAAGGGACTATGAATTATATGGCTGAGTATGAGCGCTGGCTGGCTTCGTCTGCGCTGACAGACGAGGAACGGGCAGAACTGGAAGCCATTCGCGGAAATGAGGATGCAATTAAAGACCGTTTCTTTGCACCGCTTTCCTTTGGCACAGCTGGCTTGCGCGGGGTGCTGGGCACCGGTCTGTACCGCATGAATCGGTTTACCGTGGGCGCTGCAACGCAGGGCTTGGCCAACTTGATTGTGCAAAATGGCGCAGAGGCTTGTGCACGCGGCGTGGCAATCGCCTATGATTCCCGTCATTTTTCGCCCGAATTTGCCCAGCTTGCTGCATGTATTCTGGCGGCGAATGGTATCACAGTTAAGCTGTACGATGAACTGCGCCCCACCCCCGAACTGTCTTTCGCAATTCGGTATTATGGCACCATTGCAGGCATCAATATTACCGCTTCGCATAACCCCAAGGAGTACAACGGCTATAAGGTTTACTGGGAAGATGGCGCACAACTCCCGCCCAAGGAAGCTGATGTCGTAGCCAAGGAAATGGGCGCGCTCGACTTCTTCAAGGATGTCAAGACCATGGACTTTGAACAGGCCAAGGCCGATGGATTGATTAAAATGCTTGATTGGCAGACCGATGAAGCATACCTCAAAGAAGTATTGAAGGTTGCCATCAATCCCGACTGCGTGAAGCAGGTAGCCGACGACTTTAAGCTAGTTTATACGCCGTTCCACGGTGCAGGCTATCGTCTGGTGCCCGAAATTTTGAAGCGGATTGGCTACAAGCACATTATCTGTGTGCCCGAACAGATGAAGATTGACGGCGACTTCCCAACCGTTAAATCGCCCAATCCGGAGAATAAGGAAGGCTTCCATCTGGCGATTGACTTGGCAAAGGCAAATGGTGTTGACCTTATCATTGGCACCGACCCCGATGCCGACCGTACCGGTATTGTGCTCAAGAACAGCGAAGGCGAGTATGTCACGCTGTCGGGCAATCAGGTAGGCGTGCTGCTGATTGATTATGTCATCACCGCGAAAAAGTTGACCGGCACCATGCCCGAGCATCCGGCGGTGCTCAAATCGCTGGTTACCACCGAAATGGCGCGCGCTGCGGCAAAGGCAAACGGTGTGGACTGCTTCGACACTTTTACCGGATTTAAGTTCTTGGCTGAGAAAATCAAGCAGTTTGAAACCACTGGTTCGCACGAATACCTGTTTGCATTTGAAGAATCTTACGGCTATCTGGCGGGCGACTATGCGCGCGATAAGGATGCCGTGACCGCTTCCATGCTCATTGCAGAGATGGCGGCTTATTATCGCACCAAGGGCATGACCTTGTACGATGCGATGCAGACCATGTATGAAAAATACGGCTTCTATACCGAGCAGACCATTTCGATTACCATGCCCGGCGTGGCTGGTCTGGAGCGCATGAAGGAATTGATGGCAGAACTGCGCCAGACCCCGTTGACAGAAGTAGGCGGACATAAGGTCGAGTATATCCGCGACTATCAGTCGGGTGTGCGCACACAGGTCAGCGACGGCAAGACCGAAACCATGGAGTTGTCGGGACAGAACGTACTGTATTACGAGCTGGAAGGCGGTACTTCGTTTATTATCCGTCCGTCCGGTACCGAGCCGAAGGTTAAGGTTTACATTATGGCAAAGGCAGATAGCAAGGCTGCATCCGATGAAAAGGTAGCCAAGCTTGCTGCGGCTGCACAGGAAATTGTAAAATAAAAAACGTCCGCAAATCACAAAAAAGGCGCAGCGTTTCATTGCCGCGCCTTTTTTGCGGTACACAAAGACAAGGAGGCGGATATGAGAAGATTTATTGGATTGATTGTCATGTTGGTGCTGTGGGTCGGCATCACGGTCGGGGTCAATATTTGGTTTGGCATAAATGGAGAAGCCACACAGACCAATTTGATTATCACCGGCGTGTATATGCTGTTTTTGTTGCTGATTATCCCGATTGGGTTACCCATTCATAGCCGGTTGCTGGAAGTTTTGCTGATGCTGTATGCGCTGGTGCTGGGTGTGCTGGACGTGGCAACCTTTTTCAAGATGAATCATACTGTGGTCAATCTGCTGGGGCCGGTGTTCATGACACCGTTTACGGGATTATTTTATTTTGAAGATGCGATTGGCATGGGCAGTTTCGCTATTTATGCCGCAATCGGCTGTTTTGCAGCATTCTTGACGCTGGCCGCTGGTGTGGGTGCCTGCATGGTGCAGCCCAGAGAATAAAATTTGATATGAAACGCATAAAAAACGCCGAACGACAAAAAATATCGTTCGGCGTTTCTTTTTTTGAAAGATAAAAAGAAAACGCGGTTTCAGGCCGCACTCTTGCACAGCCCCACCGCGTATCTTGACAAAAATCAGAAATCAAGGTTTGTCACATCGAACGTGTTCTTGATTAGCTGACGAGAATTATTATAAAAGAAAAACAATGTGTATGCAATGTGAAAAATTCATAAAAATTTTGTTAATTTTTTGTCGGCTTCTGTAAGTTCGTCACGAATAGAGTTTACACAAAACTCTTTACAAATGGCCTGCTTCGTGGTAATATAAATTGTAATTTGCCCCACGCTTAGTATTTTTGGGCACAGGATGTGTTTGAGCGCATCGTTTTTCACCGTCCAATACCCAGCGTGCGGGGACTTTAAAATTTTTTATGAGGTGAAAGTACCATGATTCGTAAGGAAGACAAAACCGCTGTAATTGAAGCAAACCGCACCCATGCAACCGACACCGGTTCCCCGGAAGTACAGGTTGCTATCCTGACTGCTCGCATCGGCGAACTGACCGAGCACCTGAAGCAGCATCCCAAGGACAATCACTCTCGCCGTGGCCTGCTCAAGATGGTTGGCCAGCGCCGCAGCATGCTCAACTATTTGCAGAAGAAGGACGTAAACCGTTACCGTGCTCTGATTGCAAAGCTGGGCATCCGTAAGTAAGTATCATCGAGGGGGGCATCCGTGCCCCCCTTACTTGCTACTTGTTCCACTCTATGAATAATCGGGCGGCTGTGCCGCGGCTTTAGCAGTTGGAGGGCAGCCCAATCGCTCTCTTGGATTGGACTGCGCTTCAAATGCTAAATGCTGCAAAGCCGCCTGTCCCAAACATGATAAGGAGGCTATTTGAAACATGAGCAACATCAATCATTTTGAGTTTAAAGACCATCGCGTGTTTGAGACGACCTATGCAGGCCGCCCGCTGCGCGTAGAAACCGGCAAGCTCGCTCAGCTTGCAAACGGCTCTTGCTTGGTGCGCTATGGCGATACCGTTGTATTGGTTACCGCAACCGCTTCGGCAAAACCCCGCGACGGCATCGACTTTTTCCCGCTCTCGGTTGATTTTGAAGAACGCCTGTATGCAGTTGGCCGCATCCCCGGTTCGTTTATGCGCCGTGAGGGTCGCCCGTCCGAGAAGGCAATTTTGGCTTCCCGCCAGATTGACCGCCCGATGCGTCCACTGTTCCCCAAGGATTTGCGCAACGATGTTTCTATCGTGTGCACCGTGCTGGAAAACGACTCGGACAACTCGCCCGAAGTAACCGCACTGCTGGGTGCATCCATCGCGGTTTCCATTTCCGATATCCCGTTTGATTATGTCATTGGCGGTGCCAATGTCGGCATTGTAGATGGACAGGTTGTTATCAACCCGACCGCAGAACAGCGCAAGCGCTCGGAAATGGATGTCACCGTATGCGCAACCGCAGACAAAATCGTTATGATTGAAGCGGGTGCAAACGAAGTGCCTGAGGACGACATGTTTAACGCCCTCATGACCGCACACGAGGAGATTAAGAAGGTTGTCGCATTCATTGCTGACATCAAGGCGCAGATTGGCAAGCCCAAGTTTGCCTATGAGCACCATGACATCAACCATGAGATTTTTGACAAGCTGGAAGCAGAGTGCCGCGGCAAGCTGGAATACTGCTTGGATACCGATGACAAGACCGTTCGCGATGCGCGCATTAAGGAAGTGCGCGACGCATTTGAAGCAGAACTGGGCGAGGAGTTCGTAAGCGAGCACGGCGGCGAGATTTCCGAGTGCTTTGACAAGCTCCAAAAGAAAATCGTGCGTAACTGGCTGGTACAGGGCAAGCGCGTCGATGGCCGTGGTATGGAAGAAGTGCGCCCGCTGGCTGCCGAAGTTGGCGTTCTGCCGCGTGTACACGGTTCCGGCCTGTTCACCCGTGGACAGACACAGGTTTTGACCACCTGCACACTGGGTACACTGGGCGATGCACAGGAGCTTGATACCATTTTTGATGAAAAGACCAAGCGCTATATCCATCACTATAACTTCCCATCCTTCTCGGTCGGTGAAACCCGTCCTTCCCGCGGCCCCGGCCGTCGTGAAATCGGTCATGGTGCGCTGGCAGAGCGTGCGCTGCTGCCGGTTATCCCGTCTGAAGAAGAATTCCCCTATGCACTGCGTCTGGTTTCTGAGGTCGTATCCTCAAACGGTTCGACTTCGCAGGGTTCGGTTTGTGGTTCTACCCTCGCACTGATGGATGCAGGCGTACCGATTAAGGCACCGGTTGCCGGTATTTCCTGTGGTCTGATTACCGATGACGGACAGGAAACCACCTTCACCGATATTCAGGGCTTGGAGGACTTCTACGGCGATATGGACTTTAAGGTTGCTGGTACCAAGAAGGGTATCACAGCCATTCAGGTCGATATCAAGGTGGATGGTCTGTCTCCGGCAGTCATCAAGGAAGCGTTCCGCAAGTGCCGTGTTGCACGTCTGGGCATTTTGGATGAAATCATGCTCAAGGCAATCGACAAGCCCCGTGATGATGTATCGGCTTGGGCACCCAAGATGATTACCATGCAGATTCATCCAGATAAGATTCGTGAAGTTATCGGCAAGGGCGGCAGCGTCATTCAAAAGATTGTTGCCGATTCGGGTGCGCAAATTGATATCAATGATGACGGCGTGATTACCATTGCTGCAGTCAAGGCATCTGACTGTGAGATGGCGAAGTCTATGATTGAAGCCATTGTCAAGGAGCCGGAAGTGGGCGAAATCTATTATGGTAAGGTTGTTCGTCTGATGAACTTCGGTGCATTCGTTAACCTGACCGCCAATAAGGATGGTATGGTTCACATCTCTAAAATGGCTGACCACCGTATTGAAAAGGTAGAAGACGCCGTTCAGGTGGGCGACATGGTTTATGTTAAGGTCATGGAGATTGACGACAAGGGCCGTATTAACCTGTCCATGAAGGATGTCAAGGAAGAAGAAAAACTCTAATTGAAACCAATATAGAGCCTATATGAAAGGTCACGCATATGCGTGACCTTTTTTGTGTGAAAAATTTTTTGAACGGCGTGAGAGAATTTAGCGTTCTGGTTCGTATAGTAGGTGAAACGCGATAAGCACCCAATCCTAGGCAAGTGGGCACGCGGGGAAGGAGTACAAGTGATATGAAGCCATTTGACCGTGCACAGGCGGAATATCTGGTGAATACCTATTCGGATATGATACTGCGGCTCAGTTACACCTATTTGAAATCGACGCACGATGCAGAGGATATCTGTCAAACCGTGTTTTTAAAGTATTTGACCTGTGGGCAGACGTTTGACAGCCCAGAACATGAAAAAGCATGGATTTTGCGCACAGCGGTCAACGCCTGTAAAGACGTATTGAAAAGCAGTTGGCGCACCCGCACTTGCGACATAGAATCTTGTGCGCAAGTCGCCGCACCGCCACAAGTACAGGGCAGTATTTTATCAGCGGTGCAGGAATTGCCCGATAAATACCGGATTCCGCTCTATCTGCACTACTATGAAGGGTATAAAATCCGAGAGATTGCGGACTTGTTGGGAGAACGTCCGGCGACGATTAACACGCGCATGGAACGTGGTCGCAATCGGCTGAGACATATGTTAGGAGGGAATTACTGTGAACAAGGAGTATAAAGATATGCTGAATGAACTGCATTTTTCGTCTGAGCAGAAAGAACAGATGATTGACCGCTTGATGCAGCAAGCGGCACAGCCGATGCCCGCCTACAAACCGCGCCGTTCCATCAAGCGCACGGTTGCCGCAGTCCTAGCGGCCGCAGCGGTACTTTCGATGGGGGCGGGCGCGGCATATGTCGGTTGGGCAAGCGACGCATTTAAGGCAGCGTTTGGCACAGCACAGACCGAAATTATAGATAAGATTGGCTATCCGGTCGATGCTTCAGCGAGTGATGCAGGATTTACCATCACAGCCGATGCAGTCATGGGTGATAAGTATAATATCAACATCGTTTATACCATTACTGCCGAAGATGGGCGCGTGCTGGATGCAGATAACATGCTATGTCAAGAGACTTTGGATTTTAGCCAAAGTGGTATGGGTGGCAGCAGCTGGTTTGTGGATGATGTACCCGGAGACAATCAGGTGCAATATATTATGCAATGCTCGGTTGATGATGAAAAAGGCATCCGGCAGGGAACAGCAACGGCACACTTTACAAGTATCAAGGTTTGGGATGATGCGTCGGAACAGGCAACCGTGCTGGCAGAGGGAAACTGGAAGCTAAGATTTGATTTGCGTTATGATGACGTTGGAACCGAACTGCTCAGTGAACCGATTGCGGTAGAGACGCAAGCGGGAACGGCAATGATACAGTCGGTCAATATTTCGCCGCTGGGCTTCCGCATCGCGGCAGAATATCCCACAGTCAATGAACAGACACAAAAAGAAATAGATTCGTTCGAGCAACAGGAGAGTGGAAAATGGCCGGGGAATACGCCTTATGATAAACTGACAGCACTTTCGATTGTCTTGAATCTGAAAGACGGCTCAACACTTGATTTAGGAAAGTGGATGGGGTCATCGTGTAACATATACACGCGCAAAATTGTTTTGCGCGACACGTTCCGGGATGAAGTCATTCCACTTGACCAGATGGAGTCGATTACCATACAAGATGTGACGTTGCCAATCCAATAAGGGGAATCCATTCAAATGGGCACAGATGATTTCTGTGCCCATTTTCTGTATAGATTCGCTGGAACTTCCTGTTTCGTATCCCATCTATCTATGCTATAATAAAAAACAAGAGCAATATAACTCTAAAATGGAGTATTTTTAGAACGGTGGAGTTTCAGTTATGTATGAAAAAATTGTGTTGCCCAATGGTGTGCGCGTAGTAGCCGAGCGGATTGAACATGTACGCTCTGCGGCACTTGGCATCTGGGTCGGCAATGGGAGCCGCTTTGAGCCAAAAGAACAAAATGGTATTTCACACTTTATTGAACATATGATTTTTAAAGGTACGGAAAAGCGTACTGCACGCCATATCGCATCCATGATGGATGCAATGGGCGGGCAGTCCAATGCGTTCACAACCAAAGACTGCACTTGCTATTACATGAAAGTGCTGGACAACCACTTACATTCAGCGGCAGAATTGCTGGCAGATATGTTCCTGTGTTCTCGGTTTGCGGATGAGGATATTGCACTGGAACGCGGTGTGGTGCTGGAAGAAATTGACATGTACGAGGACGCACCGGACGATGTTGCAACCGAAAAACTGTTTGAAACTTGTTATCAAGGCACAGCCTTGGGGCGTCCTATCCTTGGAACCGAAGAGACTTTGAATACAATGGATTCCAAGATGTTGCATGACTACATAAAACACAACTATCACCCTAAAGATACAGTCATTGCGCTGTCGGGACGGTTCACCGATACCGATTTGCAGTATATTTGCGAATTATTTGGACAGATGCCCGGCAGTGGATGCAATGAAATAGAGCGTGCAACCTATCAGCCTTGTGTGGTTGTGCGTCCCAAAGAGATTGAACAAAATCATTTGTGTATTGGATTTCCGGGATTGCCGCTGCTCGATGAAAAGCGCTATGTCTATCAGCTTATGAATGGCATTATCGGTGGTGGCATGTCGTCCCGTCTGTTTCAGACGGTGCGCGAACGCAATGGTTTGTGTTATTCGGTGTATTCTTTCCCATCCAGCTATATAGATACCGGCATGTTTTCGATTTATGTCGGATTGGGACAGGAGCAGGAGCGCAAAGCAGCACACCTTATCTGTGATGTTCTGCGTGAGTTCTGTGAAGAAGGGCCGACACGGGAAGAATTAAGCCGATGCAGGGAACAGCTCAAAAGTAATTTGCTGATGGGCTTGGAAAGCACCAATGCACGGATGCACCATCTAGGGCGTTCGGAATTGTTCCAACAACGCGTAGTGGATGCGGATGAGCTGGTTGCCGCATATGACGCGGTAACGGCTGAACAGATTTGCCAGTTGGCGCGACAGGTATTTCGTTTTGACAAGGCATCTATTTGCGCAGTGGGAAACACAGGAAGCCAGGAATATTATCAGGAATTGATAGCGATTTAAAATATTGGCTCTGTCACAACAAATGGTTGATTTTTGACGAGAAATAGCGTATAATAATAGTAAGAAACAGTACCA